>NZ_JBQAHM010000004.1:0-393629 GCF_051916885.1 Bacillus cereus group sp. MYBK14-1 | reverse complement strand
TCTTGAATCGAAAGATTCATAAAAAACGTCATCCTTTCTAGTTAGTTTTGTAGAAAGAATAACGTTTTTTGACAATTGGGGGTAGTAAAATTTCTTAAGTTGATGGGCATGTGGCGGCACCCCATCGCTATCAACCTAACAGAACAGGTTGCTCCCAAAAGTTTTTTATACAAAATAACATCAAAAAATACGTCTTGAACAAGCGTTAAAAAAGAAAGCTGAAGGGCAAGTATACCCTTTTGGAATCTTTTTAAGAGAAAATGATAAAATGAAGATAATATTAGGGAATTGTGAGGATGATTACGTTGCTTACTTTGATAAAATTTGTAGTTAGTTATGCTGCAAGTCTATTTGCTTTTATTTTTGGATGGTTCTTAATTTCATATATTTTTAATCCTAGCTTTATTCACCCAGACGTTTTACAGGGGTTCATAAAAACTATCGTCACTTATGGTAGTATACCAGCTCTTATAGCTTGTCTAATTGGGGAAGTTTTATATAGGAAAATTAAACGATGTCGAGAGTTTCAATTTGGAATTCCTTTATTTATAGGACTAGCAGTTATCTATACACTTATACCATTTCTTTTTCTTTTTAATTTTTCTTTTTCATATTTCTTTGACTTCGTTGCACCTGTTATTATGGGTTCCTTAGCGTTTTATTTAGTACGTAGAAAAATATAATTTTCGTTTTGATGCATTATAATAGCTATCTCTGAATCACTAGTTTCAAAAAGCCTTCACGCAATGATAATTGCATGAAGGCTTTTGATGTTTTCTTATTTTTTTGTCTCGTTAACCCATGTAATAATGTCCTGGATGACGTACTCGGGAATATTAGCAGGGATTTCATATTCACTAGGGAGGCTTAATTCCCCGTCACCTTCCGTGAAGAAATGATTCAATTTCGGGTATTTTTTGAACTGAACATTCCTGCGGTTTGCAAGCCCTTCTTGCCATTTTGTATATTCATTTTTTACTGTTACTTGATAATCGCGTGCTCCTTGCAAAATGAGTAAAGGCTCTTTTCGTGATTTTGCCTCTTCAACTGGACGCCACCTAGAAACATCATACATAAAATGAGGTGACCTAAAATTGTAGCCAGCTGGAGGATGGTCAGGATTGAAAGTAGGGTCCTGAATAAAAGCAGCCTGTCTTTTTAGTTCATCGATTTCTTCCTTTGATGCCCCAAGGTATTCATACTGATCAATGGCAATGTCAGTCAAAGGGCGTGCAGGTGGTGCGAGTAAGATACTTCCTCGAACAAGTGAGGAAGGCGCTTTGCTCAGTATACGCGGCATTGTGCCAGCTCCTTGGCTATGTCCGAGAATGAAAATATTATTTGGATCAATGCCTTCCTGCTGCGCTGCTGACTTTGCTGCATATATGGCATCATCTGTAGTATCACGGTCTAATGTAACAGGTTCTGTACTCATCTTTAATGCATGTTCTAAGGTACGTTTTTCATAGCGCAACACTGCAATTCCGTTGGATGAAAGGCCCACCGCAAGGTCTCGTAAGATTTTTGTTCCCAAATAGGTAGCATCGCGATCATGGATGCCAGCACCATGCACAAGAACAACGACGGGTACCTTTTCACCACGCTGATGCTTCGGAACTGTTAATGTCGCTGGTAACGGATAGGTAGAATTTCCAATGACGATTTCACGTTCTTGATAGGAGTCAGGTTGATCATAGCTAGGATGTGGGATGGTATAAGATTCTTCGGGTGGCCTTTCTCCAATTTCATCTACTTTCCCGCCAGGTGTGAATTTAAGGAGTAGCGGTATGGTAGTTCCTTCGGTAGCTGCTGGAATTTCTACCGTCTGATGGACCAAGTTTCGTTCTTTTATCACGGGGGTTCCCATGCTTTTTATCCCGCTCCCGCCACTTTGTGTCCACCAGTTTTGTAATGTGGTTGCTGTAAACTTGGATTGAAAAGCAGTAGACGTCAACTGTAGTGCCTCTGCATACTTACCTTGCTGGAGATATTCAAAAAATAATGATGTACGCTCCGTTAAAGAGACTAGTTTCTTTTCAGCAGATTGTTCTTCGCGTGTATCTGCGTGAATAGTTGTTGTAAGCGGGAAAGATGAAACGCCTAAAGAAAAGAGTAGGGGAAAGGTAAGTACTGATCTTTGTATTTTCTTTTTTTTATTCATGTTTTAACCTCCAATACGTGATGGTACAAAACAGGTATGGTAATTAGAATTCTGGTGCGAAAACTTCAAAATATTTGCAAGCAATCTCCAAAACTTGGACATACTCATATTATTATTCTAAAAAAACGTAGCTTTCTTCTCTTGTCACATGCATATTAATCCCAGAAATAATCTTTCTTCCTTCACTTTATATTTTGATTATACGAAACAAAGCTCTCGTTTTTCTTACTTGATACTTACAAATTCCTTAAGTAAAGGATATTTTAAAATCTTAGCTTGATGAATATGTAGCGGTACTCCTATGTTAAGAGATAGCTTAAGGACCGAGGATTATATTGTTTTTATAAAGGGTTGATGTTATGTTTGTTTTGTAACATATGGTGTTTTATGCATGTAGGAGGATTTATTGAAGAAATTATTAATATTGTTTTTATTAGCTACATTTTGTCTACAGATTACAGGATGTTCTAATAATATGGGTACACTAAGGGAGAAGTCTAAAACTTCAACAACTGTGAAGTCTAAACGCATCAATAAAGGGTGGTACAAACATATGTAATAGTTTGTATCACCCTTTGTTGATGATAGAAGTCATAAAGAAAAGACACCCTAAGGTGCCTTCCTTCGACTTGAACCATCTTAATTTTAATAATATATTGGACTCCCATCCAACTATTATTTTACCATGTTAAATTGTTTTATTCCTTGAGAAATATAGTTTTAACCTATATTTAAAAGAATTATATCGATTTGAACCAACTAATAATTAGGGGGGAGCTGACATGCTGAGCCAATATTATACTATCCCCAGAACGGAAATTATGAGCAATATGTATACGAGCCACATATCAAAAAAAGACACTCTCAAGAGTGCCTCTCCTTAGCAGCCGAATCCGCCGCCCCAACAGCTAGCGCCAACGATGATTAATAAGATGAAGAGCACAACAAGTAAGGCAAATCCGCCGCCGAAACCACAGCCACCACCACAACTACCTCCATAGCCCATATTAACTCCTCCTTCCATAAAGACCATTTATTAATGGATTTAATTTAATTTATGTTTTTAAGGGTGAATGGAGCAGGTCCTTAAAAAAATAAAAGGATTTTGGAAGTTAAAAAGAGTTGACGATCTTATTTTTGTCACCGGAATTTTGTCTTCTACATATTGTATTTTATTCTGTGTATTGGGGGAAGGAGGATCTTATGGCTAATTCTGAGATGATTTTACGTTTACTTACGGATTTAAAGATTGAACAACAATTGTTGAAAGAACAGTTAGAGAAAATGCAAACAGCTGTGACTATTCTTGAAGAAAAGTCAGTGACGCTTAAAGAAAAACCAGCGACTCTTAAAGAAAAAACAATGACTCCTGAAGAAAAACCATCTGTTACAAAGCAAAGAGCTTTTTCTGGACGCCCAACATCTTTTCGTGATTGGAGAGCAGCTGCTCAAAAAAATTCATAAAACTACAAGCAAAAGAAGACATCAATTAAGATGTCTTCTTTTGCTTGTACAATCCAAATGAAGTTAAGAAGATATATCCATATTGCTTTAGAAATAAGAAGAAAATAACGATTGTCGACTCCTATTTTAGTTATCTATTATTTGTTTTAATTCATTTATTCGTATTATTTTTTGAGAGCCCCAGTAATGAGGCCTTTTTTATAATTGTGTTAAAGTAGAAACCCCTCAAGCGTAGTGAGGGGTTACATGACTAGGGAAATGAATGATTATTAGTGTTTCATGAGCTGAAGTTCAGGATATTGCTTCTGAATTTCTTCTAAATGATTTTCGTTTATCCCTTTTAAATTTTGATCAAAGAAGCTAGTTACTAGTTTATTAATGAGTGTATAATTTGCGGCTACATCTTCGTCTGGTTCATTAATAATAGGTGAAAATGCTGCTAAATCTGTAAAACTGGTATGGTTTGTTTTTGGAATTACCACTGTGTACACGCCCGGTTTTTCAATCGTTTTATTTCTTAAATAGGATATTTCCAATAATTCATTTTGGATTCCGGTTGTCTTTTGATTCTCGGCTTCTTTCATATAATGAATCGTCGCCTCAGCATTCATCAACATGAATGGTTTCTGAGGACCGTCTTTAGGCATTGGGTCGCCAAACAATCCGCCATCCATATCAATTGCAGCTTTAATACGCGTATCCTTTACTAGCATCTGTGCGGCAGTTGCTCCGCCAAAAGAGTGACCGAACATTCCAATTTTGTCATAGTTAATTAAGTCTGCAATCGTTTTAAAACTTTTATCGAAATTACCTTTTATTACTTCGTTTAAAACAAAAGTAGTATCCTGTTCCCATTTTTGAACTATGGTATTTAAGGCCGTAGGTGTATTTTCAATTGGTATAGAGTCTACACGGTTTCCGTTAGGGAAAATCGTTGTTGCTGCATATCCCGTGAAATTAAGAGCGATTACTACATAGCCTTGACTAGCTAATTCCTCTAACTGGAATGTATTTTGTTGACCATATAATCCCATCCCATGGCCGAATAAAAGGAGGGGGAATTTTTCTTTAGCTTGAAGTGGCTTAGCATTTTGATAAGAATGTGTTTTTGTCAGCCCTAAATGTGTCGTTACGATATACGGAGCACCGTTTGTTACTGCCAATTGTTCACCCAGTTCGTTTATGTTCTCAAAATAGGCAGAAGGATTCCCTGATCCTTTTGCGGCAGGATAGTATACTTGTATCATTAACTCACGATTTCCATGATTATTTGGTACAGTTGTTTCTTTTCGATTTGTATCAATTAAATGAAAAGCTTTCGTGCCTACTGTATATTTTCCACTAGGCTCTGGGAGTGTTATGATCGGAAAAAGTAAAGGTAATGTAAACATTGCGATAGCAGTTACGATAATTCCTAAACCTTTTAAAACTTTCATCACTAACTTTTTAGAAACGGCTGTAGTTTTTGGTTTCAAAAAAACTTGTAATGTTAAAACGAACAATAAGAAATAGGCGGGAATCATACGCCAGTTTGCACCAATTACAATGATGGTGACAAATAATAATGCATAATTTATTAGTAAAATGACTCCATTTTTTTTCGTCAAACCCCGTTTGATAAAGATGGGAATGATACTAGATAAAAGTAATGCAGCAACAAAAATGATTTCTAACATTTTTAGCTCCTTTCCTAATCAACATAAATATAGATTGATAATTTAAAACCTTCTCAATTATATAACTATCTTTGATAATTGTATGCATGTAAGTAAGTTTAGAATGTTTTTATATGACATTTAAAAAAGTACTCATACGAGTACTTTTTCTTAAATGAATTATTATTTATTTTTAAACCGTTCCCCATAAATGATAAACCATACCGAAAACAAAAAATGCTAGTCCTACAAATAAAACAATTAAAGCAAGCACTCCATTTTTGTTATGTTCCATAAAATTAGCTCCTTTTTCATTTACTTACATACAAAAAGCCTTTAGTCGTAATTATGGCTAAAGGCTTTGAACTTCATACTTTGTAGTTCATAAAGAAAAGACACTTTAAAGTGCCTTCTACAGATTTGAATTATTTAATTCATGTAATTAATATTCGTTAGCATAAAACTCTTTTATTAATTTTATTTCATTTGTATCTGGATTAAACTTAAATATTTTAATTTGATTCGATTCGTCTTTGTATGCAAATGTATTCTCACCAACTTGGGTCATATTGCTGGTGTTTAAGATAGGATCGCTACCGTGATCAGTAATTTCCACAGTTTTCTCACGATCCCAGAATGCAATGACAATAATCAAAATGATAAGACATACCCGTATAAAACGTAATTCTCTTGCAACAGGATGTTCCATCTGTTTGTCTCCTTTACTGTTTGATAGAGTCTGTTTATAAAAGAGATGATTCCTAGGAATATAAATAAAAAAGACACCGTAAAGTGTCTTTTTTATTTTAGTTATGCGCATTACTTAATAAGACGCTAGTTCCTCAGTCTGGCTATGAGTAACTATGTAGGGTAATTCCATTATAACATTTTAACCAGTAATGGGTCTATATGGAATTTGATTGATTTTCTTTTTGATTATTCAGAACGATTAATCGGGTATTTGGATGAAGGAAGCGGTGAGGAAGAAGGGACTTAACTTGTTTTAGAAGAGTGTCTTCTTTTTTGTATCATTGTGAGTAAAGTGTAGAGTTATATTTCCCTTTACACGAACATAACGGTATAATATAGTTAAGTTAAGTAAACTTAACTATTAAACAAAACGAAATAAAAGCATGGAGGAATAACGCTATGACTAGAACGTATAAAGAAGTAATTAATGAAATGAACCGAGCTTATAATGAATTCTACATTTTACTATTCCAGGAGTTAAAAGATGAATTCGGTCTTACAGGACAGCAAGAGAGCATGCTATTTCATATTAATTTAAATGAAAACACGACAGCAAATCACATTGCGACTACTTTTAATATATCAAAAAGTGCCGTTAGTCAAGTTTTATCTAAATTGGAGAAACAGAAGATGATTTCAAAACAAGTAAACCCTAATAATAAACGGGAGTATTTTCTTACACTTGGTCCAAACGGTAGTAAGTATATAGAGCGGTTGTCGGAGTTAGATGATGTATTAATTGAGAAATATTTTTCTAAAATCGATATAAACGCCCTAGAGCAAATGACAGATACGTTAACGAAAATAAATAAAGTCATATTGGAAGAAAAACAGAAAGATCTTGATTGTAATGAGTAAGAACGTAGATGAAGCAATTAGTAGAAAGGAGGAGAAGTGTATTATGAGTTTCATACCAAATATGATTACGATAGCAAATTTTGTATGTGGGCTTTTAGCTATTTACGCTGTTTTCGTTCACGATATTTATTTGGGAGCAGTTTTTATTATTACAGGTATGTTGTTTGACTTTTTAGATGGTATGGTCGCTCGGAAACTTGATTCTGTTTCGGAAATTGGTGGAGAGTTAGACTCATTTGCGGATTTAGTTACTTTTGGTGTGGCACCGTCTATTCTTGCATATAGTGCCTCGTTAAAAGATTTGCAGTCTATCGGGATGATATGCGCGCTTGCTTACAGTATTTGCGGCATGCTTCGGCTTGCAAGATTTAACACACAGCAAAGCAAACTCCCGACCTTTATCGGCATGCCAATCCCATTCGCGGCAATGTGTCTCCTCATTTTATGTTTTTTAAAGAATCCAGTTTCCGTGGCGTTTGGTACATGCGTACTCGCTTATTTAATGGTAAGCAAAATCAAATTCCCTCATTTTAAAAAAGATATAGCTGAAAGCTTGAAGCCTGGATTGATGATATGGGATTACAATGAGAAAGATAAAGGAGTATAACATGATTCGTATGGCATTAAGATCATTCAACATACAAATGTATTGTTTGCTAGGCGTAATGTTATTGGGATGGCTTGTGACACCTTTTTCAGCCCAGTTCGTAGGGATAAGCATTGGCCTTTTAGTAAGTATGTACTGTGCCTGGATTTTAGGAAGGCGTATTGAAAAGTTCGGAGATAGCATTGTAAAAAAAGAAAAAGCACCGATGCTTGGAATGATAAATCGGTTCGCAGCCGCAATACTCGGCGCGATTATTATGTATGAAATTGAACACCATGAATTCATGTGGACATTCGCTGCTGGAATTATGAGTGGGTATTTCTTGGTTATTATTAATTTGGGGTATTACAGTATGAGGGATGAGAAGGGATAAAGTGAAACCTAAGTTTAAGCATACTGTTGCCTAACAACGAATAGCGGATTAGTAATTAGAGTAATAATAAAATCTAACATAAAATTTAAGAAAAATTTTATATTTCCCCCACTTTTTATTTTAAAAGTTTTTTCTATCCTATAAACAAGTTACATCAAGGAGGAGACTGAAAATGAATAAGTGGGGATTTTTTTATTTTTAATATATTCCCTATATTCGAAGACAAAGTAGAAGATTAAACATATGAACAAAGTACTGGTTCTTAAACTATATTCTAAAATAATAGATGAAAATGTAAAGTTAGGGGATTCCACATGCATACAGAAGTTTTAATGAGTTATTTGTATACTTATTTTTTTACAATTATGTTTTGTATTTTATTTCAAATTGGATTTTATTTTAAAGCGAAAAGAAACATATCTATTCGGCATTTTCTATGGGTATATGTTTTTCTGTTCTACCTTTCGTTAGTGTATAAGGTGACGCAGATTGCAACTGTATGGGATATAAGTAGATATGAAACGTGGATTCGTGTAAGTCAAATCAACTTGACTCTATTTGATACGGCAGGTAGTACTACGTATCTTTTGAACATCGTACTGTTTATGCCGTTCGGTTTTTTATTACCGATGATTTGGCCGTATTTTAGAAAAATAAAAAACACGGTATGTGCAGGATTCTTTTTTTCATTGGCAATTGAGTTAAATCAATTGTTAAATAATAGAATTACAGATATTGATGATTTATTTACGAACACCCTCGGGGCGATTATTGGGTATTTATTATATAGAGCTTTAAAAATGATATTTAAAAGAGAGGGGGAAAAGCTTGATACCAGCTCTTCTCTAGTTATAAAATACGAGGCTATTTTTTGTTTAGTATGTTCATTTGTAGGAGCGATGTTAATTTATCATCCAGCTTTATTTGGAAGACCTGTCATCATTCAGTGAGGCAATTACGAATTTCTTTTGAATGCTCGAGTGATATTTCAATTTGCAAAAAGCCTTTAACTTGTTATAGTTAAAGGCTTTTATCATCATAATTTTTACTTACCAATTACCCACTCTAACATCCGCCTTCAACCACTTCACCCAATCAAAATCCTCTACCTTAAGCAAACTAAGCGAAACACCCTTCATATCTAAAGAAGTTAACAGTGTACCAACCTTTACGAATGTCACTTGCAATCCTTCAAGTTCACACAAACGGCGAATGTCGTTTGCGAAAATGTATTGTTCCATTAATGGAGTTGCGCCGAGTCCGTTAATGAGGATAGCGAAGTTGTCTCCTTTTCTCCAGCGATAAATGCTTTTTAGTTTGTTCATTAGTTCGATCGCTAATATTTCAGAAGAGGATAGTGCTTCTTTACGGTAACCTTTTTCTCCGTGAATGCCGACGCCATAAAACACTTCATCGTCATTTAATGTGAATGAAGCTTTTCCTTTTACTGGATCGTTGACAGGGGAAAGAGCAACTCCTAATGTGTGTAAGTTTTTAGTGATAGAGCGGCCAAGTGTTGTTAGTTCTTCTAGAGAATGGCCTTCAAGAGCGGCCGCACCAAGTATTTTTTGAACGAAAACAGTACCAGCGACGCCGCGTCTTCTTTTATTAAAAGAAGCATCATCTTCAATTGAAACGTCGTCATTTACGATGATGTGGTCAATTTTTCTTCCTTCTTCTTTAGCGATCTGCTTTGCCGCAAGAAAGTTCTCAACGTCATCTTTAAAGTTTTTAATAATGAATAGTATACTTTTATCTTTTGGCATAAGGCGAGTTGCCGCCGCAATTTGTTCCACTGTAGGCGGAGTGAAGATGCTTCCGTTTACTGCCGCTGTAAGCATACCTTTTCCTACATAGCCAATATCAGCAGGTTCATGTCCGCTACCACCGCCACTTATAATAGCGACGTCTTGCTTCATTTTTTCGATATCTTTTACATAAATGATGTTATTCGTTTCATCGTAATTTACTTTGTCGTTATGTTCAAAATAAAAGCCGTGCAGCATATCTTGAACGATATTTTGTACATCATTCATAATCTTTTTCATTGCTTTTGCCACCCTTTAATTACTTTGCTGATTGCTCCAGTAATAGTAGTAATTGATTGTTTATCATATTTTTCATAAGAGAAGACATAATGGAAGGATCTACTTCGCACTTACTTTCAATCCAATCTTTTATCGTTCCAACGAAGCCGTGACTATAAAAGGAGGCAATCGTATTTTTTGTCTCATCAGAAAGGCTGAATCCACAGCTCACAGATAGTTCATCGATAATCTTCATATATAAGTTTTTCGTATGCTCAAATAAATAGTGATTAAACGAGTTTTGCTCAATGACTTTAAAAGCATTTCGGTAAAATTTTTGATTTTCATAAAAGTAATCAAATAATAAATCGAAAATGTTTTCCCACGTTTCATAATCGAGAAAGTCGATAATGTTTTCCTTCGTTTCTTCTCTATAAATCCAGCTTAATAGTTCAAATTTATCTTTAAAATGATAATAAAAAGTTTGCCTACGCATTTGACAGTGTAACATAATATCGCTCACTGATATTTTATGAAACGACTCTGTTTCCATTAAATACTTCAATGAGTTCGCGATTATCTTTTTAGAAATTATAGAAGAGGTCATCTGAATCATCCCTAGAATGTTATTAATATGAAAATCCTATCTATAAATGAGAGCGGTGTCTTTAGACAGATTGTCCATTTTGTCCGTTTACTATAAAACGCTTTCATTTTAACATGGTTAGTAAGAAGAAGATTTCAAATATATCACAATATATTAAAGGAATTGAGGGAGAACTACAATGAAAAAGATTATAAACAAACCAGAAACATTAGTAATGGAAATGTGCAACGGAATGGTTATGGCTCATCCAGAGCTTGAGCTTTTGAAAAAATATAAAGTGATTAAGAAGAAAGAAATGAACGAAAATAAAGTAACGTTAATTAGTGGAGGCGGTAGTGGTCACGAGCCGGCACATGCAGGATTAGTCGGAAAAGGAATGTTAGATGCGGCAGTGTGCGGAGATGTGTTTGCGTCACCTTCACAAATTCAGGTATACCAAGCGATTAAAGAGACAGCTAGTAAAAAAGGTACGTTATTAATTATTAAAAATTATAGCGGCGATATTATGAATTTCAAAAACGGTGCGCATTTAGCGACGGAAGATGGAATTGAAGTCGACTACGTAAAGGTGGACGATGATATTGCGGTAGAAGATAGCCTGTACACAGTAGGACGCCGCGGCGTTGCGGGCGTTATTTTAGTTCATAAAATTGCCGGCGCAGCAGCGGAAGCAGGTATGGATTTAGGAGCGGTGAAAGCTGTAGCAGAAAAAGCAGCGGCTAACGTGCGCACAATCGGTTTAGCATTAACGTCTTGTACAGTTCCAGCGAGTGGATCACCTACTTTCACACTTGCGGAAGATGAAATGGAATACGGTGTAGGTATTCACGGCGAACCAGGAATTAAGCGTGAAAAAATGCTGTCAGCAGATGAACTAGCGAACCGTATGACAAATGACCTTGTAAAAGATTTAGGAGTAAAAGATGGCGAGGAAATCGCAATTCTAGTTAACGGTTTTGGCGGAACACCACTGCAAGAACTTTACTTATTTAACAACGCAGTTACGAGAGAACTAGCTGCAAGAAACATTAAAATTAATAGAGTATTCGTCGGTAACTATATGACAAGTATTGATATGGCTGGTATGTCTTTAACGGTAATGAAGTTAGATGAAGAGCTAAAAACATTACTATCAAAAGAATGTAATACACCAGCGTTTAAAGTAGACGGTCCAGTTGAAAGTGTAGAGTACGTAAATGTACTTGAAGAGACAGAAGAGAAGGAAGTTTCATTTGAACTAGAAACTGCGGAAGAGCACGCTGTTATTAAAGATAATGTTATTACATTAAACAACATGATTTATCTCGTTGATAAAATGAGCGATATTATTATTAAAAATGAAGTACCGTTCTGTGAGCTAGATACGCATGCTGGTGATGGCGACTTCGGAATGAGTGTGGCAAAAGGATTTAAGCAATTAAAACGTGAGTGGCACTCTATTGTAGAACAAGAAAACGTAACGATCGGATCATTCCTTGATGGCTGTTCGATGATTATTATGGAACATTGCGGCGGCGCATCTGGTCCAATTTGGGGCGGTGCATTCCGCGCAGCTAGTAAAGCAGCAGCCGAGAAGCGTGAGTTAACAGTGAAAGAATTCGCTGAAATGCTGCAAGCAGCATTGCAAGGCATCCAATCGATCGGTGAAAGATCATTCGGCAGAGGAGCAGTAGTTGGTGACAAAACACTTGTTGACGCACTTGCTCCATGTGTAGACTCTTGGTTAGATAGCGCCTCAAACGAAGTAGACGTAAAAACTGCCTTTGAAAAAGGAGCAGAAGCAGCGGTCAAAGGAGCAGAGTACACGAAAGAAATCGTAGCTCGCATGGGCCGCGCTGGTACAGTTGGCGAAAGAAGCTTAGGATATCCAGATGCAGGTGCACATGCACTTGGGGTTATCTTTACGGAGATTGTAGGTAGTTTGAAATAGTAATTGGAAAGTCCCTCTGCCTTAAGGTGGAGGGATTTTTCTGTAGTTTTCGAGAATAATAGTATGTGTCTTTTTGTATTACCAAAAACGACCGATTTTGGTGATACAGAAGGACATAAATCTCGTTTTTTATCGGACTTCTTTTTACTCTACTTTTATTTTCTTTATGAGTTATTAGAAAAATAATTGTCTATATAAGTCTTTATTTTTTCAAAATCCTTTTCCATAAATAAAATTGCTGGTACTTCAATTATTGGAAGATTATTTTCATTATCAAAAGGTGGACACGGTTTGGGAACTACCAAATAGTCAACTGAGCTTTTATCCCTAATATAATTAATTGAAACATCATAATGTTTGGAAAAATATTCCTTCAAATCATCCTGATTCCTTAAAAATGGTAGAGAAAATATTGAACCATAATTTATACCAGCGTCGACAATTAATACAAAGCATATTTTTTTCATGATACACCCTCCTCGTATAATAAGTTTTAAGTTAATAATTGTTCCTTGAAAATTAAATAGTTTTTATATTCAAGAGCTACATCAAAAAAATGATGTATGGGTAAAATTTAGTCTTGGATACTGGGGGGGTTCCTAGATAATGGAAGTATAGAAGTAAAAAGATATGGTTATAATTTAAGTCTTCGACACGATATAACATATCCCCTGTAAAAATTTTGTAAAATAGCCTGTGAAAAACTGGATTTTCACTTGTAAATAACAGAAATAGGAGATGGAGAGAATGTTATTTACTTTGGATGAAATTATGACGCCGAGGGAAGCATGTGATCGTTGGGAGATTACGCTGGATAATCTACACATGAAATTAAATAGATTAAAAAATAGTGATGTGTTGAATGGATTAATTAAAGAAGGAAAAGCAAAATATTATAAGCCAGAAGGAAAAAAAGAGGGGAATGGATATTTACAATAGAAGAGATTAATAAGGTGCAGCAAGTAAAATTATTAGAAATGGAACAAAGATTAGGTGATCGCATTGATCAAAGAAATAAATTAATTGAAAATGATATCAAAGATCGTAAGGAACGTGAAGAAAGAATAGAAAAAAGGCTAGAATTAAGAGATGATAACTTTATGGAAATGGTAAGAGAAATCCAAGATGCAAAACGTACTATCGTATTGGCTCAACAAGAAATAGCGGCAGCTAAAAAGAAGTCCTGGTAGAAGTTTTGGAAATGAGTATCATTTTTAAATTAATACAAGTAAAAGAGACCTTATATGGTCTCTTTTTTTTAGGGTATTTTACTGTTTTCGCTCAAATGGATTGTCTTATACATCTAAGTTGTTTCTACATAAATATCTGTAATCTCACCTATTACTATATCTTTAGAAAAATTTCCAACAGAACCAATAAACCGTTATAAAAAGTATTTAAAATAATAACAAATAGGTATAATAATTCCCACTATAGAAAATACAATACTTCCTAAATTAAATGCAGAAAGTTTCGCACGATGAACTTGAATTTCACCTAAATCTACCCCTCCACTAAAATGCTTATCCATAACTTTAGCGACGTTTTGTTGTTGATTAACAAAATAAGGTATTAGCCATATACAGCAGAACAAAATAATACTACCAAAAAAGAGTGTGTCAATAATTGAAGCTTTCCAATTTAATGAAGTAATGACTATGAGAACAAATTCTCCCACCATAACAATTATCATAGTTACTACATATCTGGTTTTTTCAGAAACGTTTTTAAATACAGTCTCGTCCATAATTTTTTCTATTTTAGTCCATATTACACTGATTAACACGATTAGGCTAATTAAGAAAATAGTAAATAAAGCTTTAACTAAAAGGTACTCAAACACTACCGACACCACCTAGTAATTTCTAAATTAGAATATAAAGTTGATTTTTTTAACTCTATCAAAAGATTAAATTCAATAATCTATTAACTAGCTTATCGAAAAATTTATTGATTTAAAGATACAACACTATATGTATTAGTTATATGGGATAAGATCTCCCAAAATTCCTTTTCTAATATATATATCTTCTAATCGTTGTTGGACTTCAATTGTCTAAATATTTTATTTAGCACTTTATATTAGTTAATAATTAGAATTTTCCGAATTAAAATTCCGTGATATTGTTAAGAAAATAATTATTATTATGATATTTCGATGTAATTGCTGCTAATGCTTTATCTTCAGGGGGAAATATAAGGTTTTCGTTACCATAATACTAATAACAACCTAACAAATTGAATAGTTACCAGAAAATACTAAAGTTGCCCCTCAGCAATTTACAGTATAATACACTTTTAGAAAAAATGGAATATTTCAATATTTTTTATTAATAATAATATTAATCGTCAGAATACTTATAATTATTGTATGGATTAAAGATAACTCATCTGTGGTGATCTTTATTCATTTTTTCTAGAGTTTATATTAACTTAGAAAACTTTGTAACAGAATCATATATAAGAGCAAATATGATACAAGCAATATCATAAGTTTTTTATTTTTTTACAGTAACCATTTCTCAGCTAATCTCCACTATTGATTCACAATATTCTGTTATTTTTTTATCAATTTACAATTGCAGGTTGAACTATTATATAATATACAGAATAATGGTAATATTCAGGTGAATAGAAGTAGTTGAGGAGGACGTAGTGATATGAGCACAAATATTTTAATGCATGAAGCGGTTATGCAACAACTTAATGATTTTTATCAAATGATGTTGTCGCAGCACATTATAAAAGCAACTGAATTAAAGAAAGAAATAGATGAAAAAATTGAACAGATTAAACATGCAGAAGAAAAAGAAAATCAAAATTTATTATTATATTATTCTTTACTAGACCTAAAATATAGAATGCTAACTGATCGAGTGAGTATTCGAAAAGATAGTTTTGAAGCAATTGATACAATTGATGAATCGACAGATACACTCACAGCTTATTACTATCATTCTTTTAAAGCAGAACATGCTTTAATGTTTAGTAACTATAATGAAGCCAGAAGGCAATATGAAGAAGCTGAGAGTTTATTAGAACATATTTCTGACGAACTAGAGCATGCAGAGTTTTATCAAAAATATGCGGTGTTAAATCATCATATGTCTAGTATGTTAATATCTATTGAATACGCAAATAAAGCGAAAGAAATCTTTGAAAGGCATGCTGGATATGAGGTGAAAGTTGCTTCTTGTGAAAACACACTAGGGACAGCTTGTATATTCTTAAAGCAATTTGAAAAAGCGGAAGAACATTTGAATCGTTCCATTGACCTGTTGCAAAAACATAATGTAGAAAAATTAATTTTAGTAGTAAGGCATAATTTAGGATTATTATATGCAACTCAAAACTTATCTACATTAGCGATTCGTCATTTATCAGAAGTGACAGAGAAGAATCCTGTCCATTTTAAAGCATTGTTCTTACAAGCACGTGAACACTACAAGCTAAGAGAAACAATTATTGCAAAAGAACTTATTGAAAAAGGATTAGCAGTTTGTATAGAATTAGGAAATGAAGAGTATGTATATCATTTCAATATTTTACGTTCTCTTAATGAAGATGAAGCAATTGAACTCTTAGAAGAAGAAGTGAAAAAAGGTATTTCTTACTTTGAAACGCAGGATTTATGGGATTTCGTAGAAGAATATGCAGAAGTATTAGCAGTTCGCTTCCGCAAATTGAATAAGCATGAAAAAGTTAGTGATTATTTCGATGTATGTTACGAAGCGAAACAAAAATTACTAAGCAAAGGGGCGTTAAAATAATGAAGAAGCTTGTATTAGCGACGTTAGGATTAGTGATAGCATTATCATTTAGTAACAATACAGGTGATACACAACATGCTCTAAAAAAGGAAGAAATTATACAATATTCACATGCTGATCATTTTTAATATCTCATTAACAAAGGGACTCCAATTATGGAGTCCCTTTGTTAATGGGATATTGCTTTAGTTTATCTAATTGTAATAATGCTTGTAAAAAGTGTAGATATTTTCTAAATTTGCAGAGGTAATTATTTGTTAATCTTTTAAAACATTGGCTTAGTAATACCGAGGGTTATTATAGATATATTAATCATGTAATTTGTCCATATCAAAATGAACGTTTTTTGCATTTAATATATTGTAAATATATTTTATTTTGGAAGGATGTGATTATATGGCTCATAAATCTACTGGAGTGTTTCGAGTTCCAGTTTCTGAAAATGGGATTATTCCAACTGCTCTCAACATTATGTTAAACAATGATTCACGCTGTCATACTAGTAATGTAACGGTAACTGTTAAGAGAAGTCGAAACACCTTTTTCCCAACTCAAAATGAATTAGTTGAAATCTCTCGTACTTTTGTTTCTTTAGAACCAAACAGAACAACTAAGATTGTGTTGTTTACTCCAGAATTCCAAGTAGAAGATTTCCTTGATGTCATCATTAGTGGAAATAGAGAGGATGTTAAGGATGTTCTTGTATATTCTTTCTTAGCAGATTCAGTAGGTCATAATCTGCCATCTACTGTTTTCAGAAATGCAGAATACACTTTTGCTTGCTGACACTGTGATAATGTATTCTTTACTGTCGTATATCTGAATTGAAATGTTGCAAACAGCACTTCAAGGCATATAATCTATCGTTGAAAGATCATTCGGCAGAGGAGCGGTAGTTGGTGAAAGAAGTTTAGGATATCCAGATGCAGGTGCACATGCGCTTGGGGTACCTTTACGGAGATTTCGGGTAGTTTGAAATAGAAATTAGAAGATCCCTTCTACCTTAAGGTGAAGGGTTTTTTTAATATGTTTTTTGATATATATTGCTAAATATGTTCCCATAATTCATTCTATTGTATTGAGAATAATGTCATCTACATCAAAAAACGGTTTATAAAAGGAACTAGTATTTGAAGAAGTTCCACCTCAAACATACTCCTATGCATATAAGTATGTTTGAGGTGGATTTATTAAAGAATTTTATATATAGCATGACTGAAAATGAGATAAATAAAACAATATTCCCTATTATGTTTTTAGAAATTAATTGAGCAGGTCCTTGTAAAAATAAAGAAAAGACACCTAAAGGTGCCTTTCGCCGACTTAAATTAATTTTAATATTATCGATCTAAGTTTAAAAGCTGTAGGGATTTTTTTTGTGGGTTTTGTAAGTAGTTTTTACGAAATTATGAGTGTTTTTTATTTTGTATTTCAATAAGTTCATCTGGTAGCATTTTTGTATAATATTCTTTTTCTGTTAGTTCAAATATAAATAATGCTTTTTTCCAGTTATAAATAACATCTTCTACATTATGTTGTTTCATTTTTAATAAACACTGACCTTTTAAATAGAATAGTTCACCTAGTAAGTATAAAGTATTTAGATTAATTGCTAATTTGATACCCTTATCAATATACTTTATTGCCTCTTCATGTTGATATGTGAAGTCGAAACATTTTGCTAAATTTAACATGAGTTTTAATTTAATTTCTTTATCTCTAGGAAAATCTAATTTATTAAAATTAGTTAAACATCTTTTGAATATATTAATACTTTTTTCATATTCTTTACTTTCTGCATAAAATATAGCCATTGTTTGCATAATATCTATTTCTCTTTCTGATAAAAAATCAGAATTAGTTAAAGTCAGTTTTAATGCATTATTTAAAAAATCTAAAGCAGTTTTTATTGATTTATCCACCATAAATATAGCAATTGCTTCATGCCACATTAGAAATTGTTTCTCATCTTTTGTTTGAAAATTATTTAAGTTTTTCTCTTTTTTTACTATTTCATAAAGTTCTTTATATTGTTTTTGCTTTAAGCAATCTTTTATTACGTATTTTACGTTTTCTACATATTTTAATCTTTTGTTTTGAGTTAGTGCAAATATGTTATTCGGATCAATACCAAGTCTTTCTGATAATTGATATAACAATATACTAGATGGATAAATCATACCTTTTTCAATCTTGCTAATTTGACTTTGTGAACATATTCCATGACATAATTCGGATTGTGATATATTTTTTTTAATTCTAAGTTCTTTAATGGTAATACCCAAATCGTTAAATTCCATTTTGCCACCTACTATTTAGCACTTTATTAATATAAGAACATTCTCTAACCTTAATGTAATGTAAAATTAATATAGTTGCAATTATTGTTTTAAAGGGCTTATCGTTTCGATAAAATGGTGAGATTTTTTTATGTACAAAAAAGACACCCTAAGGTGCCTTACGCCGACTTGGACCACATTCGTTTAATATAAACCTATCTGTATTTTCACACGTTTCTCTAATTCCTCTATTTTCCATTTGATAAAATAAAATCCTAATATTACTAATAATTAAATAAATATTTCTACATATTCAAGATATTTACATAAATTACAAAAGTGATACATTTAAGTTGTAATCTATAAAAACTATTAAAGGGGGATTTATTATGTTCAAGAAATTAGTAGTAGGAGCGTTAGCAACAGGTATTGCATTAACAGGAGGAATGGGTGCAGCTTCAGCTGATACACAAAAAGCTGTGAGCTCTCCGAAGCAAGCAGCCTGCTCCATTCCTTATGAGTATTCTAATGGTAAATTCAAAAGAACTCTTTATTACTCAAATGGAGTATATGCTAATAGTTTTAATGAAAATGTTTGTGGCGGGACGATTACGTGGTATTTAAAACATGTTCAACATGGAGTTGCTTTTTACGAAGGTAATTTAAAATAGTAGATTTTTTGAACCTCATTTATTGAGGTTCTTTTATTTTTAGTTTTTAAACTGATTCTCTATAAAAAAGACACCCTAAGGTGCCTTCTTGCGATTTGCTCCATTGTAATATGGTATTGGATGCCAGTCCAATTATTATTTTACCACGTTAAATAGTTTCGGTTATTGAGAAAAAAGACAACTCATTATTTGAATGCAAAAAGTCCTAGGGGGACTAGGACTTTTTGCTAGAATGAATATGATTTAAAAAAGGACTTATATAACGTAACATATGAATGTTTCGTAAATGTATCAAAAAAGTGAACAAAAGCGTTAATTTTAATAAAAAAAGCTCCGCGATAAAAGCTGCGGAGCTTCATAAGGTCGAGTTATGTCGTACTCACAAGGGATTTTAACATGAATGTTATGGTAAAAATACTGGTAAATTTATCCCGTAAAACTCCCGCTGATTAGAGTTTCACTTCATTCGAAGGAATTTATGTTTTATAAATTAGATTATAATAGTTGATATTCTCCATATTGACCAGAAAAGAACTAAAAATTCTAGTGAAATTCCAAGTGTTCGTTTCCTAGTTTTTTGAAATTCTTTTATTAAATAGCCAACAGCACTAATTGCTATAAGAATGAAAAGAATAAGTTCGAGTGTAACTGGCATTTTATCTACTCCCAATACATTAATTTGTTATATAAAGATTATAAGATATTTTTGTGATTAGTAGTGAAAAATTCAATAGAATTATCTCTAAATGGAGTAAATGTTTCAACGGACCAATCAAAGGTCAATACAACAAGTGTTATACAATATACGCATGGAGAGCCGTGGGGCTGAAGAAATATTGAAGTATAAAGAGTTGTTAGATCGAAGGATGATTACCGAAGAAGAGTTCTAAGTGAAGAAAAAGTAACTAATAAGTATATAGATGAAACGCTCAGATGAGCGTTTTTTTATTTATATATTCGCAAGTAAAATAACATAATATCACTATGAATCCTTATAACAATATGAATTTTTGCATATTTTAAAATTCAATATATCCCTCAAAAACTTTTAATTGTATAATATATTTTGTCATATTTTTAGATTTTTCGACATAAACCAACAAAAATAGAGAACGTATTGGGAGAAGACATTATGTATACAAAACTATTAAAATCAATTACATCATTATCACTGATTGGTGGTGCGTTGTTATATACAAATGGCAGTGGTGTGAAGGCTGCTGAAGTGGGTGTTTTTTCTGATGTGCCGACATCACATTGGTCATATCCTGCGATTAAAGATTTAGCGAGTAAAAATATTATTTCCGGTTATGGGAATGGGATATTTGGTTTTGGAGATGTTGCGACAAGGGAGCAAGTTGCGGCTTTAATTTATCGAGTGTTAGTACCGAATAAACAAGGCGGTTCGTTTAGTAATGATGGAACTCGTTACGTATTAAAGGATGGGTCTACGTTTAAAAATCCTTACGGTGATATTAATCAAAGTTCTACAATGTTTCCAGAAGAGGTATTAACTTTAACGAATTTAGGAGTTTTTAAAGGTGATGAAAATGGCCAATTTAGACCGAAAGCTTCTGTGAGTCGTGCGGAAATGGCACAAATTCTTACAAATGCTTTCCATCTTGCGGCAAAACAAAAACATACCTTTAAGGATGTTCCAAATCCATTTTGGGCAGAAAACGCAATTAGTGCAGTGCAGTCAAATGGAATCGCAGATGGCACAGGGAACGGGAATTTTGAACCGTATGGAACAGTAACACGTGAACAGTATGCGCAGTTTTTATATAAAACTTTAAAATATAAAAATGCCGATGTGAAAGATACAGGAGATGCTGCATTATTAACAGCGTTTAAAGAGGAAGTACAAAAGCGTATTAATACATACGAGACAAATATTACACTTCCATATAAAACGAAAAACAATAATACAAACGAAGTGATGAATACACTTTTTAACGCATATAAAGAAGTTGCAAGTAAAAATGAGTATACAAATAATAATAGATCGAATGTTTCATATGGACTTTCTGGATCACCTGGAAATTATACATTTACGCTTAAGATTACATATCGTGAAACGAAAGAACAGACGGAATATGTCATGAAACAAGCGAAAGCAATCGTTTCTTCTATTACTCAAGTTGGAATGGATGATCACGAAAAAGTGAAGGCGATTCATGATTACGTAGTAAAACATGTTTCTTATGATACGTCTTATAAAGCTTACACAGCATATGAAGCACTTGTAAATCGTTCTGCGGTTTGCCAAGGTTACGCACTATTAACGTATCAATTATTAAAAGAAGCAGGAATTGAAAATCATTTCGTGACAGGAACTGGGGACGGACAACCTCATGCTTGGAATTTAGTGAAAATCGAAAACAAATGGTATCATCTTGATACAACATTTGATGATCCGGTTCCAGATGAGCAGGGCCGCGTAACGTATTCGTATTTCAATTTATCAGATGAACAAATCGCAAGAAATCATGAGTGGAACCGCGGAGACTACCCGCAAGCTACAACGAATTATTATAGTACACTGACAAACAAAATTGCGGCAGGTAGTACGAAAACGCCTGCATATCAACAAATATTAAAAGATACAAAGTTAAACTATTTAGGAAATGAATATATCGCAAATAACTATACCGAATTAAAAAATAAAATGCAGCAACGCTATAGTGCAAAACCAGAGAAAATTGAAGTGCTATACAAGCAATCAATGAATGGTGCACTGCAAGATGTGAAAAAGGCAATTGGTGAAATCGATTATCCGCAAGGGGCAAATCGAGTTTCTTATAAAGCGGAGCCTTACAATGCGAAAGAAGGGTATTCTTTAGTAACAATTACGTTTACGTATTAAGAATGAGAAAAAGCATCTGTTTCAGATGCTTTTTTTTTATTGTATTGATTCGACAAAATATGACAGGGGAAAGCGAATTGGTCTGTTATGATAATTTTTGAAATTTTACATTTTGGAGGATTAATCATGAACAAAAAGAAGATTTTTGGTGCGTTAATAGGAATTATAGCTTTATTTGTAATTATTAATGTAGTTGTTACGAAAGAGAAAACGACATCAACCAGTGAAAAAATGTACTCTGAGAAAGAATACAATAAATTAGTAGATGAACATTTTGAAGAAACGCAAAAGTTGAAAAGTGATATGAGTGTGTTAGAAACTGAAAAAAGATCTCTTGATGAGCAAGTGAAGAAGTTAAAAGATGAGTTAGCGAAAAAAGAGCTACAAGTAGCGCAGCAGCCGGTTCAACAAGAACAACCAAAGCAGGAACCACAACAACCAGCACCAGCGCAACAGCCGGAAAAGAAAGAAGAGCCAAAAACGGAACAACCTACTGGAGTATTCGAAAACCCAATGAAAAGCATAAACAAAACAGAGGCAATGAATAAAGTAAAAGAAAAGGCGAAGAAAGACTTCCAAGATGATTATATGACACAAAACTTTGTTGCGGAGGAACAATCAAAAGCATTTGATTTCTTAAACAGTATTGAAATTAAATCACAAGAAGAATTAAATGTAATGAAGAATGCATTGAAAGATTTTTCTAACGACTTTATGACCGCGAAGTTTGTTTATGAAGAGCAAATGAAGGCGAAGAATAAGCAAGGGTAAAACAAAAACGTTATCTTTTAAAAGATAGCGTTTTTGTTTTGGGTTATAAAGTTATTCCTACATTTGACATATACAGTCTGACTGTATAAAATCAAACTATACAGTTTAACTATACAGTTTAACTATACAGTTTAACTATACAGTTTAACTATACAGTTTAACTATACAGTTTAACTATATAGTTTGGCTATATAGTTATCGTGACATTGGAGGTCTTTATGAATAGAGATAAAAATTTACCATTAACGGAAACAACGTATTACGTTCTTTTAGCTTTATTAGAGCCAGCTCATGGATATTTAATTATGCAAAAGGTGGAGGAACTGAGTAATCATCAAGTAAAAATCGCAGCGGGTACATTGTATGGTGCGGTTGAAAATTTATTAAAACAAGGGTTAATAGAATCAGTAAAAAGTGAAGATAAACGAAGAAAAGTGTATGTCATTACGGAACGCGGGAAAGAAGTATTGCACTTAGACTTTATGAGAATGCAGCACATTATTGAGGTTACAAAGAGTTTATTACACGTATAGTTAGGGGGAAACGATGATATGGAGATTGAAATTCTTTTTAGACTTTGAGAAAGAGGAAAAATGGTTAGAAGAGATGGCTTGGAAAGGCTATCAACTGGAAAGCACTACATTTGGTTATACATTTAGATATTTTGAGGGGCTTTTTTGAATTTAAAAATGCAACATCTGGGTTATATTGTAAAAAATACTTTATAAACATTTGAATGTTATATAATTTTAATAATAATATTACTTAGGAGGATGATCATCATTCATACACTTTTAGGTATTATTGGAGTAATTGTTTTACTAGCTTTTGTTATCCACCCCGGCGTCCCAGACAAGCGTGTCCCTCTAAAAAATAAACTCGCAGTAATCCTTCCATTGATTGTTATAGCCGGTTTCATTTCCTTTTATATATGATTAAAATAAGAACTTATCAAGTAGAAAGAAGTATATATATTTTTCTACCAATGTGTAGTTCCACTAGGAGGTTGCTTATAATGAAATTTCATAAATACACAGTAACGCTTATGTTTCTAGCCATCAGCTCAAGCAATGACTTTTAGGTGTCATCACTGCTATTGTCCTCTTGTTAATCGCTGCATGGACCATACAGACAACCAGCACAAATAAATTATTGTATTTCTCAATAAACACAAATAACAGTTGGATGGGAGTCTAATACATATTATTAAAATTAAAGTGGTTCAAGTCGGAGGAAGGCACCTTAGGGTGTCTTTTCTTTATTTTGCTAATGAATAGCGTGTCCTCTTCTATATAACTTTTTAAAATGTAAAATGTGCCATCTTTGCCCTTCCCTTATGAAGGGAGGGACAGGAATGAAAAAACGTAAAAAAAAGGCGACCAAAAAGACAGAATCCCAGTCTTTCGTAAGTAATCTAGCATCGTGGACGACAGTACTGAGAAATATTCATTACTTCTTCACGCAAAGCCAGTTTGTAAAACATATAATTCAATTCATCAAAGAACAAATCGGAATGTAAAAAAGTGCTGCTATGATTAGCAACACTCAACTCAAAAACTAAAGTAGATCGAACACTGAGCTGAAAGTACTGACCATCCTTTCTTCGCACAAGACCAAAGTGATTTAGAAGCGGCAAAGATGTCAGTGTTCTATCTTCTACTAAGATTATATTTTATTTTGTCCATAATAGACCTATATATACGTTAATAAAAAAGAAATACCCCAGCGACCAACCGGGGTATTTCATGACCGATAGGAATGAAAAAACTTGGCGACCAAACCTAGCTTTTGTGTTATTCCCATAAAATTTAAAAACTAAGCAACATCTTGTTGCACTTTTATTTTATCATTATCTTTCTCTTATTGGAATACATTAGATTATTTTTTAGATAAGAGTCCAATACATATTATTAAAATTAAAGAGGTTCAAGTCGGAGGAATGAACTTTAGGGTGTCTTTTTTTCTTTCTAAAAGAGAGTTTTGCTTTCAAGAAGATACATTTTCAATGGATTACTGTCATGAGTATATAGATAAAGTCCATCAAGACATGTATGTTCATGAATATGTAAAATTACATAAAATTTCAGTGAAAAAGAGAGTATACTTTCGTATTGTGTAATAAAGATAAAGCCCGCCTACGGAAATAGGCGGGCTTTTTTTACTTATAAAGAAAAGACAACCTTTAAGGTGTCTTCCTTCGATTTGAAATATTTTACTAGGTTAAGTTTTTGTGATAATAAACTCTTTTAATTGGAATGAACCTACGCAGTACATCACTTTATTCTTAAGCATCATGCTCAACAAAAGTGAAGATTTTCATTATCTTTTTAACTACAAAGGGTAATAATTTAGAAGCTAAAAATGCAAGTATGAAAGCAATTCCCCATGTTTTTATCCATGATTTGAGAAATAAAGCTGTATATCCAACATTCATTGAAACCATGACGAAAGAGATAATGCTAGATATGCCTAAAATCATAAAGATATTAAAAATTATTGGTTCGAATTTTTTATTGATTTTCAACATTAACACCTATTTTCTATATATGCTTTGCTGCCCAATTTCACCAACATCTAATCTTACAGTTTGAAATCTAGGTTGTCCAGTTTGTTTTACTTTGGTGCAATAGCGATATTGTTTGGAATAAAGTTTCACTTTATTATTTAAGAGCGAATAAATGAAAAATAAAATATCCAAAAATATAGATAGAAATCCGCTTTTATACCTTTCAATAAAAGAATACTAGCATTATATATTATAAGGAATACTTGTCCTTAATTGTAAATGAAAGGGGGGAATTGGTATGAGTTATGGCTATGGTCACCCTCCAAAAAAATGCTTTGAACATCATAATGAAACTTTATCAACGGGTGTATTACGTAGACATTCCGCTACGTTATTTCTTACTGTTGAAGCTATGAATGTTGATCCAGATGATACTCGTAGAGTAACAGTTGAAATGTTTGATTGGTCATCGGGTTCTCCGGTATTGTTACCATTAATAGACCCTTCAACACAAACATTGCCACCTAATCGATATGTTACTTTTCGTTCAGCAGCTCTTCCTCCAGCACTCTTTGCTTATGAAGTAAGAATCATTCGTCCGAAAGATAGAGATGTTGTTACAAATGTTTTTGGTCTTAGTGCAATCGTATTTAACCCACAAGAAGGAAATAATGTTTTACAACATGATTTAGCAAAATTAGACCTTAAATAGATTTTATAAAGGTCTATTTATTGAGCATGATTAAACAAAAGAGTAGGGTGTAATCCTACTCTTTTTTTAACGTTAACTAGAATTTTAAAAGAAATCCTTCATCATTTTAGCATCTTTAATATTTACTATCACACCTTCTACCTTATCTTTCTTCTCATCTTTAGCAATTGTAATTTGTTCCTTATTATCAACCCAAACAAGAAACTCTTCTTTGGAATCATCTTTATATGTAACGGTAATAGTAGAATGTGCAGATTCTCTCTTTTTTTGATCTAAAGTAATTGTTGTAGGTGTTCCATTTTGAACTGCTGAAACGATAGATTGTATCATTTCTTCGTTATCTGTTTGAGATTTGGAAGTAGTATGATTTGTTGTTTTCAGTATTTCAATGTCTGTAATATTTGCGGAGTTTAATTGAAAGGTATTTTGTGTATGTTCTTGCTTAGCTTGTGAAGCTTTATCTGTAGCTGAGGTGCTTGTACAGCCTATTAAAGTGAAAGATAGAGCGGTTAGAGCGCATATAGATATGATTTTTTTCATAGTATCCCTCCTTAAGTTTAATTATAATAATTTTCTGTTAATTTAGATAGTTATTGTAAGGTGGGTGAGGTGTGTTGAAGTGGTAAATCACGCTATTCTTTCTCTATCAAAAACAAAATTTAGATATTTTTTTAGATTTTATGTTTAACATTTCGAGAATAGGTGTACTACATATAATATAACAAATAATTCATTTTAAAGGAGGAAGTTAAAGATGGAAACGAAGTATAGTAAACCTTTTGTATATGAATTTATTACGGAGAAAGAGGTCATAAATGCGGCGAATGATCTAGTGAAGAAAGGGATAGACCAAAAAGATATTTACGTATTAACACACGAGAAAGAAAGGACAGATAGAATCGCAGACAATGCAGACTTGAATACAATTGGTATACAAGAGGAGGGACTTGGGACAAGTATTATTAACGTCTTTCAAAAAACGGGAGATCAGTTAAGAAATAAGATGCAGGAGTTAGGGCTTAATGAGGAAGAAGCGAACTTCTACGAAGAAAAGCTAGATGAAGGAAAAATCTTGTTATTCGTTAAAGATTTAGAGAGAGTCGGTGAATGGTTACAAGAAAGAAGATGCATGTATTCTATTTAAATTTGTATCCTGTAAATCTATAAATCTATTACGAAAAGGAGATGGGAAATATGAGTGAGAACGGACTAAAAGAACAAATTACGGGTAAAGTGGAAAAGACAAAGGGACAAGTAAAAGAAGGAATTGGTGAGGTTACAGAAGATAGAAAGTTGAAAAATGAAGGGAAGTGGGACAAGACGAAGGGAACGATAAAAGAAAAAGTCGGAAAAGTGAAACAAAAGATAAGTGATGGGTTGGATAATAAAGAATAATACATGTTTATCAAGCTTTGGTTACATACCAAAGCTTGATAAATACAATATAAAACGAATATAGGAGGGTTAATTGTGGGACTTATTATTACGTGTATTGTAGGTGGACTTATTGGTGCGTTAGCTGGAATGATTACGGGAAAAGACTTTCCTTTAGGTATAGTTGGTAATGTGATTGCCGGATTAATCGGATCTTGGGTAGGTAGTGCATTATTTGGTCATTGGGGTCCTGAATGGGGAGGCATCTTTGTTCTTCCAGCGTTATTAGGTGCAATCGTCTTTATTTTAATCGTAACATTTTTCTCTAGAATGCTGCGGAAAGCGTAAGTATGATCATGAATAGTAATCTTAAGTTTATTATATATAACTATAAAGTGAATGAACTGATAAATATACATAAAAAAGCATCCAATTAAACTAATTTGGATGCTTTTTTAATGTAACCTACATAGGAATGAGTGGGGGATGAAGGCCCCCACTCATTGAAATTACACTTTTTATTATGTATTAAACCGTCGTTACTTTTTCACAATTATTTATTCTTACGACCTGCCTCGGTTCTATATGAGATAAGTCCTCGTTATTACCTATATCCACTACAATTGTATTCGTTAGTATATTAATAATGGAACCAACTAATTTTGTAGCATGATCGTGTCGATAAGAAAATTGAACAAAATCTCCCTTTTTAAAGCTGTGCTCTTCCATAGATAGATCCCCCTAAAAATAATGTTTATACATTATATATACACAAATTTATAAGGTTTAAACATTTGGTAGTATTTTTTACGTGTTAAGCCGAGAAAGCTGTAGAAAATTTATTTATAATAAAAATAAAAAAATATGTTTAAAACTAATTTTTATGGGTAATTAACATAGTAGTAGTTCGAGATAAGGGGGCGGAAATGATGAATTTGGCAATAAATATTTTGCAAAATGATGTAGGTTATACGGTACAACTTAATGGTGAAATTGATGCATATACGGCATCAGATTTAAAAAATAAGATTATGCCTATTACAAGCGAAAAAGAGGTTCATATTGTAGTAGATTTTCATAACGTAGATTATATGGATAGCACCGGTTTAGGTGTTTTTATAGCGCTATTAAAAGCGGTTAAGAAAAATGATGGGAAACTAGAGTTTATCGGTGTATCTAAAAGATTAAAAAGATTATTCGATATTACAGGATTAACGGAAATATTAAATTTGAATTCTGATTTTGAAAAAGTAGAAAGAAGGTGACTAGGGATGATGGAGAGATTTGAAAAGATAGAAATGAAAATTCCTGCAAAGGCAGAATATGTGGCTATTATTCGTTTAACAATGGCTGGTGTTGCGAATCGAATAGGCTTTGCTTATGACGATATAGAAGATATGAAAATTGCTATTAGTGAAGCATGTACAAATATTGTACAACATGCATATAAAGAAGACGTTGGAGAAATTGCAATTGTCTTTGGACTATATGAAAATCGATTAGAAATTATGGTTGCGGATAATGGGGTTAGCTTTGATTTTAATAACTTAAAAAGGAAAGTTGGTCCGTATGATATTAGTAAACCAGTAGAACATTTGCCAGAAAATGGTTTAGGTTTATATTTAATTAATACGTTAATGGATGATATACAAATCATGCATGATGAGGGCATGACAGTTTTAATGACAAAATATATACAAAGAGAGCAGGTGGAGAATGATGGAAATCCAATCTCAACCTACGAATCTTACTAAAGAAGACGTTATTAAACTAATTGCAGACTTCCAACAAAACCAATGTGATGAAGCGCAGGAAAGGTTAGTTGAGCATTATAAAAATCTTGTCTATTCCATTGCATATCGCTATTCAAAAGGCGGACCGATGCATGAGGATATTATACAAGTAGGCATGTTAGGGCTCTTAGGCGCAATAAGAAGGTATGATTATTCGATAGGGAATGCCTTTGAGCCTTTTGCAATACCTACAATAGTAGGCGAAATAAAGAAGTATTTACGTGATAAAACTTGGGGCATTCACGTTCCAAGGCGAATTAAAGATTTAGGCGGAAAAATTAAACTTGCGATAGAGGAGTTAACAGATCATCTGCAACGTTCACCGAAGATAATAGAAATTGCAAATCATTTAGGACTATCGGAAGAGGAAGTTCTAGAGATTATGGATGCGAAAAATAATTATCGAGTATCTTCCTTAGATGATGTAGTTGAAAATTCATCTGATGGAAGTTCGGTAGCGAGAATTGAATCTGTAGGTGAAGTAGAGCAAGGATATGAAGAGACAGAAAGGCGTCTCGTTTTAAAGGATATTTTTAACGTATTAAATGATACGGAAAAGAGTGTTATTCATTATATATTTGGAGAAAATTTAAATCAAAAAGATACAGGGGAACGGTTAGGTATTTCACAAATGCACGTTTCTCGTATTAAAAGACAAGCGATAAGTAAATTGAAGCAAGCCGCATTTTTAGATACATAAAAAATTTAAAATAATGATGTTTAAAACATGAGAAAAGGGGTACTTATTAAGTATAGGAGGAGATATGAAAATGTCACACGATGTGAAAGAACTAATCGAAGGGTTGAATGAAGATTTAGCAGGAGAATACGCAGCAATTATTATGTATAACCATAATGCAGCTACAGTTTCTGGTATATATAGACAAGTGTTAAAGCCTTTCTTTGAATCTGAAATTAGTGATGAACAAGGACATGCCCTATATTTAGCGGAGAAAATTAAGACGCTAGGTGGTACCCCCACTACGATCCCTTTACCAGTGAAACAAGTAGAAGATGTTAGAGAAATGTTAGAATCCGCTAGACAATCAGAATATGAAACAATTAAGCGTTATGAAACGAGAAAAGAACAGGCAGCGAAATTAAATATGACAGAGTTAGTTGTAAAACTAGAAGATATGATTGCCGATGAAACAAATCATATGGAAGAATTAGATCGTCTTTTAAATGACAAAGCAATGGTATTAAATTAATAGTGGAAATTTATAGAATGAAAGAACAAACTCTCATTTCTGGGGGTTTGTTCTTTTGCTGTATAAAAATTATGTTAGAGTAGGAAATTTTCATTTTGTAACTGAGTATGCAATACTAGAAAAATAGAAAATGATAATAGATTTACATTTTAAATAAGAAAAGGGGAAATAACTTGTGTCCATTTTAATTGTCGATGATAATCCGGTTAACATCTTTGTAATTGAAAAAATTTTAAAACAAGCCGGATATCAGGATCTTGTATCGCTGAATTCTGCACAAGAGCTTTTCGAATACATTCAATTTGGAGGAGATTCTTCCAGGTATAATGAAATTGATTTAATACTATTAGATATTATGATGCCTGAAATTGATGGACTTGAAGTTTGTAGGCGATTACAAAAAGAGGAGAAGTTTAAAGATATTCCTATTATTTTTGTTACAGCTTTAGAGGATGCAAATAAATTGGCCGAAGCTCTTGATATGGGGGCAATGGATTATATTACGAAACCTATAAATAAAGTTGAACTATTAGCACGTATGCGTGTAGCGTTACGCTTGAAATCAGAATTAAATTGGCATAAAGAACAAGAAGAAAATCTTCGGAATGAACTAGATTTAGCTACGCAAGTACAAAGAAACTTATTAAGTAGCCCATTAAGAGAAGATCATATAAAAATTGAAGCAAGTTACTTGCCCTCATTTAAACTAGCTGGAGATATGTATTATTGGTATAAAATCGATGAAAATCGCTACGGTATTATATTATTAGATGTGATGGGACATGGTGTATCTGCTTCATTAGTTTGTATGTTTATTTCGTCTGTATTACGTGAAACGATTAAATGTTTAATTGATCCAGAACTCGTTATTAAAGAATTAAATAAATATATGACCCTTTTACATAATGAAAATGACAATATTCCTTATTATTTTACGGCGATATACTTAGTTGTTAATACAGAAGGTAGAACAGTTGAATATGTCAATGCAGGGCATCCTTCTGGATATGTTTTAGTTGATGAAACAAATGTAGTTGAACTAGATCGCGGGAGTTGTGCGGTAGGATTTTTTGATGAAATAAAAGTTGAAAAGACAGTTATACCTTTTGAGAAAAATGCTCAAATCGTATTATTTACAGATGGTGTTCTTGAAGCAATTGCAAATGATGAATTTGAGGCTGAAGAGAAATTACGTACTTTTACAGAAAGAAAATGGGGAGATTTAGAAGGCGAGATAGAAGGGTTTTACAAGGAAGAACAAAAGAAAGCGCAATCAGATGATATGTGTCTCATTATGATACAAACGAATGCGAAATAAAAAGCGTATGAAATCCAAACAGAGGATTTCATACGCTTTTTATTGTATTTTTTGATAAATTTGTTCGCTAGGATTAAATTGAGTATAATGCGGCATTATATTTGAAAAACGAAGAGTTTCTTTATTTCCTAAACATAGAAATCCATTGTGACCTAAGCTTTCATAAAATAGTTGCTGCACTTGATTTTGAAGTTTGCTTGTAAAGTAAATTAAAACGTTACGACAAAGTATAATATGAAACTCGTTAAAAGATTGATCGGTTACTAAATTATGCTGTGCAAAAATAATGTTTTGTAAAAGTGATGGATTAAAATAAGCAAAACGATTATCTGTTGAATAATAGTTAGAAAACGCTTGTGTACCGCCAGCTTGTAAATAGTTTTTCGTATAAGTTTGCATTTTATTTAACGGGAGGATACCTTGTTTTGCTTTTTCTAACACATTTGTATTCATATCTGTTGCGTAAATAACCGACTTTTCACTTAATCCTTCTTCGTGAAGTAAGATGGACATTGATAATACTTCTTCACCAGTTGCGCATCCAGCATGCCAAATTCTAATTTCAGGTTGCTTTTTCAATTCAGGAATAACATGCTCTCTTAGCGCTTTAAAAAAGGCAGGGTTACGGAACATCTCAGTTACATTAATCGAGAAATCATTTAATAACTGTTCTAAAACCCCTTCCTCGTGAATTACTTTTTCAATTAATTTTGAAATGGTTGGGATATTAGAGAGCTGCATTCGATTACAAATCCTTCTATAAATAGATGTGCGAGCATATTGACGAAAATCAAATCCTGATAGTTTAAATACCGCTTCCAATAGTAATTCAATTTCTAAGTTTGTGCGCTCATCCGTATCTACTGATGGATCAAAATTATAATACTTATTTTCCACTCCAACTAAACCTCACTTATTTTATTAACCATACACTCATTACCGAATAGAGTTGATGTAGATTTAATGGTTTACTTATATAATCTGAAGCGCCAGCAGATAAACATTTTTCCTTATCATTTGGCATTGCTTTAGCAGTTAATGCGATAATAGGTATTTCATTTAGCCCTAAGTTCATTCGGATATTTTCCATCGTTTCATAACCGTCCATATTCGGCATCATAATATCCATTAAAATAAGGTCAATATTTGTATTGCTTTTTAGTATTTCTAAACACTCTATGCCGTTTTGGGCAGTAATAATGTTGGCATTTTGTTTTTTTAATGCATTTTGTAACGCAAATATATTTCGATGATCATCATCGACAATTAAAATGTTTTTCTCTTGGAAGACGTTATTTGTTTCTGGAGTAACGATAGTTTCTTCAACAACTTCAGCAGGAATAACATCTTCTATCGTTGCTGCGACTTCTAAATTGGATAACTGTATATCATGTAATCCATTTGGAAGGTTAGGAATATATACGGTGAAAGTACTACCTTCTCCTACATTACTCTCTAACGTAATCCAACCACCTAATAATCTCGCAAACTCTTTACAAATAGATAAACCTAATCCTGTACCACCATACTTTCGAATCGTTGCTCCATCTGCCTGTTGAAAGGCTTCGAAAATAAGTTGATGCTGTTCTTTAGCGATACCAATACCAGTATCTTTTACTGAAATTGTAATCCAATCTTTACTGATAGACTGCATATCATGACTTAAATTGGTTGTTTCTATCGAATCAAAATGTAAAGAAACGGATCCTTTTTCTGTGAATTTAAATGCATTGGATAATAAGTTTTTAATAATTTGCTCAATCCGTTTTGCATCTGTATAAAACAGATCAGGAATCGTATCACTGTCCTCAATAGTAAATTCGACATTTTTTTGTGCAGCTATATGTAAAAAGTTTTGATGCATATTGGCTGCCATGTCACTTATGTTCGTTGCCTCAAAAATGATGTCTAGTTTGCCTGCTTCTACTTTAGATAAATCTAGTATGTCATTAATTAAAGTAAGTAAGTCTTTCCCTGATGAATGAATGACAGTTGCTAATTCAATCTCATCGTCGGATAAATTGTTATCATGATTTTCTCTTAACATTTCAGATAATAGTAAAATACTATTTAACGGTGTGCGTAATTCATGTGACATATTTGCTAGGAACTCAGATTTGTATTTTGAGCTGCGTAACAACTCGCTTGCTTTTTCTTCTAATTCTGATTTGGTAATTTGTAAGTCAGCTGTCTTCTGCTCAGCCTCTTCAGTTCTAGACTCTAATTGTTCATTCGTTGTTCGTAATTCTTCTGCTTGCATTTGTAGTTCTTCCGCTTGCGTTTGTAATTCTTCTGATTGAACTTGCAACTCTTCTGTCATTGCTTGTGATTCATGTAAAAGAGTTTGAATTCGCATACGTCCCATAATGCTATGAATTGTTAAACCTAGATTATCAACGGTTTGTTGAATTAAATCTTGATGTAAATCTGAAATCTCAGTTACACTTACTAACTCCATTACTGCGATCACTTCATCCTCAAATAAGATAGGGATGACTAGTAGATTTTTAGGACGTATTTCTAATACTCCACTAGTGACATAACGAAACTCTTCGGGTATGTCACTGAGAATAAAACTTTTCTTTTCTAAGGCAGACTGTCCAATGAAACCTTCACCCATTTTAATGGATTGTTTTCCAATATCAGCACCTTGATCGGCGAAAGAAGCTTTTTTCACATAGTAGACAGTTTCTTCATATTCTTCACGTACATAAAATGCACCGCAAGAAGTTTGCGTTTTTTGTATGATGCCACTAAGAATTTTTTTACCTAACATCTCAATAGAAGATACACCTTGATACATTAAAATTAATTCTGCAAGCTCAGTTTGTAACCACTCTCTTTTTGATATTTCGTCTAGTAGGTGATTTGTTGTATGAGCAAGATCTTTTATTTCATCATGTGTATTTACATGAATTCTTTCCGTAATTTTTTCTTTAGAAGAAATGGATTTAATAGCTTGAATTACATTTTTAATCGTTTTTGTAATGGCATTCGAAATATAGAGTGAAACGATAATAGAAATACAAGAAAGTAAGAACAATAAACTGTATAACCAAATCTCTAATTTATTATTTTCAGTATCTAATTGTGCAGCTCTTTTTTTCGTTAGTTGCTCCTCAGTGCTCCGGAAGTTAGTTACCTGCGATTGTAATGATTGAATTTGAGTCGTGTCGATTGTTTGTACATTATTACTATTATTATTTGTAATGAGTGGGTGAATCTCTTTATTAATCCAACTAGTAATGTTTTCGTTAATCTGTTTTAATTTTTCTTGCTGAGAGGGATTATCCTCTAATAAAGCAAAAAGATCTTGATAATGTTTTTCGTAATCCTTTTCCGCAGAGTTAAGGGATTGCACGTAAGTAGGGTTATTAGAAATGATAAACCCTTTCGCTTTATTTTCAATTGTTAGTAACTCTTTCTCCACTTGATTCGTTAAATTGAGAACTTTAAAATCGTGATCAATAATAAAATTACGAGATTTTTGTAAGCTGGAAATCTCATTGTTTAACATAATGAAAGAAACAAGTAAGAACAAAATGATAACTAAATAACCAGCCATAATTTTGTAGCGAATACTAAATTTTGCTTTCGAGTTCATTAAAAATTCCTACCTTCAAGGTTATTAAAACTTTTCTATTTTAAAGAATGAAAAACGTAATATATATTATATCAGTTTTCATAAGGTCAAACTAGAAATCCCCCTATTGTATTAGGGGGTTCTTTTTTAATAGAGGAAATCATTTTGAAATATAAAAACATATATGAAAGGTAGTAGACGAGGGAATAGAGGATAACAAACATTCTAAGAAGGGAAGAGTGTTTTTAAAGCTCTTTCTGCATCTATTCCTTCAAAAATAAATAATACAAGATCTCTCTTTTTTACAGTAAGGAAAAAGGATACTAGAGTGCTTAAGTTTTTAATAGAAGTAAGTGTTCCGTGTTTACTTATAAATACATTCGTTTGAAATGTTGTCATTAAAGCATAAAAATGATGAATCTGCGTTATTGTAGGTGTTTCATTATAAGAAATAGTAGTAGAGTGAATGGCGTTCATCGTAATATTCCTTTCCATATAGTAAGCATAACAATATAAACATACCCGTTTAAAAAAATGTTAAACATATAAATAAGAAAAAATATAATTATAGTTTTTTACGTTTAGAAAAGGTTAGGAAGGGTATACATATACTACAAAGAGATTAACTGAAGATGAATTGTAAGATGTCTATGTTTAGTAGATTAGTCTATCAAAATATACTTTTACTTTAAATAAAAAGGAGCCTGGTATACATGAATGAAATGATGATTAATATTACATTTGATTTAATTTACTTGTTAAGTAGTTCACTTGTAGTGCTTTTACTATTCGCTTTTTTCGTAAATGGTTATGTTAATAAGAAGATTAGTGTATACAGAAATGAAGAAAAATAAAGATACATTATATAAAACTTTAGGAGGTTAATAGTTATGAATGTAGATAGAAAAATAGTAGGTGTTTTTAGAACAATTGATGATGCGGCACTCGTTATTAATGAATTAAATGAAAAAGGATACTCAGCAGATAACATTTCAGCTATTGCAAAAGATCAAAAGGAAATTGAACATCTGGAAGAAAAATCGGGTGAAAAAGTGAATAGCGAAACTGCACATAAAGCAGATATCTTTTCAGCGACAGGGCTTGTAGCTGGAGGAGTAGCAGGCGGACTCGGTGGTTTATTAACAGGTCTTGGTATACTTGCCGTTTCTGGAATGGGTCCAATCGTAGCAGCGGGACCGATCGCAGCAGCTATTGGAGGAGCTGGTATTGGCGGAGGAGCTGGAAGTTTAATAGGAGCATTTATAGGATTAGGAATTCCAGAAGAACATGCTAAAAAGTATGAAGAATATATTTACGATGGCAATATATTAATTTTAGTAGATGCAAAATTAGATGATAAGTTAGAAATCTATAAAATATTTGATAAGCATAATGCCTATAACTCTGATTTCTTTAAATAAAATGTAAACAAAGTGAATATCATTTTTTGATCTTACAACTTTGGCGCGGCCGAGGAGTCGTATGACTATAAGAGAGGAAGGGCTTATAGTAAAAGATCAAGTTCTATCATGCTATTTAAAAGGGAAGAGGTGTCTTTTCGTGATTGTAAAAATATTAAAGGATAGCAGTAATAGTTTCCTTTGTACAGTTCAAAATAAAAATGGAGACCAGTATGTGAAGAAGTGGTTTCGTAAACATGAAAATAACAAAGAATTAGGGCGACCAACTTTTAAAGAAGTAGAAAAGGATTGGAAAGAAAATAAAGAGTCGTTTATGTATCCTAATTTTAAAGCGCTTTATTAAAATGAAACATAATGCGCGTTTCATTCTTACAAAACTGTCACATTCCTGTAAGGTAATTCAATAGATTAGTTGTTTGTTCCATGTCATAATAAAGACATAAGAAAGCTAATTAAAACTACAACTTATTAGGAGAGTGTCAGTCATGATTGTAACAACAACTTCTGGAATTCAAGGTAAAGAAATTATTGAGTATATCGATATTGTAAATGGTGAAGCTATTATGGGTGCAAATATTGTCCGCGATTTATTCGCTTCTGTTCGTGATGTTGTCGGTGGTCGTGCTGGTTCTTATGAAAGTAAGCTAAAAGAAGCTCGTGATATCGCAATGGACGAAATGAAAGAACTTGCAAAACAAAAAGGTGCGAACGCTATCGTTGGTGTTGACGTAGATTACGAAGTAGTTCGTGATGGAATGTTAATGGTTGCTGTAAGTGGTACAGCTGTACGTATATAAGTAAATAAAAAACAGGCTCACCCCTTGAAGTTTATGCTTTGAGGGGGTTTTTTATTTTTCTTTTGTTCATGACTAAAGTTAAAATAGAGAAGGGCCGATGTACTAGCTCGCTTATTTCAAATGTAGTATATTATTTCTTAAGAAAAAGCAAGTAAATGGAAGTTTTTGTATTTAAAGAAGGTGTTAATTTTATGACAAATAATAAAATTGCTATTTGAGGTACGAAGAGAATGAGTGGTATGAATAATTTTAGAAAGTGTATAGTTAATAGAAATAAACGATGGAGTATGTAAAGAGTTATATTACATAAAATTTATTATGAATGGAGGCGGTTACACTATGTTTTGGTTAGGATGTTTTTTAGGATACATTGTAGGTTCTATTATTACATGTGCGCTACTTTACTTTGGATATAGATCCAATGAAAATAAAAAAGCGAATATGCAAAAGGTGGAGGAGAGGAAAATCAATAAAAAAGGTGTATAGTAGGCGAAAGGTAAGGTGATAGTGTTGATACAAAAATAAAGGACAGTACATATTGTATATGACTACTATGTACTGTTCCGCTTATTCTTTTTGGATTATGAGAGGTTGTTTCCTGTCTTGCTATAAATTTCATAGGCGAAAAACCCCAATAAATAGCCGATTCCAGATCCTAAACTCACTGCAAGAAGTGAATAATCTGGGAAAAACATGCCGAAAATTAAACCGATTATACAGCCAACAAGCATTCCCATAGGTATTAAACTGTCTAATAAAATTTGAGCGTTTTTTGATTTTTTCTTACCTAAGTTACCGTTGTTATATTTATGTTTAAGGCTACCAATCACATATACTACAATTCCCCCGACTATTAAAACAGGCGCAATTGCCGTGAGTAACCACATGTTAGAATCTCCTTTCGCTTTTTTAATTAAATTACATAAGCTACTTAAAATTCTATGCTACTAAATGGATTGATAGTTGAATGTACTCAATTTAATAATTCGTTAAAAAAACTTTCCCTTTCGTTTTCTCCGCAGATTGCACAACATCAACCGCCGTTTTCACATCCGCTAAGTCATATGTAGAATGTACTTTCATAAAACGTAATTGCTTATTTTCTACTAAGTGAATTAAATGACGAAACGTCTCTTGCCATTTATATGGTGACACTTCTTTATTCCAATGTCGTAAATGAAATATGTTCGCGTGCACTTTTGCTTTCGTGACAATCTCTGCCCAGTTAACTTGTATGCCTGATAGAAGACCGATCGTTAAAAAGTGTCCGTTTGGACGTAAGGAGAAAGCTAATTCATTTCCATCCGGCCCCCCGATAGAATCAATCGCAGCATCCGCGCCGATCCCGTTTGTTAATGTCATAACGGTTTCATAAAGCGGGGCAGTGGAAGTATCAATTACATATGTAGCACCAAGGCGCAGTAACTCTTCTGTATGCTTATTATTTCTTGTAACAGCAATTAATCGGAAGTTTAAAATTTGTGATAACTGCGCAAAAAGATGACCAATTGCGGATCCACAAGCATTCACTAATAAAACATCATTACGTTGTAAGTTTAGCGTTTCTGTACATGTAACCCACGCCGTAAGAGGATTAATATACATTTGTGCCGCTGTGAAATCATCGATGGAATCAGGAATAGGAACTACAAAGTCAGCTGATGTTTTCACATATTCTTGCCAAGTACCTTCCCCGCGTAACGGTAACACACGTTTACCGATAAGCTCTCTAGAAACAAAAGCTCCTACATCTTCTACAATACCAACACCTTCATAACCAGGTATGTTAGGTAACGGAATTCTATGAGCGTACGCTCCGGTTATTGGAATTAAGTCAGATGGATTAATCGGTCTAACTAGCATACGGACGAAAACTTCATTATCTTTCAGTGGTTCTATATTTTTATATTCAACTTGTAATACGTCTTTTGGATTGCCAAACTTATGAAATTGAATGTGTTTTCCACGCAAGATAGATGTTCCCCCTTAGTTTGATTGAGTTTATTATAGCATTTTTGGTTTGGTTGGTTATTTTGTTAATGATAAATAGGGTTTGTACAATGGTAAGTAAAATAGATTTTAATTTACGTATTTATCAGAATTTTATAAAATGTGTATATAACTATGAAATGGGGGAGATTTCTTCATGTGTACTAGTTTGACGTTACAAACTAAAAATTTCCAACATCTTTTTGCGAGAACAATGGATTTCACATTAGATATGAATCAGGAAGTAATAATCATTCCTCGGCGTTATCAGTGGAACAATATAACTGGTGAAACAATCCGAACGAAAAAGGCTGTTGTCGGAATGGGAATTAATTTTGGAGGAAGGGTCATGATGGCAGATGGAGTAAATGAAGCTGGTATGACATGTGCAACTCTCTATTTCCCAGGATTCGCTACTTATAGTAGTCATGTAGATAGCAATAAAACGAATGTAGCACCATTTGATTTTGTGACTTGGAGCCTCACGCAGTTCAATTCTGTTGAAGAATTAAGAAAATCTATTGATAGCATTGCCTTTATAGATGTGCCATTACCAATTTTAGGGGTTACTCCACCGCTACATTGGATTTTAGCAGATAAATCGGGAGAATGTATTGTACTTGAGCCGACAGCTGATGGAATAAAAGTGTATGACAATCCAATAGGAGTGATGACTAATAGTCCGGAGTTTAGTTGGCATTTACAAAATTTAAGACAATATATTGGTCTTAAATCGCAGCCATTTGCGCCAACGGAGTGGGGCGATGTACCATTAAGTGCTTTTGGCCAAGGTTCAGGATCGATGGGACTTCCTGGAGATTTCACACCGCCATCAAGATTTGTACGGGCAGCGTATGGCAAACAAAACATTCAAGGTATAGAGAACGAAGAAGAGGGTATATCGGCTATTTTTCATATTTTATCGAATTGTGAGGTTCCTAAGGGGGCAGTAATAACAGAAGACGGTATATTAGATAATACGATCTATACAAGTGCAATGTGTATGGAGTCTGGAACATATTATTACCATACTTACGATTGTAGACAAATTATAGCCATTCATTTATTCAATGAAGATTTAGATACAGCTGAGATTAAAACGTATCCGTTTCAGCGGAAACAAAAAATATTTTATGAAAACTGAAGCGCCCCTGAAAAAGTGAGACTAATAAAAACACCTCCATTTAATTTGCATACTTAGTATGCGAATTTAGGAGGTGTTTTTTATCATTTACCAATATTCAGGTTTACTTCTTGCTATTCTATTAAGCCGAAGCTCTCTTCATTCTCTCAAGTAAACTAGACAACACATGCGTACGATAAGATTCTAGTTTTTTACCTTCATAAGTACGGATACCTAATTTTTTAAGTTCTTTTACATACCAACCTTTGCTTCCGAAATACATGTGATCGCTCCCCTTCAACTTTGTTTTTATTTATCCTGATTGCATATGGAGGTACAGGAATTATAATGAAGGAAATGAATTTCGCGCGAAAATGGTTAACTTTGTTGCAAAAGACATATATACTAAAGATAGTATACAACGAGGTGGACAAGACGTGATTATAGAGAAGCACGAAATTCAAATTGACCAAATTACTAGCGGTAAAGTGAATATCTTTACTTTCTATCGAAATAGAAAGCAAATTGATGATCATTTTTTACGATTGCAAGAACCATCGCTTACAGCAAACTACTTCTTCCATTTTCATTTTGATGCAGAGAGCTTGCATCTACTGCAGAAAGAGTTTCCGAGCGTATATCCGTACGACGGCAGTGAAACGATTCACGACTGGACGGAAAAGATGAAAGCTGAATTGCAACATCAGATCCAAACAGGAAAATGGAATAAACGCGTACGTATCGGTAATCGCATTCTAGATGTGGTGTTTACGTGGTGTGACGAAGATATAGTAGAGTGAAAAAGAAGCGGATGACGCTTCTTTTTTTTAGCGCTGGAATAAAACGAGCTTACCTGCAGTAGATGTACAGCGATGTGTTTTTTCATACAACCCTTTTTCTTGTAAGATAGATTCACCTTTTGCTTTTGCTTCTTTTTCAGTTGCCGCCTCAAATGATTCGTCTAATGCTTTTGAACCATCTTTTTCAAAGACTGTTAGAACGTATACTCCCATGAAAATTCCCTCCAATAATTAAAATCAGAATCTTATAATTATTTTGACATAAAACGCTACAATATGCAAAGAAATATATGACATTGCGTGGTAAAATAGAATGAAACTTTACTCATCGAGAATATTTTTATTCTCGATGAGTATTAGTTTTCAGCGATTTTAATTTTAATAAAATGAAACTTTTGAAAGATAGAAAGGATCGTTATTTGTGAAACAAGTAAAGTTTATACATGCGGCTGATTTGCATTTGGATAGTCCGTTTAAAGGGATGGAGATGAATGTTGCGCAGTCTGTTTGGGAGAGAATGAAGCAAAGTACGTTTGAATCATTTGAGCGTATTGTTGATAAAGCAATTCAAGAGCGCGTTGATTTCGTATTACTAGCTGGGGATTTGTATGATGCGGAGACGAGAAGTTTGAGGGCGCAAGTGTTTGTGCGTGAGCAAATGAAGAGACTTTCGCAGTACGATATCCCTGTTTTTATTATTCACGGTAACCATGATCATTTAGGAGGAAGCTGGGCAGCAATTGAGTTTCCGGAAAATGTTCATGTATTTACTGAGCCTTATGTAGAAGAGAAATCATTTTATAAAAATGGTGAGCTATTAGCTTCTATTTATGGTTTTAGTTATTTGCAGCAAGCGGTAACAGATAATATGACAGCGCAGTATACGAAAATGAGTGATGCGCCTTTTCATATTGGCATGCTTCACGGAAGTGTGGAAGGAGATGCAGAGCATAATCGCTATGCACCGTTTCAAATTCGTGAGTTGAAAGAAAAACAGTTTGATTATTGGGCTCTTGGCCATATACATAAACGTGAAATTTTATCAGAAGAACCATGCATTATTTATCCAGGGAACATACAAGGTCGTCATCGTAAGGAAACAGGCGAGAAGGGTGCGTACCTTATTGAACTTACGAAACAAGGAACGCAGTGTTCATTTTTCCATACGGCAGATGTTGTATGGGATGAAATCGAAGTTTGTATTGATAGACTTGAAACTGTTGATGAACTTATGACGAGCCTATCTACTGCGATGAATGAATGCCGAAGAGAAGAGGAAGGTACGCTATTAACTGTCGTATTCACAGGACAAGGCTCACTTTCCCCTTATTTGCGTGACGAAAAGCGCGTGGAAGAGATTTTTCACATTTTAGCATCTAGCGAAGAGCGAAAAGATTTTGTATATGCGATGAAGTGGAAAAATGAGACGGTTTCTTTTGCGGAAATCGAACGTTTGAAAGCGGAAAATCATTTCATAGGTAGTGTGCTAAAGGAGTTAGAAGCTTTCAGCAATATGGACGGAGTATTGCGCACTATTTGGACATCTCCTGTAGCGCGTAATAGTATTGAATCTTTTACAGAAGAAGAGAAGAAAGAGATTCAAAAGGAAGCAGAAAATATTATTTTAGAGCAATTATTCCAGCAAGAGAGGGATAAAAAATGAGAATTGAAAAACTCCATATTTATGGGTACGGAAAATTAGAAAATGTGGAAATGGATCTTTCCTTGCTGACGGTGTTATACGGTGAAAATGAAGCGGGGAAATCGACAATTCGCTCATTTATGAAAAGTATTTTGTTCGGTTTTCCGACGAGAGGACAGCGCCGTTATGAGCCGAAAGAAGGCGGGAAGTATGGCGGCGCGATGACTGTGCAAACAGAGCAGTACGGTCGTTTGAAAATTGAGCGATTGCCAAAGACGGCAGCTGGCGAGGTGACCGTTTATTTTGAAGACGGGAAAACGGGCGGAGAAGAAATTTTAAACGATATATTAAGCGGGATGAATGAAAGTTTATTTGAATCTGTCTTTTCATTTGATATGCATGGTCTTCAAAATATTCATCAGCTAGGCGAAGCGGATATTGGCAATTATTTATTTTCGGCAAGTGCAGTCGGAAGTGATGCGCTATTGCAGTTAGATAAAAAGCTAGAAAAAGAAATGGATCAGCGCTTTAAGCCGAGCGGGCGTAAACCAGAAATTAACGTGTCATTGCAAGAGATGAAGAAACTTGAAGAGAAGATGAAAGAGTGGCAAGGAAAAATTGGGACGTATGAAAAACAAGTAGAGCAGTTAAAAGAAAGTGAAGAGAAGCTTGCTTCTGTTCGCGTGGAGAAAGAGAGTGCAGAAAAAAGAAAGCAAGATTATGAAATATTAGCAGCGCTTGAGCCACTCGTTATTGAAAAACGTGTGCATGAGAAAGTGTTAGAGAACGAGAGCGGGCAGTTTCCTGTAAACGGAATGGCGCGTTATGAAGCAATGAAGGCGAAGATGGAGCCGCTTGAATTACAAGTTGATTCGCTCCACAAGAAAATTGAGACAGTGCAATCGGAAATTGCCTCGATTCAAATAGATGAAGAGTTTTTACAAAAAGAAAGTTATGTAGAAGAACTTCGTATGCAGCATATGTCTTACGAAAATGCACGCCAAGAAATGCGTGATATGAGCGGGAATATTACGAATATAAAAGAAGAAATCGCAGAACTAGAACAGCAAATTGGTACTACTTTTGAAAAGGAAACAGTTCTTTCATTTGATATGAGTTTGGCAACGAAAGAGTTAATTACGCAAACAGTGCAAAAGGCGCGCGAATTAGAAACGCAAAAAGCACAGCTCGATGATCGTTTTAAAGTAGCGCAAGAGCAATTAGAAGAACAAGAAGAAAATATAAGACAGATTAAGAAACAAATGTTAGTGGATGAAGAGAGAAATGTGTTAGTTGAGAAAGAGAAAGCGTTCCAAGATGCGGCGTTTATCGGTATGGGCGCAGAGAGAATGAAGCGCAAGTATGAGGAAAAAGCAGGAGTAGCTAAGCAAAAGAAAAAGCAGTGGCAAAGGGTTTGTCTTCTGTTACTTCTTATTAACACAGGCGTTTTATTCACAAGCTTATTTATAGATAACCGAGCGCTCTTATTTATTAGTGTCATTGTTTTTGTAGGGATTGTTCTCGCCCTTGTTTTATATAAAGATCCATCAAATGGATTACAAGAAGAGCTCCTTACACTTCAGCAAAGTGCCGGCGGGAGACAAAGTGAAGAAGCGATGTCTGTTCGCTATCAGTTAGAAAAAGATGAAGAGATACGTAAATTATTTGAGCGCGAGTCTTATAAGTTACAGCAGTTGGAACGAGCGTATGATAAAGTCGTTTCATCGTATGAGGAATGGGAGAGAGAAACGTTCCAGGCGGGAGAACAAGTCGATGCATATAAAGCGCGCTATATGTTTCCTGAATTTTATACGTATGCACACATATTGCCGGCGTTTGAGCGTATGGAAAAAATGCAGCAATTATATCGTGAATTAGAGAAACAAGGCACGCGAAAATCTTCATTATATGAAATGATTTCGCAATTTGAACATAAACTAGAAACTGTTATCGGTAGTGCGGAGTATAGTAAGCTACACGAGGCACAAAGCCGTATGCAAAATGAGAAAGAGAAGCGCCAAACTTGTAAGCAGTTAAAAGAAAAACTGGCGGAATGGCAAGAAGAATATGAGTTTATGCAAGAACAATTAAAGCAATTACTAATAGAACGAGATGGTTTATGGCATATTGCAGCGTCTACAGATGAAGAGATGTTTTTAGAAGCGGGTAAACTAGCGGAAAAACGTGAAGATGCAGAGAAACAAGTGGGGCGTTTATTACCGCAAATTGATCTGTTAGAACAGCGTTTAACGAGTTTATCATTAGCTGAACATTACGAAGCTGACGGTTATGACGGAAAATTAAAGCAAGAACTGACAGTCGTGCAAAACTGTCTGGCACAAGAGAAAGAACTGACAGAGCGTATTGCGAAACATCGTATGGAAATTGCGAATTTAGAAGAAGGTAGTACGTACGGCGATTTAATGCATGAATGGGAAATGAAAAAAGCGCAAGTGCGTGAACAAGTGAAGAAGTGGGCTGCTTATGCGGCCGCAAAAACGGTGTTAACGAAAACGAAGCAATATTATCATGAAGTACATCTTCCTCGTATTTTACAAAAGTCAGAAGAGTATTTCGTCTATTTAACAGGCGGACGATATAGTAAAATCTTTTCACCGTCAGAGTCAGAGCCGTTTATTGTAGAGCGTAACGATGGTATGCGTTTTTACAGTCATGAACTAAGCCAAGCGACAGCGGAGCAGTTATATTTATCGCTGAGATTTGCACTAGCAAAAACATTTGAGCATGATTATCCATTTATTATTGATGATAGTTTCGTGCACTTTGACGCGGTAAGGACGAATCGAACGATTGAACTTATAAAGGAAATTGCAAAGGATAGACAAGTCATATTCTTTACATGTCATGCGCATTTACTCGCCTATTTTACAGAAAAACAGATTATAAAATTAACACATATGCGTAAAGAAAATGAGTTGTAGTGTGCTATACTAAAAGTAACTGATTTGGTGGAGGAATTCGAATGAAAAAGAAAATTGCAGAGTATGAAGTTGGTGAACAAGTCGATATTTTCTTGTTAATTAAAACAGCGACAAAAGGTATCGCAAGCAATGGAAAGCCATTTTTAACAGTAATCTTACAAGATCCAAGTGGAGATATTGAAGCGAAGTTATGGGACGTATCACCAGAAGTTGAGAAACAATATGTAGCGGAAACAATCGTGAAAGTAGCTGGAGATATTTTAAACTACAAAGGACGTATTCAATTACGTGTGAAACAAATCCGTGTTGCGAATGAAAATGAAGTAACAGACATCTCAGACTTCGTAGAAAAAGCACCAGTGAAAAAAGAAGATATGGTTGAGAAAATTACGCAATACATATTTGAAATGAGAAACCCGAACATTCAGCGTCTAACAAGACATTTATTAAATAAGCATCAAAATGAATTTTTAGACTATCCAGCAGCGACAAAGAACCATCACGAGTTCGTATCTGGACTAGCTTATCACGTCGTATCAATGCTTGATTTAGCGAAAGCTATCTCAAATCTATACCCATCATTAGATAAAGACTTACTATATGCAGGCGTTATTTTACATGACCTTGGTAAAGTAATTGAATTATCTGGCCCAATTTCTACAACGTATACGTTAGAAGGAAACTTACTAGGCCATATTTCGATTATGGTGAACGAAATTGGTAAAGCGGCAGACGAATTGCAAATCGATGCAGAAGAAGTATTAATTCTTCAACACATCGTCCTTTCTCACCACGGAAAAGCAGAATGGGGTAGTCCAAAACCACCATTAGTAAAAGAAGCAGAAATTCTGCATTACATCGATAACTTAGATGCAAAAATGAACATGATGGACCGCGCATTAGGACGCACAAAACCAGGCGAATATACAGAGCGTGTCTTCGCTCTTGATAATCGTTCGTTCTATAAGCCGTCGTTCCATAATTAAAAGTGTGAATAAAATGGCCTCATTAAGTTTTAATATGCTTAGTGAGGCTGTTTTTATAGGAAGTAAATAATATGATACAAAAAATATCTCGAATTTGAGATAAATCACTTGCATTTTAATCACTTGAGGTGTAAAGTGATAGTAACGAAAGCGATTGAGTCATATGAAAAACATACACTCAGTTGTTTTCGATTAAAAACAAAGTAACTTATACAGTAAAAACTAAGATGAATTTACAAAAACATAATTAAGAATAAATTGAAAAGCTAAAAACCATATTAGTTGTGGGAAATGTTATTTTTTTAGTTGTCACTTGACTAGTAAAACGAAACGGAGGAATAACCAATGTATGAAATTAAAGGGCATCATCACATTTCAATGGTTACGAAAAATGCAAATGAAAATAATCACTTTTATAAAAACGTGCTTGGCTTACGTCGTGTGAAAATGACAGTAAACCAAGATGATCCGTCAATGTACCACTTATTTTATGGAGATAAAACAGGAAGTCCAGGTACGGAATTATCATTTTTTGAAATTCCATTAGTAGGAAGAACATATCGCGGTACGAATGCGATTACTCGAATTGGATTACTTGTTCCTTCAGAGGATAGCTTGCATTACTGGAAAGAACGCTTTGAAAAATTTGATGTGAAACATAGTGAAATGACAACATATGCAAATCGTCCTGCTTTGCAATTTGAGGATGCTGAAGGTCTTCGCTTAGTACTACTCGTTTCAAACGGGGAAAAAGTGGAGCACTGGGAAACTTGGGAGAAATCAGAAGTTCCTGCAAAGCATCAAATTCAAGGAATGGGTTCTGTAGAACTGACAGTGCGTAGACTTGATAAAATGGCGAGTACACTTACAGAGATATTCGGTTATACAGAGGTTAGCCGAAATGATCAAGAAGCAATTTTCCAGTCCATTAAAGGAGAGGCTTTTGGAGAAATCGTTGTGAAATATTTAGATGGTCCTACTGAAAAGCCGGGCCGAGGCAGCATTCACCATTTAGCAATTCGCGTGAAAAACGATGCAGAGCTTGCTTATTGGGAAGAACAGGTGATACAAAGAGGCTTCCAGTCCTCAGGAATCATCGACCGTTTTTATTTTAAAAGCTTATATTTCCGCGAATCAAACGGAATCCTATTTGAAATTGCAACAGATGGCCCAGGATTTACAGTTGATGGAGATGTGGAACATTTAGGAGAAAAACTTGATTTACCACCATTCCTAGAAGATCAGCGTGCAGAAATTGAAGCGAATTTAGCACCGATTGAAGAGAAGTAATAGAAGAAAATATACAACTTTAACATATAAATGAAACCCCATTGGAGGAATATAAAATGAACCAATTAAAAGGAATTCACCACGTTACAGCGATTACAAGTAGTGCAGAAAAAAACTATGAGTTCTTCACTCACGTTTTGGGAATGCGTTTAGTTAAGAAAACAGTAAACCAAGATGACATTCAAACGTATCATTTATTCTTTGCAGATGATAAAGGTAGTGCAGGAACAGATATGACATTCTTTGACTTCCCAGGTATTCCAAAAGGAGTACACGGTACGAATGAAATTTCAAAAACTTCATTCCGCGTTCCGACTGATGCAGCATTAGAGTATTGGGTGAAACGTTTTGACCGTCTTGAAGTAGAACATACAGGAATTAAAGAGCAATTTGGCAAGAAAACTCTTTCTTTCGTTGACTTTGATGACCAACACTATCAATTAATCTCAGATGAACTTGATAACGGTATAGAATCAGGTAAACCATGGCAAAACGGACCAGTTCCATTAGAATACGCAATTACTGGTTTAGGCCCTGTATTCATCCGTATTGCAAACTTTAGTTTCTTCAAAGAAGTGTTAGAAAAAGTTTTATTATTTAAAGAGGTTGCGCAAGAAGGAGAATTCTATTTATTTGAAGTGAACAAAGGCGGAAACGGTGCTTCTGTCATCGTAGAACATAATACGGTTCTTCCAGAAGCACGACAAGGTTTTGGTACGGTTCACCATGCTGCATTCCGCGTAGAAAATCGCGCTGTATTAGAAGAATGGATCGAGAGAATCAGTAGTGTTGGTCTTCCTTCATCTGGTTACGTAGACCGTCATTTCTTTGAATCATTATATGCAAGAGTTGCACCACAAATTTTATTTGAATTTGCAACAGATGGCCCAGGATTTATGGGAGATGAGCCATACGAAACACTTGGCGAAAAATTATCTTTACCTCCATTCCTAGAGCCAAAACGTGAAGAAATCGAAAAATTAGTTCGTCCAATTGATACAGTAAGAAGCACGAAGGAATTTATTAAAGAGTAAAAATAGAGCAAGTAGTTTTAGCGGAGTGCTGGAACTGCTTGCTTTTTTATTTATTCTAGTAAGTTTTCTGACAATTGTTTCTCAAGTTATTAAAAAGGAAAACTTTGGTATAATTAATTAAAATATTAAATTTTCTGATAATTATTTTTCAATGCATAGAAAAGGAGTGGTAATATACAATTTTGATAATTGTATAAAAATACTAATTTTGGAGAAAAGGGGATGCGGAGTGTATGGGAGCAGATGTAGTAACGCGGGAGCAAATAAGACACTTATTGGATGATTGGTATCATTCAATGTTAAAACAAGATGTGGTTAAAGCGAAAGTACTAAATGAGGAAATAGAGTCCAAGGTTATTTATATTAAAGAAGATCAGTATGCGGTATTTTATCACGCATTATTAAAATTCCGTTATCATGTGCTAATTGATAGTTTGAGTATTACAGAGAATAGTTTTGATGAAATTAATACCTTTATAATTCCTGATGACGCACTTTTAACACATTATTATCACTTATTTAAAGGTATTCATGCAATGTATATATCAAATTACATTGAGTCACAAAATCACTTTGAAGAGGCTGGGAAATTACTTAAATATATAACGTCTTCGTTGGAACATGCTGAATTCAATTATAGATTTGCATATTTGTCTTATCAAACGTATAAACCATTGATGGCGATTGATCAAATACGTTTAGCAAAAGATGAATATGAAAAACATCCTGGCTATGAAGTTTGTATTGCTTTGTGTGAGAATATTTTTGCAATGGCTTGTATTGATTTAAAGCAATATGAACAAGCCGAAGAGAAGTTGAATTTGGCATTAGATGTATTTCAAAAGATAGATAATGAAAGATTTATTACAATGGTTCGTCATAATTTAGCATGGTTATATGCAAGTCAAAACCTTTCGAGTTTAGCAATTCGACATTTAGTAGAAGTAATAAAAAGTAATCCCAAACATTTCAAAGCAATGTTTGTATTAGCACGTGAATATTACAAAATTGGAAAAATCGATGCTGCCGCTGAATTAATTGAAAAAGGATTAGATATATGTAATAAGATACAAAATAAAGAATTTCAGCACCGTTTTGTAATTTTAAAGGAAATGAATCAAAAGACGTCTAGTGTATTATTAGAATCCACTATTTTAAATGGGATTTTATATTTTGAGAAAGAAGGTTTGTTGGATTGTATTCAAGAATATACTGAGATTTTAGCTATGCAATTTTATAAAGAAGAAAACCATGTAAAGGCAAGTAAATATTTTTATATAAATAATCAAGCACAGAAAAAACATTTAGAAAAAGGGGCGTTGAAATAATGAAAAAAGTAGGCGTAATAGCAAAAGGATTAATTTTTGTAGGGATTCTTTCATTGGGATTTAATTTTTCTTCTACTACACAGCAAGCAGTTAATATCGGTGACGGAGGAGCACCAGCAAGACCAGACTACATTAACATTGGCGACACAGGCGGAGCACCAGCAGATAATAAAGGCGACGGCGGAGTAAGCCAACTATAATAACAAAGAAAGGGACTTCAACATGAAGTCCCTTTTTCTATTTTCAGGCCATGTAGAGAAAAGAATTGACTTACTTTAAATATGTAACTATAATAGTTACAAAATAACCATTAGTGACAGAAATGAGTTATATTTTTTTAGTTTAATTGTAACTGTATTAGTTACAATTAAAAAGAGAACATAAAATAACCAAAAAATGTAAAAACTTTTAAATAGCAACAAGAGAAAGGAGACGGGAATGTTGAAACGGTTTAAGTTTTATTTGATTAGCGGTATTGTGCTTATTTTGCTTATCGTATGTAACTTCGTTGAGAAGCCGATTGCGAAGGTTGGCGAAGTGAAAGATACTGTTATGATGAAGCTGAATACGAAAGAGAGTATGGCGCAAATTGATGGACAGACGATTTATTTTAAACAAATTGGTGAGGGGAAACCTCCTTTACTTATGTTGCATGGGTTTGGTGGTTCTTCTGATGGGTTTAGTGATATTTATCCGGAACTAGCGCGAGACCATACGATTATTGCGGTTGATATTTTAGGGTTTGGGCGTTCTTCTAAGCCAGTTGATTTTCAGTATTCGTTTCCTGCGCAAGTGAATTTATATTATAAGTTAATGAAGAAGCTCGGATACGATCAGTTTGCAGTGCTCGGCCATTCAATGGGCGGAGAGATGTCCCTCAATTTAGCGTATTTATATCCAGACGCAGTGACGCATCTCATCTTGGCGGATGCTACAGGGATAGAGTCTTTCCAGCAAAAAGAAAGTTATGAAGTACCACCGCTATCGACGGACTTACAAACTGTAACTGAGATTACGAAGTATAATAAAAATGAAGTGAAAAATAGTCGTGATGATAAAGAGCATTATGATCAGCTTACGAAAATGAGAGAGCGCCGCATTGCGATGGAAGCTGATAAAATTAAGGTACCGACTTTAATTATATGGGGACGACATGATAAAAGTGTTTCTTGGAAAAATGGTGAACTGTATCATGGGCTATTTGCGAATAGTACGTTTCATATTATTGAAAAAGGATACCACGCACCGTTTCGTCAGGAACCAATTGAGTTTATGGAATATGTACAAGCATTTTTCGCGAAGCATCCACAATAAAAATTTTAAGCATAAATCCAATTCTTTCCTCATAAAGTGAAACTAATAAGGCTTGTCTAAGGAAAGGAATGAAGTGATTTGGAAACTTTACCATGGTGGGTGTATCTTGTGATTGTCGGGATTGTACTAAGTGGCTACATGGTTTTATATACTTCGAAAAAAGAGCAAGATATGGATAATGAGTTTATCGAAAAAGAAGGCGAAGTATATATGAAGCGCTTAGAAGAAGAGCGCGAGAAACGTAATCAGGATAGTGATAAGGATTCTGTATTGCTTTAATAGAAATTTTGAAAGGCTACCACCTAGTAGGATTTTACATCTAGGTGGTAGCTTTTTTTCTTCTGGGGGAGCAGTATATGTTCATCAAGCTAAGGTTATATTAGTTTAATTTTACATGTATAAGAGAGTCATCATAAACTTTTATTGATGGCATTTATATATATTTTTCCTCATAAGAATGGAACTAGTGGGGATTTTACTGGGGGGGGATTAACAATGCATAGGGATGAAACTTCATTACATCCTGATACAGGCGTTACGTCTGTAATGTTTGTTGAGCGTTCATTAAATGAAATTCGTTTTTGGTCTAGAATCATGAAGGAGCATTCTTTTTTTCTTCGATTGGGATTTAGATGTGAGGATACTCAATTAATTGAAGAGGCGAATCAATTTTATCGGTTGTTTGAACATATTGAACAAATAGCGCATTCCTATACAAATGAAACAGATCCTGAGCAAATAAAAAGATTTAATGCAGAAGTACAACAAGCCGCAACTAATATTTGGGGATTTAAACGAAAAATTTTAGGATTAATTCTCACATGTAAATTGCCAGGACAAAATAACTTTCCACTTTTAGTTGACCATACAAGTAGGGAAGCTGATTATTTTAGAAAACGTTTAATACAATTAAATGAAGGTAAATTAGATGCCCTTCCTGATGCTATTATTAAAGAAAATGTTTTCTTTTTACGGATTATGGCAGACCATGCTAAATTTATTGGCCATCTTCTTGATCCGTCGGAAAGAAAGCTTGTAGATACAGCACGAAATTTTAGCAATGATTTTGATGAATTGATGTATCAAGCAATTGACTTAGAATCTATGAAACCACAATCCCAAACAGCTCCTCTTTTAGATCAATTTTTAGATCAAAATCGCGTGTCAGTTGCATCTCTTCGGGATTTTAAGAAAACAGCACGTGATTTAATTGAGCAATGTAAAATAAAGAGTATCATTCATCCATTATTAGCAGACCATGTTTTCCGTGAAGCTGATAGATTTCTTGAAATCATTGATATGTATGATGTTCATCTTACAAATATTCAATCACAACCTAGATATTAGAAGATAAGGAAAGATACTATTTTTCCTTAAGCTGAGAAGTTAACAATTTATTGTTAGCTTCTTTTCTTTGTGATTAAAATTTTCTTTTAAGGACTACATAAATCCTTTTGACCAAATATGTAATTCTTTGTAAAATGTTATATATGGAAAGATTATGAATATACAGGAAATCTATGGGTAGTAGATTTTAATAAATTATTCGGGGGAAATTTATTAATTAAGTATATTAACTTGTTGGCACTACATTTTACAAATAAAGGGGTATTAGTAATCATGAAAGCAAAGAAATTAGTAAGTTTAGCGTTACCAGTTATGTTATTGAGTGGTTGTATTACAATTGAAACGGATGGTAAGAAAGCTGAAACAAAGAAAGAAGAGACGCAAAAGGTAGAGAAAGAGAATAAGACTTCTGAAAAAGAGAGTAAGTCAACTGATAACAAGAAAGAAGATAGCTTATCTGTAGCGAAAGGTGAAGGTACAAACAGTAGTTCATCAAGTAGTCAACCAAGTTCTTCTTCAAATAATTCAACTTCTTCACCTGGTAAGGTAACTGGTTCAGATGTTGAAAGGTACAAGGCAGATATCATAAATAGTGCTACTCAAATTGAAGATACAATGAAATTAATTGAAGGAATAGCAGATTCAGACGTAAAATCATACAAACAAAAGAAAAGTGAAGTACAACTAAGTTTAGGTGGAGCAAAGGCAACAACGAAGAAACTGAAGAATTTACAAGCGCCCCCTGAGTTACAGGGAGAACAGGCGAAGATAAAGCAATCGATGGAACTGTATGCGGATTGTTTTCAACTTCTCTTTGATGCATTGGACCAAGAAGACGAAAGTAAAATGCATCAATCAGTAAGTAAAGCACAAGAAGGTTCGAAACTGTTTGAAGAGGCAGCGAAGAGTATCGGTAGTAAAACTAACTAAAAATAAAGTATTTAAAGGGGTATTTGTAAGTGCAGTTGGTGCAAGTGAAGAGTTAGGAATTAGTTATGGAAACACATTACAAATTTATCAAATGGACGATAATGTTCGTATTCGATATGTAAAACAATAAATAATTGGTGAAAAACTCTGTAATAAATTTTACAGGGTTTTTTGTTAGTTCTAGTTTATTTTTTTGTCTTCCTAAGCGCTAAGCATACTAGTATAAGTTGAGAAATGAACAAAACAATAATGATAGGCAGATGATGTAACTCCATAGTAACTGTAACCATCTAAAGCCCAATTCATACACTATGATGGAGGATTTTTACTTCATAACCGGATGAAAAAGGAGTGTAATCATGAAGAAACGTACTGTTAATGAAGCAGGAAGGAATGTGCCACAACCAATCCGCAGCGACGGAGCAGGTGCGATTGATTCTGGACCTCGTAATGTTATGCGGGATATTCAAAATCCGAATATGCTTGTTCCGCCTATAACGGATGCAGGGTTAGTTCCTAACTTGAAGTTTTCATTCTCGGACACTTCTATGATTTTGAAACAAGGCGGGTGGTCTCGGGAGATTACTGCTCGGGAACTACCGGTTTCGACGACGATTGCCGGAGTAAATATGAGTTTAACGGCAGGTGGAGTACGAGAACTACATTGGCATAAAGAAGCAGAATGGGCGTATATGCTTTTAGGACGGGCACGCATAACGGCTGTAGATCAAAATGGACGGAATTTTATTGCTGATGTTGGACCAGGTGATCTTTGGTATTTTCCTCCTGGTATTCCGCATTCCATTCAAGGGTTGGAACATTGTGAGTTTTTGCTCGTTTTCGATGATGGGCATTTTTCTGATTTATCTACTTTAGCTATTTCTGATTGGTTTGCGCATACGCCGAAAGAAGTGCTATCGGCTAACTTCGGAGTGCCGGAAAGTGCTTTTCATTCCATTCCTTCAGAGCAAGTGTATATTTATCAGGGAGAGGTACCAGGTTCGCTTGAGAGTCAGGAAGTTCAGTCGCCGAAAGGAGAAGTTCCTTTAACGTTCAAGTACGAACTTTTAAAACAAAAACCGATTAAGACTCCTGGTGGGAGCGTTCGAATTGTCGACTCTACGAATTTTCCTATTTCAAAAACAATCGCAGCGGCGCTCGTTGAAGTGGAGCCTGGTGGAATGAGAGAGCTTCATTGGCACCCGAATAATGATGAGTGGCAATATTATCTTACCGGGCAAGCGAGAATGACTGTGTTTCTTGGAAATGGTACCGCTCGTACATTTGATTATAGAGCTGGCGATGTCGGATATGTACCGTTTGCGACGGGGCATTATATTCAAAATACAGGTACCGAAACATTATGGTTTTTAGAGATGTTCAGAAGCAATCGTTTTGAAGATGTATCGTTAAATCAATGGATGGCACTGACTCCTAAAGAAATAGTGGAGAGTAATATACATGTTGGCCCGCAAGTAATGGATTCTCTGCGTAAGGAGAAGTGGCCTGTTGTGAAATATCCGGGGTTTTCATATAGTCCGAAAAGTGATGAGTAAAAATGAAAATTTGCGTTATTCTTTCTGGAGACTGATAAGAAGGGATGGCGTATTTTTTATGCCTAATCTAGTCTTTATCCCGCTATTTGCCGGGCAGTAAGACCCACCTCAAAATTCAGCGGAATCAAAGAAGTTAGGTGGGGCGCGGGCTGTCCGTAAAAGCCCGATTAGTGAGGGCTGATTAAAGTTTCACTTTATTAGTATCCGTCCCTTGTATTATTGTTCGGGAAATTATTATTGGAGCATAGTATAGGGAAGATACATATAAAAGAGCGCCATTATAAGCTGTAACGTATAAGTTGTGCAGGAAATGCAACAATAACTCGCTTTACTCTTCATCATTTATTTGAACATAATGGGCATAGAGAGGTGATAAACACAGTATGATTTTTAGTGAGCGTTTAAAAGAAGAACGAGAAAAAAGAAATTGGTCGCAAAATGATTTGGCTGAAAAACTTCATGTGAGCAGGCAATCTGTTTCGAAATGGGAGACGGGAAAGAACTATCCGAGCATTGAAATTATTATTCATTTAAGTGATCTGTTCGGTATTACAATTGATGAACTGCTAAGGAGTGATGAAGAATTGACGCAGAAAATAATTGAAGATAGTAAGCAATTGGCGTATCCAAAATGGAAGGTGTTTTTTGATAGTCTATTTATGATAGGAGTATTTTTGTTTATTGCAAAAATCGTTGTATGGATGCTAAATAAGTTTGCTGGAGCAAGTATTACAATTGTAGCAGATGCGCCATATGTAATGAATCTTTTACCCCTTGCATTCATGATTATAGGTGGTATAGGTTCCGATAAGTTGAAGAAAATATATAGATAAGAGAAAGATTTGAAAGAAATCCCCAACACTAGCTGTTCTTTTCACTTAAATTGTGTACTATAAAGGATAGGATGACATAAAGAAGGGGACATTTAGAATGGAATTTCATGAACAGAAGATTTTGCCGGCAGTGAGGCAAATTAAAGATTTGGAAAAGCTATTACATAGTTCGTATGAATATATCGTTATTTTAGATATTCATGTCGGTCAATTGAAGAGTGTTATATCGCTTGCGAAGCAATATTGTAAAAAGGTATTTTTACATGTGGATTTAATTCATGGTTTGCAGAGTGATGGGCATGCGACGGAATATTTATGTCAGGAGTTTAGACCGTACGGGTTACTTTCAACAAAGGCGAGCGTTATTATGAAGGCGAAGCAAAAAGGTGTTGTGGCAATACAACGCATCTTTTTAATCGATTCGAGTGCGATGGAGAAGAGCTGCAATCTTTTAGATAAGACGAAACCGGATTATATTGAGGTACTTCCTGGAGCATTAACGGATGTTATTGCTGAAGTGAAAGAGCGTACTGGTGTACCGATTTTAGCAGGTGGTTTTATTCGTACTGTAGAAGATGTGGAAAGAGCATTAAATGCTGGTGCGACAGCAATTACGACATCAAAACGTGAACTATGGAAACATTACCAAAAAAAGTGACGAAAATGTGAATTTTTTCGTTGACACCGCTTTCATTTGCGGTTAACATTATAGACAAGTTAATAAACGTGACGGAGAAAAGTAGAGATCCACATTTCATTGTTTCTATATAAATTTATATAGAAGCGTGCAAGCTGTGGGTCTTTTTCTTTTGACAAAAACGAATGGCCATTCATTTTACCTCTATCACATTTGAAAGCGTTTAAATTGATTGTGGAGGGATACTATGTCAGCATTTTTAGGAGAGTTAATAGGGACTGCGTTGTTAATCGTACTTGGTGGCGGCGTTTGTGCTGGTGTAAGTTTAAAGAAATCGTTTGCGAAAGATTCAGGTTGGATTGTTATTACAATGGGCTGGGGCTTAGCAGTAGCGGTTGCAGCGTATGCGGTTGGATCAATTAGTGGGGCACATTTGAATCCAGCTTTAACGATAGGATTAGCATTTAAGGGAGCGTTCCCATGGAGCGACGTACCAGGTTATATCGTAGCACAAATGATTGGGGCAATTATCGGGGCAGTTATCGTATATTTACATTACTTACCACACTGGAAAGAAACAGAAGATCCAGGAACAAAGTTAGGTGTATTTGCAACAGGTCCAGCAATTCCGAACACATTTGCAAACCTTTTAAGTGAAATGATTGGAACATTCGTTTTAGTATTTGGTATATTAGCAATTGGTGCAAATAAATTTGCAGATGGATTAAATCCATTTATCGTAGGTTTCTTAATTGTAAGTATTGGTTTATCATTAGGTGGGACAACAGGATACGCAATTAACCCAGCGCGTGATTTAGGTCCGCGTATCGCACACTTCTTCCTTCCGATTGCAGGAAAAGGCGGTTCAAACTGGAAGTATGCATGGATTCCAGTAGTTGGTCCAATTTTAGGTGGATCACTTGCAGGTTTATTCCATCAAGTTGTATTTGAAGGAAAACAAAATTCAGCACTTATTTATGTGATTATCGCAACTGTGATTGTACTAGCAATCTCTTATATGACAAGTAAAAAAAGCGGAAGCAATACAAATAGTAGAAAAGTAGCATAAGGGGGAAACCGATATGAAAAAATATATTCTTTCATTAGATCAAGGAACAACAAGCTCACGCGCAATTCTTTTCAATAAAAAAGGTGAAATTGTTCATTCAGCTCAAAAAGAGTTTACACAACATTTTCCAAAGCCGGGCTGGGTAGAGCATAATGCACAAGAAATTTGGGGATCTATTTTAGCAGTTATCGCAACTTGCTTAAGCGAAGCAGATGTAAAACCAGAACAAATCGCAGGTATCGGTATTACGAACCAACGTGAAACAACGGTTGTCTGGGATAAAACGACTAGTAAACCAATTTACAACGCAATCGTATGGCAATCTCGCCAAACAGCTGAAATTTGTGATGAGTTAAAAGAAAAAGGTTATAGCGAAATGGTTCGCGAAAAAACAGGTCTTTTAATTGATGCATACTTCTCTGGTACGAAAGTAAAATGGATTTTAGATAACGTTGAAGGTGCAAGAGAAAAAGCAGAAAACGGCGATCTATTATTCGGAACAATTGATTCGTGGCTTGTATGGAAACTATCTGGTGGTAAAGCACACGTAACAGATTACTCAAACGCATCACGTACGTTAATGTTTAACATTCACGACTTACAGTGGGATGATGAGCTTCTAGAAATGTTAACAGTACCAAAGAGCATGCTTCCAGAAGTGCGTCCATCATCTGAAATTTACGGAGAAACAATTGATTACCACTTCTTCGGCCAAAATGTACCGATTGCAGGTGTAGCTGGTGACCAACAAGCAGCATTATTTGGACAAGCTTGTTTCGGTGAAGGTATGGCGAAAAATACTTACGGAACTGGTTGCTTCATGTTAATGAACACAGGTGAAAAAGCAGTAGCTTCTGAGCACGGTCTATTAACAACAATTGCATGGGGAATAGATGGTAAAGTAAACTACGCATTAGAAGGAAGTATTTTCGTAGCGGGTTCTGCAATTCAATGGTTACGTGACGGAATGCGCATGTTTAAAGATGCAAGTGAGAGTGAAGTGTATGCGAGTCGCGTTGAATCAACTGACGGTGTATACGTTGTACCAGCATTCGTTGGACTAGGAACACCTTATTGGGATAGTGAAGTACGCGGCGCTATGTTTGGTGTAACGCGCGGTACGACGAAAGAGCATTTCATTCGTGCAACGCTAGAATCTTTAGCTTACCAAACGAAAGATGTATTATGCGCAATGGAAGCAGATTCAGGTATTGAGCTGAAAACATTACGCGTTGATGGCGGAGCGGTTAAAAATAACTTCTTAATGAAGTTCCAAAGTGATATTTTAGATGTTCCTGTAGAGCGTCCCGTAATCAACGAAACAACGGCTCTAGGTGCAGCATACTTAGCTGGTCTTGCGGTTGGATATTGGAAAAACCAAGATGAAATTAAAGAACAGTGGCATATGGACAAACGCTTTGAACCAACGATGGAAGCGAAAACAAGTGAAGAGCTATATGCTGGATGGAAAAAAGCAATTGAAGCAACAAAAGCTTTCAAATAATCATAAACAGTGTTATAATGGTGACAAGTTAATAATTCGGTAGGAGATTTGGAGAGACCACAACGCGCTATAGAGGCGAAATCTATAGCGGAGTTTGTGGTCTCTTTTTTCGTTATCAAAGGGAGGAATTACCATGAAATTTTCAAGTAACCAACGTAAAGACGTATTAAACGGAGTAAATAAACAAGAGTTAGATGTGATCGTAATTGGTGGAGGTATTACTGGTTCTGGTATTGCATTAGATGGAGCAACACGCGGGTTATCAACAATTGTGTTTGAAATGCAGGACTTTGCAGCAGGTACATCAAGTCGTTCAACGAAGCTTGTACACGGTGGTCTACGTTATTTAAAACAACTTGAAGTGAAAATGGTAGCAGAGGTGGGGAAAGAGCGTGCGATCGTATATGAGAACGGTCCCCATGTAACAACACCAGAGTGGATGTTACTTCCGTTCCATACAGGCGGTACGTTCGGATCATTTAGTACATCAATTGGTCTTCGTGTATACGACTTCTTAGCAGGTGTAAAACGAAGCGAGCGCAGAAAGATGTTTAACCGTGAAGAAACGCTAAACAAAGAGCCTCTTGTAAAAAAAGAAGGATTAAAAGGCGGCGGTTACTACGTAGAATATCGTACAGATGATGCGCGTCTTACAATTGAAGTAATGAAAGAAGCAATTGAGCACGGCGCAAAAGCTGTTAACTACGCAAAAGTAGATAGTTTCTTATATAAAGATGGAAAAGTATGCGGTGTACGTGTAATCGATTTACTAGACGGAGAAGTATACGAAGTTTACGGTAAGAAAATTGTAAACGCAGCTGGCCCTTGGGTAGATACACTTCGTGAAAAAGATAACTCGAAAAAAGGAAAAGTACTTCAGTTATCAAAAGGTGTTCACTTAGTAATTGATCAAAAACGTTTCCCATTAGGTCAAGCGATTTACTTCGATACACCAGATAAACGTATGGTGTTCGCGATTCCTCGCGGAGGAAAAACATACGTAGGTACAACAGATACGTTCTATGATAAAGACGCAGCTGTACCACAAATGACAACAGAAGATCGCACATACATCATTAATGCGATTAACTACATGTTCCCAAGCGTGAAAATTACAGAGAAAGACATTGAATCAAGCTGGGCTGGTGTTCGTCCGTTAATTTATGAAGAAGGTAAGAGCGCATCTGAAATTTCTCGTAAAGATGAAATTTGGACTTCTGAATCTGGTTTAATTACAATCGCAGGTGGTAAATTAACTGGATACCGCAAAATGGCTGAAATGGTAGTAGACTACGTAACGAACTTACTACAAAAAGAAGGTCATAGCGCATATCCGAAGAGCGACACGAAACATATGCCAATCTCTGGTGGACATGTAGATGGTTCACACGGATTCCCAGCATTCGTTGCGAAAAAAGCTGGCGAAGGTACGAAATATGGTTTAACAACAGCACAAGCAGAAGAGTTCGCGAAATTCTACGGCTCTAACGTTGATGTACTGTTCGACTTAGCGAAAAAACATAAAGAAGAAGCGAAAGAATACAACATGCCGCTTGACGTTCTAATCCCACTTGTATACGCAATGGATTACGAAATGACAGCAAAACCAGTTGACTTCTTCGTACGCCGCAGAGGCGCTGTATTCTTCAACATCCACTGGGTATACGAGTGGAAAGAAGCAGTAATCAACTACATGGCTGCGAAACTAGGCTGGAGCAAAGAAGAACAAATGAAATATACAGCTGAACTAGAAAAAGCATTAACAGACGCTGTAATTCCTGTAGATCAACAAGAACAGGCAGCTGCGTTAGCATAAAATAGAGAACCACCTGAAGGGGAGCCTTTAGGTGGTTTTTTTATGGGGTATTTTTCTAACTATGTTGCATAACGACATATGTTGTTATACTATGTATATAAGGTGGTGGTATTGTTGGACAAAGAAATCTTGAAGGGAAGTATAGATATTTTATTACTTTCTATCATTGCAAAACGTGATACATACGGATACGAAATAGCTCAAAGTTTAAAGGATGCAAGTGAAGATTTGTATAGTATGGGACAGGGAACTTTGTATCCTGCTTTAAAGAGATTAGAGAAAAAGGAGTTTCTTGAATCTTATTGGAATGAATCTGAGAATGGGATGAAAAGGAAATTCTATACTATTACAGATAAAGGGAAAAAAGAATTGCAGAAGAAAGTGAACTCTTGGGAGAGTGTAACAGCATTAATTCAAGCTTGTCAGAAAGGAGTTATTTATGAGTGAATTTGACGAGTATATTAAGTCTATTTTAACCTATTCAGAACTTAGTGATATTGAACAGGATGAGTTATTTCTAGAAATGTATGATCACTTGAACAGCTTGAAAGAAGAATATATGGAACAAGGTATGAATGAAAAAGAAGCGATTTATAAAGCGATTCAAAGTTTTGGAGAATCAAAAGTTATTGGCGTAGAGATTAATAAATCGGTATACGAAGTTCCTAGGCCATTAAAGGTATTATCAAAAATTTTATGTATTCCTTATATAATCATTTGTTTTATTGTCTTTTTAGGAACGTTTATTTCAACTTCTACATTTGACTCTGTTCGCAGTTTGACAGGTGGGACTGTCTATCATCCCATTGAATTTTGGCAGCAATTTTTACATATATCTGATTTAGAAACGTTATTACAACTTTTTGGAATAACACTTTGGCAAGTTAAAGATTTTATTGCACATCCAGGTCCTTGGGGAAACTCAACTTATTGGTTAAGCGTTTTACAACATATAATATTAGTAGTTCCATTCGGATTTTTCGTTCCAGTGCTCATTAATAAAGTGACTAACTATAAGAAAGCTCGTAAGTGGTATGTTATGACCTTTCTTGTTTGGGAGATATTACATTTACTAACTTTGTCTGATGTTTTTGATGTGTGGCGGATTGCTATAAATATGCTCGGTGCGTCGGTAGGATATCTTTTATTTATAAGCATAATGCAACTGGATAATAAATTTAGGGTTATGCGAAAGAAGATATTTGAAAATTAGCTCGCTATTCTGTAGTTTAAATTATACAAATTCAGTTTGATGGTAATAGAGTATCGCTGAAAACATAGGTACTATGTAGTGAGAGGATTTTTTATATTCGTAATAGGTGTTGTTCCTTGTTTAATCCTACTGTTATGAAGCGGGTCCATAATCCGTCTTTATTGGTGCTATAAATGATGAGAGCGGCACAGCTGAACTAGAAAAAGTCTAGAACAACAAGAACAGGCGGCTGCTTTAGCGTAAAATAGAAAACCAACTGAAGGGGAGCCTTTAGGTGGTTTTTTCTCTTGACTAAAAATAAATAAAATGTGTTACAATGATGATAGAGTATTTAGTATGAATTTTGCATAAAATAAAGAAGACAGAAGCCTGAGAAACTTCTGCCTTTGTAACCTAACTTGCTATTGTGGTGGTAGTAGGTGCGGTTATAAGACAATTACATTAACGTTTTAGCCGAGAACCGCCCTTACCTTTTCCGCGAAGCAGGGTGGTTCTCGCTTTTTTGTATACAGAAATTAGCCATGGACCGACGTATCTTCTACCGATGACAACGCCAGCTCCGGTTAGGATACCATACACTAATTTAATTACAAACATCGCGATCATATTATCACCTCCCCCTTTTTTCAAAATGGAAGAGATGATTACCACACCTACTAGTTATAGCTTATTAAGTTACGTATTCATTGTATTATGTTTTAAAATAGGGAACAAGATATATGGATGAAAATTCCTGTTTTTAAGCAGAACATTAGTGTCAGGGGACAAGAAGTAAATAAATATTCATAAAAAAACGGTATGGACATCGCAATCTGTATTTTTTACACTAGCACACTTAGTACGTTTTGTTTCAAAAACATAAATAGATAGTATGTAGAGGGTTATGATAAATAACCCTCTTTTCGTGTTTAAATAAGTGCACTCTCTTTAACAGAAATACATAATTCAGAACGAGAGATTGATTCAGTTAGTTGCTGTAAATAAGAGTATTCTTCCGCATCTTTTTCGGAAGTGTTAGGATCTAGTAAAGGTGAAGAAAGAAGTACATCAATCGTAAGTATGTCTGCATCATGAGAGACGATGTTATAACCTGCAAAAACAGGTCGTTTTAAGTCTTTTACTTTTTGAATCATCTGATGGAATTTCGTAGCACTTATATTGATTTGTGCGAATGGAAAGCATTTTTGGATAGGATTCTCGATGGTCTTTCTAATTTTATAATCGTATACATAGTAGTACTTTTTTTGCTGCTCAAGTGTTTGCAACTCTTTCGTTAATGAGTGGTATTTGTCTGTAAGTCCAGTTGTGAGTGCACGATGTTCTTCGCCAACTAATAATGTGAAAGGTCTTGGTGAGGAGATTGAAATGGTGCGGACGTTTAGGTCAGTAAAAGTGTGCTTAGATTGTAAAATGGTATGTAATTTTTCGGTAGGAAACTCACCGTCATAAATAGCAATAAAATAGTGGTTCATCTTTTCGCTCCTTAATTTTTTTCTAAACTGATATATTCTACTTTAAAGGTGTAAGTCCTGCATAAAAAAGAAAACACCTTGATTGTTATCAAGGTGTTGTAATAAGCTCAAAACTATCCGAATCAGCCCCAAGCACAAAAGGACTAACCTCGTCAACGCTATAAAGGTGCAATTCATGCATCGCTCGCGTACAAGCAGTGTAGAACAATCTACGAACGCTCTCATCGCTGTACACATCTTTAGAAGCATCGTAAATAATAACGGCATCAAATTCAATGCCTTTCGCTAAATAAGCAGGGATAATAACAACGCCTTGTTCGTATTCAGCAGAGGTGCTCTTCACAAGTTTAATATCTTCAATGCTACTAAGTTCCTCATAGGCAGCGGCGCTTTCAGCTGCGGATTTACAGATGATTGCGATCGTATTGTGCTGCTCTGTTTGTAGTGCAGCAACTTTAGCAGTAATATGTTCGTGTAGTTCGTTGTGATTAGCTACTTTCGTCACTGTAGGTTTCGCGCCGTCACGTTCAAAGGCGTGAATGTTCTTCCCTTCCGGTACGAGAGCACGTGTAAATTCAATAATCGGTTTTGTTGAGCGATAGCTACGAGTTAAGTTAATGCCGTTTGTTTCGTCTGGCCCGTATAAATTCGTAAGTGTATCGAAATTCACCGTTTCACTCGCATGGGCAAATATCGCTTGGTTAAAGTCTCCGAGTACCGTCATTCTTGCAGCAGGGAAGAGACGTTTTAAAAACTCGAACTGGAACGGAGAGTAATCTTGCGCTTCATCTACGAGTACGTGTTTAATCGATCTGTTCGTTTGGAAGCCTTCAATTAATTCTTTTAAAAGTAAAAATGGAGTCGCATCCTCGTAATATAGCTTTCCTTCATCAAGCATGTTTACTGTTAATGAGCAAATGTCATCCCACTCTTTCGGTTTTTCCCCAGGAACCCATGATGCATCTGTGAAGAGCTGTTTATATATGCCTGTGAAATTGATGAAACGCAATGTTTGAACGCCTTTACGAAGTGGCTTCATTTTTTTACGGACAATCATACGCCCAAGTACTCTTGTTTCTTTCTCAAAGTCTTGAAAGGAGTTGTCGTCAAACTCGCCTTTTTTCTGTAAATATTTATAAGCCTTTTGGTATTCATCTTTACTAAGTAATTCAATTTCCTCTTCTACCCAAGGCTTTTTCAGTTCTGCTTTTTCAAGTGCATCTATTTGTTTATTTAGCCAATCCGTTAACTTTTCAATTCTATTATTGAAACGAAGGGAGGAGTCTGTATTGTAAAATTGCTCTGTAATTTCTTTAGCTGAGGCGATTAGTTTCCCTCTAAATTTCATTCCTCTAAATAGCATACCTGAAGATTCAAGAGATTGTCTGTACGCTCTAATCATCTCGAAAAATTGAGTGGATGCTTTAAATCGGATGCTCGCATTTCTTGTTTTATAGGTAGGGCTATTTGTTTCAGTTAGCATATATTCTAATTGCTCATAAGGGTCTTCAACGTCAAATGACTTACTCAGTCTATGATTTAAATATTCTTGGAATGTCACTTGCTGCATATTTTCTTCACCGAGTTCAGGTAGTACGTTAGAAACGTAGCTATTGAACATAGAGTTAGGGGAGAAGAGAATAATTTGATCCGCTTTTAGCCATTCGCGATATTTATATAGTAAGTAGGCGATTCGCTGCAGGGCAGCTGACGTTTTACCACTACCAGCAGCTCCTTGCACGATAAGGAGTCGGCCTTCATCGTGACGAATAATTTCATTTTGTTCACGCTGAATTGTAGCGACGATACTTTGCATATGTTTGTTCGTACCTTTTCCGAGCGCTTGTTGCAAGATTTCATCGCCAATTGTAAGGCTCGTATCGAACATAGAATCAATCTCGCCATTTTGAATAATGTATTGTAATTTTTTCTCCACATTGCCGTGAATTACGCCTTCTGGTGTACTGTATTCAGCCGGTCCTGGTGGATAATCGTAGTATACACTCGAAATGGGTGCGCGCCAGTCATATATAAGAAAGTTTTCTCCGCTAGCATCAGTAAGTGTAGCAACGCCAATATAAATTTGCTCTGCGCTAGGTTCGCCTTCTTCTTTGAAATCAATTCGTCCGAAATAAGGTGCTTTATGCATGCGTCTTAATGCGGCAAGTCGATTAAAGGTGTGCTTATGGGTAATTTGTGTGACAGCTAGTGACTGAGCTTGTTGTCTTAAGTTGATAACTGTTTCAAGATAATCATCAAAAGTATCCGTGTTCACTTTCACATCATCCCAAAAGTGTTTACGAATATTGATTACTTCTGCCCGGCGTCTGCCAGTTTCGTTTTCCAGTTTATCAATTTGCTCCGTAATTGTCTCGATTACGGTATCCAATCTTTTTTGCTCTAAATCAAGTTTTTTGTTCATACGGTAAGCACTCCTTTAAAAGTGAAAAATAGAGGTTGACTGAAGATGTGTTTTGGTGTACAATTAAAATACGGATAAATACGTTCCTTTCATTTTAGAAAACGTGTTTCTGTACTAATTTAACATAGTTTTTGAATTTAATCAATGATAATAAGATAAACCTTGGTTCTGCGTGGCGTGGATCAAGGTTTTTTTGTGTTTTTCTTTAAGGAAGAATTGCAATTTTATTGAGGAGAATGTAAGTAAAGCAAAGAAGAAAATCAGGAATAGGGGGATACTGATGCAAAAATATTTTGAGGAAGCGCATCGTTTTTGTTCTCGTAATAGAAAGCACTTAGAAAAGGATGTTATATGTGGTTGTTTCTATTGTTTAGAAATTTTTCATCCAAAAAAAATTACAGAGTGGTGGGATGATGATAACACAGCAGTTTGTCCGCATTGCGGGATTGACTCTATTATAGGAGAAAGTTCTGGATTTAAAATTACAGAAATGTTTTTAAGTGAAATGCATAAAAGATGGTTTTAGTTAAACGAATGAAAAAATAAACTTTCGTTAACGAAGAGGATACATAAAAAAGCTCGGGCCTAAGCCCAAGCTTTTTACTTCATTATTTCTTTTCTTCTTTTTTATCGTCAGCTTTTTTCTCTTCGAAAAGATCTTTTAAATCTTTATCGTCAACTTTTACGTCAGCTTTTTTGATTTCTTTCATCATAAGATCATTCATGAATGCAGCATCTTGTGCTTTCTTCTGAACTAGATCTTTTTTGATGTCGCCTTTTACTTCATCAAATGGTTTTTGTTCTTTAATGTCTGTTACTTTAATGATGTGGTAACCGAATTGTGATTTCACAGGTTCGCTTACTTCATCTTTTTTCAGCTTGTAAGCAGCATCTTCGAATTCTTTAACCATTTTACCAGCAGTAAAGTAGCCAAGGTCTCCGCCTTTTTCTTTTGAACCAGTATCTTCAGAGTATTGTTTCGCTAACTCTTCGAAAGATTTACCTTGTCCAAGTTCTTCTTTTACCTTTTTCGCAGTAGCTTCATCTTTTACAAGAATGTGGCTTGCTTTAATTTCAGGCTTGTAGTTTTCTTTTAGTTCTTTATCAGTGATTGTTTTCTCGATAGCTTTTTCTTGAGCTAATTGAGCACGCACACCAGTTTTTATAGTTTCTTCTTTAATACCTTGTTGTTTTAATAGTGTATCGAATTGATCACCGTATTGTTTTTTCATTTCATCGAACTTTTTGTCTACATCTTTGTCTTCAACTTTGTAGTTTTTAATAAGTACTTTTTCCATAACCATGTTGTTTAGTACTTGTTTACCAGCTTGTGTCTTCATTTGATCGTAGAATTCTTCTTTTGTAATGTCACCAGCTTTAGATGTAACAATTTTGTCTGATGATGATGTTCCACATGCTGATAATGCGATTACACTTGTTGCGGCTAAGGCAAGCATAGCTTTCTTCATTCGATAAACACTCCTACTATTATGTATTTTTAATTTATCCTACACCAATGAATTTTGATTCATAAGAGCCCGATTAAGTCTCACTGATACTTTTGCTTTTTTATATTGGTAAAGCGCGCTTAACAGGGCTTACCGAGGCTGAGGATAAAGTTTTGATGAATGTTTTGTTCTATAGTATAAGCAATATGTACAAAATTTAATATATCATATTTCGAACCGTTTTCATATTGATAAAGAAAAATTAACCAGCACGTGTCAGATTTTGAAATTGTGCCATATTGGGCGTATGCCGCATATACAGAATAGAGGAGGGGATGGGGATGAATTCTCAACTTATTTTATTACTTGTACTGTTTATTTTATTGGTTATTGTAGGTATAATTTGCTTATAGAGGAAAAAAGTGAGGAAGGGGCTTTCCTTCCTCACTTTCCATGAAATATAATTTCTATATAACTAGAAATTAATAAAATTGTTATACATACATTAATAACCCGAAAGACACCGGGCTGGCGGCTCGCAGCTATTTGTTTTCGTTCACACAGTGTATGTGTCATGAAATTCGTGTAAAATATAACAAGAAGTGCGAATGCGACAAAAACAACTGTTATAAGTGTCATGAGGCGAGACCTCCTTTTGGCTAAAATACATATACATATATTGTATCACACGATATTTTGTTCGTGTTACAAAATTCAGAAATAGAAGACTTTGTGTTAGAAAGTGAGGGAGAAAATGGACGTTGTTAGAAGATTAGAACAAGCTGAATACTATGTAGACCTACTATTTAAAATGATTGATGAAGAGAAGTGTCCATTTTATTCTTTGATCATAAAGAAAAAAGCTCGTAAAAAAGATATTGAACGTATACTAAATCTTTGTGAAAAACTGAACGAGCAATATGTAGTGGAGAAAGCAGAAGGGCTTCTTTTGTTCGATGCGCTGTTAGATCAATTTGAAAAAGCGCTTCCACATCAGCTCGAAGTACACGAAACTGCGGAAGCGCTAGCAAAACAAGGTTTATTTAAGCCGCTTATGAATGAATTCTTAAGCATGATTGCGAAAAAATAAATAGATTATTTCTTAACTAACTTTTGATCGGATTCTGTAAAGTTCTCTTCAATATCTTCTAATGATTTCTCAAAAATATCGATAAAGTCTTGTCCATAAATATTACGCAGGATTGCAATCAGTTCGATATTTTCTGGGAACTTCCCATAAAAATTACGAAGTGCAAGAGCCCCATTAAACACTGAATTATTTTCAGGATCATACTCCTCCATTAAGCGAAGTAGTAATTCTTCCCCTTTGTCTGTAATTTCAATGTACGTATTTCGTTTATCATCTTCCTTTTTTGAGAATACAAGATAGCCGCGTTCTTCTAGCTTTTTAGAGAAGTTAAACGCCGTTGATACGTGCATAACTCCAAACTTAGCAATCTCAGAAATAGAAGCCCCTTTTAAATGATAAGCGATTGTTAAAATATGATGTTCATTAATATTTAAATCGTAAGGTTTAATCCACTGCTGCCAATCTTTCTCTACACATTTCCATAACGCTTTCGATAATTGAGCAATGCGTTGGCTGAAAATCATCGCTTCTTTTACCGAGTAATCTTTTTCTCCACTTTTCATTTACTCACCCACTTTAACATTCTTTTTTCATTACTATCTATTATGCCAGTAAAATAAAAATTAATAAAGTCTTTTTGTGAGAATTGTGAAAATTTTTCGGAAAAATGACATTCTATACAAATCATGCATAACTATGGAAGCGTTTTATGAGTCATGAATACATACGTTGTCCTTACATGTTAAGTGATAACATATATTGTAAATGCATAAAAACACGGCATATCTATACGACATGCCGTGTCAAGGTCAATTTATATAAAAAATATTTGTTATATGCAAAAAACTAAGCAGGAATTTGTTTACGCTTTTTCTGGAACAGCTTCTTGTAGTTTCTCAATTGACTTTTGGATGTCCAAAATTTCTTTCTCAATATGGCGCTTGTTTTGAGAAATATCTTGCTTCCAGTTAGAAAGTGTATCGTGCATATCGTCTTTTAATTCTTGGAACACTTCTTTACCTTCTGAAGCAGTTTCAACGATTTGACGTTTTAATAATTTCGTATCAGCTGTAATATCAGCTAAAGTCTTTTTAATATCATTTCCTTTTTCTTTTAACTTGCCGCGCATGTCTTTACCAGAAGAAGGAGTTGAGAAAAGAACAGCTAGTCCAGCAACTGCTCCGCCGCAAATAACACCTGTAATAAAGGATTTAGCTTTTGACATAAAAGGAGGCCTCCTTATTTTTTGTTCGTATTCATGATGGAAAAATATGCATATCTTTCTTATATGTGTTATGCACAAACAATCATCCCTGAGCATTTTAAGTAAAGAAACAAGCCATGCGGAATTTGATGACTTCAGGGAAGTGGCTTGTTATGTATTACGCCTTCTTATAGTGTCATTATTTCACACTATTTGCAATTGTACTTGCGATGTTTTGTAAATTTTCCATAGTGTATTCATTTTGGTGTGATTTCCAAACAGCACCGAAACCATCTTTTTCACCGTAGCGTGGAATTAAATGAAGGTGGAAGTGGAACACAGTTTGTCCAGCTTTTTCACCGTTATTGTTAAGTAGGTTAAAGCCAACTGGATTAAACTCTGCTTTAATCGCATTTGCGATTTTTGGAACGACAGAAAAAATATGTGATGCGATTTCTGGCGTTAACGCAAAAATGTCTTGTTTGTGAACTTTCGGAATAACAAGAGTATGTCCTTTTGTTACTTGACTAATATCTAAAAATGCAAGCACATGTTCATCTTCGTATACTTTTGAGCAAGGGATTTGCCCGTCAATGATTTTACAAAAAATACAATTGTCTGCTGTATGATTCATTGATCTCATCCTTTCAAATATCCTTAGCCGTATTTTACCATAATTACATAAGAGAACAAACACGAAAAACAGGAAGCTGACTCAGCTTCCTGTTTTCTGAAGAGGGATTGAAAAAGCATTATCGTAATTTACGTTTCGCAGACACCTCATTTATTTAAGAAATGCACGGTAAATCGGCTAAAGTTTCTGCCGTAGACACCCCATTTTCAAGTGAAATGAATTGCAATCTTTTTTAAAATGAAATTGTTTATTTTTTAAAACAGTATATGCTCTTTCAGAGACACCCCGTTTCGAAAATGAAACAAATGATCTGGTTATGTGTAAATTTCATTGTCCAACTTGGACACCCCATTTCATGATGACTTCACTATGTTGTTGTACTCATCAATTGGTGGTTGCTTTTTCAATGTGTTCCTTCTTCAATAATTATGATGTCCGCTTTCGGGAAATTATATGCTAATAAATTTAAAAATTTTTTTTGAGTACATGGATACTATGTAGTACAGCATAATTTTTGGTAAGATGAATATAGAATGAATACTAATGAAGAAAGTGGTGTCGTATGAGCGAGTTATTGCGTGTAGAAAATGTTACAGGAGGATATACGAAACGACCTGTATTAAAAGACGTTTCGTTCTCTGTGAATAAAGGCGAACTTGTCGGCTTAATCGGTTTAAATGGAGCTGGTAAAAGTACGACGATTAAACATATTATCGGTTTAATGGAACCGAAAAAAGGAACTGTCACAATTAATGGGAAAACAATTCGTGATGATATGACAGCGTACCGTTCTAGCTTTTCATTTATTCCGGAAACGCCGGTATTATATGATGAATTAACGTTAGAAGAGCATTTGAAATTAACAGCTATGGCGTACGGCGTGGATGAAAAACAATATGAAGAACGTGTAGGACAACTACTACAAGAGTTTCGTATGAAAAATCGTTTAAAATGGTTTCCATCTCATTTCTCAAAAGGGATGAAACAAAAAGTAATGATTATGAGCGCATTTTTAGTGGAGCCATCTCTTTATATAGTAGATGAACCTTTCGTTGGATTAGATCCGTTAGCGATTCAATCCCTTCTTCAAATGATGGACCAAATGAAAAAGAGTGGTGCCGGTATTTTAATGAGCACACATATTTTAGCGACGGCAGAGCGTTATTGTGATTCGTTCATTATTTTGCATCAAGGTGAAGTAAGAGCGAAGGGAACGCTATCTGAACTGCAATCACAGTTTAATATGCCAGGTGCAACGTTAGATGATATTTACATCGCGCTAACAAAGGAAGAAGATTATGAATAGCACAGCGTTATGGAAAGAACGATTTCGTCACTTTCTAAAAGAAGTTCGTACATATAGTAAATACGTATTTAATGATCATTTGAAATTTATTTTCGTGTTCATCATCGGTGCGGGAGCGTATTATTACCAGCAATGGTTACAAACGTTAACAACTTCGTTTCCAACTGCGCTCGTAATGGCAGTATTAATTGGACTCGTGTTAACGGCTGGATCCATTCAAACATTATTAAAAGAAGCGGATCTCGTTTACTTACTGCCAGTTGAAGAAAAGTTAAAACCTTACTTCACAAAGGCATTTCTTTTTACATTTATGATTCAGTTATACATAATCGCAATCGTAGCAGCCGCGCTTGCTCCGTTATACTTCCAACAAATGAAGCAAACAGGAGCTGGCTACATATGGATCGTACTCGCATTTGTCATTGTAAAAGCGTGGAATTTATTTGTAGGGTGGGAAAAGTCATTTTTAACAGATCAAAATATACAAAGGGCTGATTTGTTTATTCGTTTTATCCTAAACGGTTTATTTGTATATTTCCTTGTAGAACGTACTTCAGTTCTTTTCATTGGTGGAATCGTCCTTCTCATGGTGTTATACCTTGCTATCATGCATCAAATGGTCAAAGGAAAGCCACTAAACTGGGAGTATTTAATTTCCGAAGAAGGTAAGAAGATGATGCTGCTGTACCGCATTGCGAATATGTTCGTTGATGTACCAGCATTAAAAGAAAGAGTAGCCCGCAGAAAATGGCTAGATTTCATTCTGTCGATGATAGGCGAAAAGCGTACATATTTATACTTATATACGAGAACGTTCTTAAGATCTGGTAATTATTTTGGCTTATATGTGCGCCTGCTCGCTCTAGGCGGAGTTATTCTTTACTTCATTCCGTTTTTATATGGACGATTTATCGTAAGCCTTATCTTCCTATACTTAATCGGTTATCAGCTATTAACTTTATGGAAACATCACCGCATGAAAATTTGGCTTGATTTGTACCCAGTAGGCGGAGAAGAGAAGAAGAAAGATTTTCTTACTTTATTAAATGCAATTCTTATTACAGGTAGCGTTATATTTACAATTATATTTGCACTAGCAACGAAAGATTTCATGATGACAGGAATTTTACTTATCGTAAGCATATTATTTAGTATCGGTTTCGTTTACCAATACGGGGCGAAGCGCATTGAGCGTTTAAATTGAAAGGAATGAACCTATGATTACATACGAAGAGAAGGTTATAAAAGAATTGGAGCAGTGGAAAGCTACATTCATGAAAGATTCTTCTATGATGACACGGTTCTCCAAAAAAGTGCAGACGAAGGTGCAACAGCTCATTCCGGCGAAAGTACAAAAGGTACTAACAGAGACGATTCGTATGATGGTGCAAACGATTAGCGCCGGGTCAAACTTTATAAAGCCGAAGCTAAAAGAGACGACATGGTCACTGCAAAGACGTGACGATGAAGTTCGTAAAAAAATGGATGAGTACAAAAAAATAGCAGCGGCAGAAGGAGCAGGGACTGGAGCTGGTGGTATTCTCCTCGGTCTTGCTGACTTTCCGCTTTTACTTACAATTAAAATTAAATTTTTATTCGATGCAGCGACATTGTACGGATTTGATACGAGTAAACAAGAAGAGCGTCTTTTTATCCTTCATGTTTTCCAACTTGCCTTTTCAAGTGACGATCACAGAAAAGAAATATGGAAAGCAATCGAAACGTGGGATACAGAAAAAGAAAATCATATGGACTGGGAAAAGTTCCAAACAGAATACCGAGACTATATTGATTTAGCAAAAATGCTTCAGCTCGTCCCAGTAATCGGTGCCCCGGTCGGCGCATATGCGAACTATCAATTATTACAACGACTTGGAGAAGTGACGATGAATTGCTATCGTATGCGATTGCTGAATAGGGATTAAAAACAAGGCGTCCTACATATGTAATGTAGGACGCCTTTTCTTAGAAGCTAAGTCCGATATAGCTAATTCCAACTATAATCAATACGATAAAAAGTACAATGATTAATGAAAATCCGCTCTTACCAGCTTGTCCCGCTTCACCGCCGCCATTACCACCACTACCCCCATTACCACCAAGTCCCATATGATATCCTCCTTATTGTTATATGTTGCTTTTACTTTATAACTTTCTGTATTTTCTAATAAATACCTTCTGTAGTGCTAACTAAATTGAAAATCATTTCGTTTTGTTTTATAATTTACTTACCGACCGGTAAGTAAAAATAAGTGAGGTACAGTATGACGAAGAATTTACAAACATCGCAGAACATTGTAGAGGCATCATTTAAACTTATGGCAGAACACGGCATTGAGAAGATGAGTCTTTCCATGATTGCGAAAGAGGTAGGTATCTCAAAACCGGCTATTTACTATCATTTTTCTTCTAAAGAAGCGTTAGTTGATTTTTTATTTGAAGAGATTTTTTCTGATTATCATTTTACAAAGTATTTTAATGAAGAGCGGTATACGAAAGAAAACTTTGCAGAAAAGCTAATCGCAGATGGTTTACATATGCTCTCTGAGTATGAAGGGCAAGAAGGAATACTACGCGTTATCAATGAATTTATCGTAACTGCATCGCGAAATGAAAAGTACCAGAAACGTTTATTTGAAATACAAGAGGATTTCTTACATGGTTTCCACGATTTATTGAAGAAAGGCGCGAGACTGGGCGTTGTGTCACAACATGAAACGGAAGAAAATGCTCATACGCTAGCACTAGTGATCGATAATATGAGCAACTATATGCTCATGGGATTCCAGTTAAAGTATAAAGAAATTTGGATTCGAAATGTGAAAAACGTAATGAAGGAGGAGTAAAAATGAAAATGCAAAAAAACTGGTGGCTCGGTTTTCTTGGATTTATTGGGGTTTATAAAATACCAGGTATGATTGAAGCTTTTCAAGCGGATGGAAATTGGATGAAGTTAATCGGTTTCATTTGGCTACTTTGGTTCGGATATTTTATTCCTGAGAAGAAAGAAGATTAAATTCCAATTTTCTGTAAAGTTACGTAAAATATAGATTAAGAGTATTCATATATTAGATTACTAGATTTGGAGTGGTTACATGGATCCATTGAAAAATGAAATTCACCCTGACATGGTCAAGGTGTGGAAAGCGCGTTCTTTAATTGAGCTAGGAATCAGTATTATAGTCATTTTTGCATATCTTTTCTTTATGATTAAGTTTAATTGGTGGGCTTGGATTTTCTATGTGCTCATCGGATTAACAATCGTATATACACCGTTTGATTACTTTACGTTTCCGAAACTACGTCAACGTTATTACAGCTACCAACTAAATGAAGAAGAACTTGAAATTCAGCATGGCCTTTTCGTTGTTAAGCGCGTATTAGTGCCGATGATTCGTGTACAGCACGTAACGATTGAACAAGGGCCAATTATGAGAAAATACGGATTAGCAGAATTACACATTTCAACAGCAGCAACTTCTCATAGCATCCCAGGTTTAACGATGTATGAAGCTGAAATGTTGAAAACGAAAATCGCAGAATTAGCGAAAGTGAGTGATGAGGATGTATAAAAGGCAGCATCCAATCACGATGTTATTAGAGTTAAAAATAACAGACTTTATACCACTCATTATTTTCATGTTTAGCTTAAACGGAAAGTTCCCGTTTTGGTATTTAATTCCCGCTGCATTCGGTTTACTCACCGTCTTTTCAGCGTTTGAAAAATGGTATTACACAACATACTGGGTTGAAAATAACGTATTGCATGTGAAACAAGGTCTCTTTGTGAAAAAGGAGAGCTACTTAAATAAAGAACGTGTTCAAACGATTAATACAAGTTCTAACGTACTATATCAAATGCTCGGTTTGAAAAAAATTCAGATTGAAACAGCTGGCGGAGGCGATGAAGCAGAAGTTAGCTTAGCTGGAATTATGGTAGAAGAAGCGACAGAGCTTATCGCAATGTTAAATGAGTCGGCTTCAGAATTGAAAGTAGAAAAAACATTAGAAGAAGTAGAAGTAAAAGAAATTATTACAGAGGAAAAACAAGCGAGAGAATACAAATTAACGTGGAAAGAGATTTTAATAGCCTCTGTTACATCTGGTCAATTTGGATTATTATTCTCATTAATCTTTTTTGTGTATCACCAAGTAGATGAGTACATTCCGAAATGGATAGAGAATAGCGTAAAGTCGTATGTAATGGAACATGATATATATGGCTGGATTTTTATGATAGCCATTTTGCTCGGCCTTTCGTGGATTATATCGACAATTGGTTATGCGCTAAAACATGGAGATTTCACAGTGAATCGAAGAAATGACGAAGTCCGTATTTCGCAAGGATTACTGGAGAAAAAAGAACTCGTACTAAAATTGCACCGTATTCAAGGGATTACGATAAAAGAAGGTATTTTACGCCAACCGTTCGGTTATTGTGCTGTGCAAGTAGAAGTCATTCAAAGTAAGGGAACGGGTGACGAAAAAGAAAAAGTTACACTGCATCCTATCATTCGAAAAGATCGAGTGCAACAGTTACTCGCGCATTTACAATTACCATACGAACTGAATGCAAATATTACTTCGTTACCAAAAGCAGCATTGCGCCGTTATCTCATTGATAGTTTCATCTTTTTCGCTATGCTCGCAATCCCGCTTACTGGAATAAGCATATACTTTGAAAAGTATTACATCATGTGGGCATTATTACCGCTCGCAATCCTTATCTTTACACTTGGATACGCAACATTTAAAACAAATGGTTACAGTGTTAAAGGAGAACAAATTACACTTGTCTATCGTAGCGTCGGAAAATATACAGGACTTATTAGAAGAAGACACGTCCAATCAATGGAGAAGACACAATCATATTTCCAGCGCCGTGCGGATTTATGTACGTATAAGTTTTCGAGTGCATCATCTAGTTACAAAATAGAGCATACGAGAGTAGAAGATGCGGAGAGAATGCAGGATTGGTATAAGAAGAAGTTAAGTGAGAATTAAGTGGAACGGCTCGTCTTTCGCGGAAGACGGGCTATTTTTTTATGCGAAAATAATGAATAATATATGTAAAGAAACAAGCGAGGTGAATGAGAGTGAGCAAATTTTTAATACCGTATTCATTTTCTATATTAAGTTTCTTTATTTCAGCAACAGCACTTGATTTATATGATAGGATGGGAAACAATAGTGAGCTGGTTTCGCCGAACATAATTGGAAAGATAATTCAATCTACTGCGCAAATGGGAGTCCTTACATTGTATTTCGGAGTACCTATTATTTTAGGTGGCTGTCTACTTGGTGAGCTATTGTTTAGAGGTATCATTTTACGATTTAAACTCAGCTATATTATATCTTTATTATTATATCTACTTTTAGCTTTTAGTATTGTTTTCGTAACGGTAGGCATTCCAACTACATATGAAGATTCTAATACATTTTTCATGGGGATAACTATGATTTGTGCTGTGACATTCTTTGTGGGCCGGAATATATGGGAGAAAAAAGAAATGAATAATGGAGTAACAGAATGAAATATACATGTTCGTGCTGCGGGTATAGAACAATAGAAGAAGAACCACCAGGTACATATGAAATTTGTAATATATGTTACTGGGAAGATGATGAGGTACAGTTTAACAATCCTGACTTTGAAGGCGGTGCAAATGAAGTCTCGTTAAGACAAGCACAGAAAAATTTTATTGTATTTGGTGCTTGCGAGGAATGTTTTATTGGATTAGTTAGAAAACCGACTAGTGAAGATGTGAAGGATGCTAGTTGGCAGCGAATTTGTTAAGTAAAATGTTATTACTCAATTCAATGGGAGTAATAACATTTTTTATTTAGTGCTGAAAGAATTACTGCCGTCTTATAAGGTAATAAGAAGGACTAAATTGGTAAATTTTATTAATGGATATATTTTTAATAAATACAAAAGTATAGATGTATAGTCAGCTTTGTGTGTTTAATGTTATCATATTGAATGATATGGAAATTTTTAATAGAATAAGTAACTAAAAATTCAAAGGTAATGAAGCTTTTGTTGTATAAAGAAAATACTTAGTAGTAATCAACAATATTAAAAATAAGATTCGTATTTATATAAATTTAGTAGAAATGGGGTTTTAAAAAGGAATGAGTATAAGCATAACGCGGCAAAAGATTTTGGCGGCCGCTTCTCAAATTGTGCAATGTAAAGGGGTTGCTAAATTAACCTTAGAAGCAGTGGCAAAAGAGGCGGGTGTAAGTAAAGGTGGATTATTGTATCACTTTTCAAATAAAGAAGCTTTAATAGAAGGTATGATAGTCAGAGGGGTAGAGGATTATGAGGGAGCCATTTACAATAAAGTAGCGGAAGACGCAGAGAAGAAAGGGAGATGGGTTCGCTCTTTTGTAGAGGAAAGATTAAATAATGAGAGAAGAACAGAAGAGTTATCTAGTAGTATGATGGCAGCATTCATGTTAAAACCTGAATTACTTGAGCCATTACAACAATCATTTCAGCAACTGCAAAAGAATATAGAAAACGATGAGATAGATGCAGTTTGTGCAACAATTATTAGATTAGCAGCAGATGGATTATGGTATTCGGAATATTTAGGGGTTGGAAGACTAAGCCCCGAGTTAAGAGAAAAAGTGATTCAAGCTCTTATTAGAAATTCATATAAATAGAATATACGAACTATATAATGTAAAAATAATTCACCGTTGCTTCTTTAATGTAGTGGTGAATTATTTTTTTTATTAGAAAAATAGAACAATTTTATAGAGTATTGAATTATAACCGTCCAGACGGTATAGTAATATTTGGTTTAAGAGGAAAATGAAACAAAAAAAGAATAAAAGATATTTTTAGCACACTATTCGAAAGGATAGGCCGCAAAGCTTAGAGTCTACGGTAATACATATTGGTTACTAAGATCGTCTGGTTGCACATTTTTGATGCAACCGGACGGTCTTTTTTTGTTATATAAATATAAAAAATAGGAGGGAACTATGCAAATGAAAAGTACTAAAAGACATATTTCAATGGTTTCATTAGTTTTTCTAGTATTATTTTCAGTGCTGAATGTGTGGGCTCCAGTTATTCAAGCTGCTGTGATGAAAAGTCCAGTGGACGAAATTAATATTTCCCGTACTGATGGCACGACATCTGAACCGTATCAAGCCTCAGATGGTATGAAAGTAGAAGTGAAGTGGTCAGCTAAAGAAAAAATAAAAAGTGGAGATCAATTCACAATTGATATGCCAAAAGAGTTTCGAAAAGACCTTATGAATATGAGTTTTCCTTTAAAAGATGCTGAAGGAAAAACAGTTGGTACATGTGAGATGAAAAAGGGTCTATTAACGTGTACTATGGGTGATTACGTAGAAGGAAAGAATAACATTAAAGGTTCTTTATTCGTAGAATTCTACTTTGGTCTAGAAGCATATGATGGTGTTAAAGAAATTCCATTAGAATTTAACGTTGATGGTCAAATCGTCAATAAAGAAGTAAATGTAAGTAATACGACAGAGAGACCGAAGCCACAGCCCAATACAGATAATCTATTGAAATGGGGTTCTTATAATCAAGAAGATCCTTCGATTGCTGATTGGCTTGTATATGTAAATGCAACTGGAACAGAAATGCAAAATCTTAAATTAACAGATACATTAGGACCTGGGCATGAGTTAATTACAGACAGCGTAGTATTAGAAGAGGCTGTATTTGAAGATGGTTATGCACCAACAAATATTAAGCCAGCAGATTTATCTAACATTAAAATTAATGCAACAAAGGCTGGATTTACAATTGAGTTTCCAGACAGTTCAAAAGGCTATATTTTAAGATATAAAACAAAGGTTACAAATCCTGCTGCGAAGCCTCATAAAAATACTGTGAAATTAGAAGGTAAAAATATTAAAACTGAAGAAAAAGTAGGACAAGTATTTGTAAGTGGTGGGGGAGGATCCGGTTCAGGTGACAATAATCCACCTAGCATTGAAAAAAATATAGTTGATGAGAATGGCAAGCTTGTAGAGAATGAGCAGTTAACAAAAATGGATCAAGTGATTCAATACCAAGTTGGTACACATATACCGAACGATCCTCCTAAATACACATCTATGGTAATTCGTGATGATTTAGAAGATGTTTTAGAAGTATTAGAGGCAAAAGTGTATGATCAAAATGGCCAAGATATTACTTCTAAAGGAACGTTAAATATAGATAAACAAAGAAGTGAAGTAACATTTACGTTTGGTGAGAGTTTTGACTATAAGTCGTATGAAGACCAGATAATTAATCTTAGTATCAAGGCGAAAATTAAAAATGATGCAGACTTATCTTCTTACGTAGATAAGAAGATTCCTAATAAAGCGGAATTACATTTTGATGATAAAACATTAACATCAAAAGAAGTAACTATTACGCCGCCTGAAGCTCCAAAAGACGGTACAGTATCGCTTCATAAAATAGATTCTGAGAATCCGAACAAAGGGTTAAAAGGTGCCGAATTTGAAGTCCGAAATAGTGCAAATGAAGTTGTTGCAAAACTGAAAACGGACGAAAAAGGTTTTTCAGTACCTCAACCTTTAGCTCCTGGGACGTATAAAGTATATGAAACAGTAGCACCAGAAGGATATCAAAAATTAACAAGTCCAGTAGAGGTTACACTTCAAGCTGGAGAAACAAAAACAATTGAAATTAAAAATACTATGCAAAAGGGTCAAATTGAAGTAAAGAAAATTGATTCGGAAAATGGTGAGAAACCATTAGCAAATGCAGAGTTTGATATAGTAAAAGACGGTGTAATAGTCGAACATATTGTTACAGATAAAGATGGTAAGGCAATCTCTAAACCGTTAGCACCAGGGAAATATATTTTAAAAGAAACGAAAGCGCCTGAAGGCTACCAATTAAAAGAAGCAGAGTTCGAAGTAAATGTAACAGGGGACGGCATATTCCCAATACAAGTGGAAAATGCAATGGTAGACAAAGGTAATATAGAAATTACAAAAGTGGACAAAGAAAACGGAGCAGTATTAGCGGGTGTCGAATTTGAAGTCCAAGATGAGAAAGATGAAGTAGTAAGAAAAGTAGTAACAGATAAAGATGGAAAAGCAAACGTTTCAGATCTATCAGTAGGAAAGTACAAATTAGTAGAGACAAAAAGCTTACCAGGTTATAAAAAGCTAACAGAACCAGTACCATTTGAAATAAAAAAAGGTATGACAAAAGCTTTAGCAATAAAAGTAGAAAATGAGCAGTTAGACAAAGGCTCAGTAGAAATTACAAAAATAGATAAAGATAGCCAAAAAGTACTAGAAGGCGTAGTCTTCGAAGTGCAAGATGAGCAAGGCAAAGTAGTAACAGAAGTAAAAACAGATAAAGATGGTAAAGCAAAAATCTCTGATTTATCAGTAGGGAAGTACAAATTAGTAGAGACGAAAAGTTTACCAGGCTACAAAAAGCTAACAGATTCAGTATCATTCGAAATTACAAAAGGTATGACAACAGTCCTATCGTTGAAAGTAGAAAATGAACAGTTAGATAAAGGTTCAGTAGAAATTACAAAAATAGATAAAGACAGCAAAAAAGCATTAAAAGGCGTAGTCTTTGAAGTGCAAGATGAAGCTGGAACAGTAGTAAAGGAAGTAAAAACAGATAAAGATGGTAAAGCAAAAATCTCAGATCTATCAGTAGGAAAGTACAAATTAGTAGAGAAAGAAAGTTTACCAGGCTATAAGAAATTAACAGAGCCAGTATCGTTTGAAATTACAAAAGGTATGACCGAGATCTTATCATTAAAAATAGAAAATGAAATGGTAGATACGGGAAATATAGAGATAACAAAGATAGATAAAGATAATAAAGCACCGTTAGCGGGAGTAACATTCATCGTACAAGATGAAAAGGGTAAGGAAGTTACGAAAGTAACGACAGATAAAGAAGGAAAAGCAAATGTTTCAGATTTACCTGTAGGAAAGTATGAATTAGTAGAGGTAGAAAGTTTACCTGGTTATAAAAAGTTAGAAAAACCAGTATCATTTGAAATTAAAAAAGGCATGACTGAGGTTCTATCATTAAAAGTAGAAAATGAAATGGTGGATACAGGGAATGTAGAGATAACAAAAATAGATAAAGATAGTAAAGCTCCATTAGAAAATGTTGTATTTGAAGTACGTGATTCAAAAGGAAAAGTAGTTGCGAAAGTAAAAACGGATAAAGAAGGAAAAGCAAACGTTTCAGATTTATCTATTGGAAAGTATGAGTTGGTAGAAGTAGAAACACCGGCAGGATACAAACCACTAGAAAAGCCAATTTCATTCGAAATTGAAAAGGGTAGAGTAACAGCATTACAATTGACTGTAGAAAATGAATTAGTGGATACAGGAAATGTAGAAATTACAAAAGTAGATAAAGAAAATAAAGATGCTTTAGCTGATGCAGTCTTTGAAATTCAAGATGAAGCAGGACAAGTAGTCGCTAAAATAACGACAGATAAAAAAGGACAAGCACAAGTTACTAATTTATCAGTCGGCACATACAAGTTAGTAGAAGTAAAAGCACCAAAAGGATATAAACAATTAGTAGATCCGATTACTTTCCAAATTGAAAAAGGTATGACAAAATCTCTTGCTTTAACAGTAGAAAACGAAATGTTAGACAAGGGAAATGTGGAAGTAACAAAAGTAGATAAAGATAGCCAAAAAGTATTAGAAGGCGTAGTCTTCGAAGTACAAGATGAGCAAGGCAAAGTAGTAACAGAAGTAACGACAGATAAAGATGGAAAAGTAAACGTTTCAGATCTATCAGTAGGAAAATACAAATTGGTAGAGACGAAGAGCTTACCAGGTTACAAAAAATTAACGGAACCAGTATCATTCGAAATCAAAAAAGGTATGACGAAAGTTTTATCATTGAAAGTAGAGAACGAACTGTTAGATAAAGGTTCAGTAGAGATTACAAAAGTAGACAAAGAAAGTGGCGCAGTATTAGCGGGCGTAACATTCGAAGTGCAAGATGCAGCAGGAAAAGTAGTAACAAAAGTAACAACAGATAAAGAAGGAAAAGCAACAATTTCAGATTTACCAGTAGGAAAATATAAGCTAGTAGAGGTAGAAAGCTTACCAGGATATAAAAAACTAGCGAAACCAGTATCATTCGAAATCAAAAAAGGTATGACAGAAGTTTTATCACTAAAAGTAGAGAACGAATTAGTAGATAAAGGCTCAGTAGAAATTACAAAAGTGGACAAAGAAAGTGGCGCGTTATTAAAAGGCGTAACATTCGAAGTGCAAGATGAAAAAGGCAAAGTAGTAACGAAAGTAAAAACAGATAAAGAAGGAAAAGCGAAAATTTCAGATCTATCTGTAGGGAATTACAAACTAGTAGAAGTAGAAAGCTTACCAGGCTACAAAAAGCTAACAGAGCCAGTATCATTCGAAATTAAAAAAGGTATGATAGAAGTCTTATCATTAAAAGTAGAGAATGAACAGTTAGACAAAGGTTCAGTAGAAATCACAAAAGTAGATAAAGATAGTCAAAAAGTATTAGAAGGCGTAGTCTTCGAAGTTCAAGACGACAAAGGAAAAGTAGTAACAGAAGTAAAAACAGATAAAAATGGTAAAGCAAAAATTTCAGACTTATCTGTAGGAAAGTACAAATTAGTAGAGAAAGAAAGCTTACCAGGCTACAAACAATTAACAGAACCAGTATCGTTTGAAATTACAAAAGGTATGACAGAAGTTCTATCATTAAACATAGAAAATGAAATGGTAGATACGGGAAATGTAGAAATTACAAAAATAGATAAAGATAATAAGGCACCGTTAGCAGGTGTAGTCTTTGAAGTACAAGACGACAAAGGCAAGGTAGTAACGAAAGTAACGACAGATAAAGGTGGAAAAGCAACAGTTTCAGATTTATCAGTAGGAAAGTACAAGCTAGTAGAAGTAGAGAGTTTACCAGGCTACAAAAAATTAGAAAAGCCTGTACCATTTGAAATTACAAAAGGTATGACAAAATCTTTAGCGTTCACTGTAGAAAATGAAATGGTAGATACGGGGAATGTAGAAATCACAAAAATAGATAAAGACAGTAAAGCACCATTAGAAAATGTTGTATTTGAAGTACGTGACTCAAAAGGAAAAGTAGTTGCGAAAGTAACGACGGATAAAGAAGGAAAAGCAAACGTTTCAGATCTATCAGTAGGAAAATACAAATTAGTAGAGACGAAGAGCTTACCAGGTTACAAAAAGTTAACGGAACCAGTATCATTCGAAATTACAAAAGGTATGACAAAAGTCTTATCATTGAAAGTAGAGAACGAACAGTTAGACAAAGGTGCAGTGGAGATTACAAAAATGGCCGCTGAAAGCAAGGAAGTCTTATCAGGAGCTGTGTTTGAAGTTCATGATGAAAAGGGAAAAGTAGTAGTGAAAGTAACAACAGATAAAGATGGAAAGGCAAAAATCACAGATCTATCTGTAGGTAACTACACACTAGTAGAAGTAGAAGCACCAAAGGGATATGAAAAATTAACTAATCCAATTCCATTTGAAATTACAAATGGAATGATAAATGCAGTTCAATTAGAAGTATTAAACAAATTGAATCATTTAGCACCACCAGGTCCAGAAACACCAGATCCAGAAAAACCTGGAACACCAGATCCAGAAAAGCCTGGAACACCGGATCCGGAGAAACCTGGAACACCGAATCCAGAAAAACCTGGAACACCAGATCCAGAAAAGCCAGGGACACCGAATCCAGAGAAACCTGAAAAAGAATTACCGAAGACAGGGCAGAAAATGCCTGTGGAACCATATATGGGAGCACTTCTTGTAATGATGAGTTTTGGGTTACTCGTATTAGGTAGAAAACAGCAGAGATAATAAAGGTGAAAAGGTATCCTCAAAGTATTTGAGGATACCTTTTTTAGCATAAAAAAAGCATCTAGCAAAAGTACTAGATGCAAATAAAAACACAAGGGAAGACAAAATTCTTCCCTTTTCCCGTATGTAATTATATCAAAAAATTTATAAAAAACTAGCTATATTTAAAATATAATTTTTAAAAAAGTTATATACATAAATAATTGCAATACGCGCAGTTTTATCTTTCTGAAAAATCCATTTCTTTAATTTTGAATATTAAGACTAATGTTGATAAATCTTCAGATAATTAGAAAAAATAACCAAAAGGATATATAATATTGCTTAATAAATAATTTTAATGAATTACATATATTTCATTTGGTGTATTAATTGAATATCATAATTTTAAATTTTATTAAGCAAGAATCTCGGTTACTTATTGCATTTCTAACATAGGGTGAGATAGAAAAATACAATAGTGTGGAGGTTTTTATAATGACGTTTGTTCTTAGTAAAATGAATGGGTTTAGCATAGAAGAAAAGGTACATGAATTTGAATCTAAAGGATTCCTTGAAATCTCAAATGAAATCTTTTTACAAGAGGAAGAGAATCATCGTTTATTAACACAAGCACAGTTAGATTATTATAATTTGGAAGATGATGCGTACGGTGAATGCCGTGCTAGATCTTATTCAAGGTATATAAAGTATGTTGATTCACCAGATTATATTTTAGATAATAGTAATGATTACTTCCAATCTAAAGAATATAACTATGACGATGGCGGGAAAGTTAGACAGTTCAATAGCATAAATGATAGCTTTTTATGCAATCCTTTAATTCAAAATATCGTGCGTTTCGATACTGAATTTGCATTTAAAACAAATATAATAGATACAAGTAAAGACTTAATTATAGGTTTACATCAAGTAAGATATAAAGCTACTAAAGAAAGACCATCTTTTAGTTCACCTATTTGGTTACATAAAGATGATGAACCAGTAGTATTTTTACACCTTATGAATTTAAGTAATACAGCTATTGGTGGAGATAATTTAATAGCTAATTCTCCTCGGGAAATTAATCAGTTTATAAGTTTGAAGGAGCCTTTAGAAACTTTAGTATTTGGACAAAAGGTCTTCCATGCCGTAACGCCACTTGGAACAGAATGTAGTACGGAGGCTTTTCGTGATATTTTATTAGTAACATTTTCTTATAAGGAGACAAAATGAGAGAGAATAAAATAATTATGATTTCTGGAGCCAATAGCGGTATAGGTCATGCTTGTATAAAATACTTTTTAGAAAAATCATTTTATGTAATAGCGCTTGATATTCATAATAATAATTTAATAGATTATATGAAAACAGATATGCCTTTGAAAGTAGTGCAAATTGATTTAAGTAATAGCGAAGCGATTCATAATCTTTTTACTCAATTAGATTTAGAAAAGCTTTCTCCTGATATATTAATAAATGCAGCTGGTATTCGAGAGATAACACCTGTTTTACATTTATCCGATGATATGTTTAAAAAAGTAATTGATGTAAATTTAGTAGCCCCATTTATCCTTTCTAGGGAAGTAGCTAAGCGATGGTGTGAATCGAAAATAAAAGGTTGTATTGTGAATATAGCATCGGTTTCTGGATTAATGGCTGAACCAGAGCGAGCTGCTTATGTTGCATCAAAGCATGCTTTAATCGGATTGACTAAACAGATGGCTATGGAATTTGGGAAGCAAAATATAAGGGTAAATAGTATTTCTCCCGGTGTTATTAGAACTGAACTTACAGAAGAATACTTTAGTAATAAAGCCTTGATGTCTATGATAAAAAGTAATCAATCTTTAGATACTTGGGGGTTGCCGCAGGATATTGTTTCATGTATTGAGTACTTGATTTCTGATCAGGCCCGCTTTATTACTGGTTCTAATTTTGTAATTGATGGTGGTTGGACTGCTGGGAAAAATTTATAATTGAGTGTTTTTGAGGAAAAGCACCTGTCCTTTTTTTAGGCTGGTGTTTTTCTCACTATAAACCGAGTTTTTATTGGAGGGGGATTAATTTGCTTCAAAAGAGTTTTAAGCAAGAGAAAACGGTACCGGCCTTAAAGATGATAGCATCAATGGTTATCTTTGGATCAGTTGGATTTTTTTCTGTTCAAACAAACTTACCTTCGTTTGAATTAGTGTTTGTAAGGTGTATTTTTGCGACAATATTTTTAAGTGTATGCTGGTTGCTTACAGGGCAATATAAACAAGATAAATGGGAACGAAAAGAAGTTATTCAAGTTTTAATATGTGGCTTTTTCTTAGTATTTAATTGGGTTTTCTTATTTAAAGCCTTTGAAAATATGTCAGTTACAATTGCTATCTCAGTTTATCATCTTGCACCAGTAATTGTACTGTTAATTGGAAGTATCGTCTTTAAAGAAAAATTAACATTCATATCTATCATTTCAATAATTGTGTGTTTTGCAGGAGCTTTATTAATTGCTGGTATTGATGGAAGCTTCTCTGTCGGCTCATTAATGTCTTCAGGTATGATATGGGGATTTCTTGCGGCTCTCTTTTATGCATTTACAACTTTATTTGGTAAAGGGATTAACAAAATGAGTGCGTATGCAATGACATTTTTACAAACATTCTTGGGGATATTTCTTTTAATACCATTTATAGATTTAGATGCTTTTAGTGGCCTCACTCAAAGTAATTGGACATATATTATAGCTACTGGTTTTATTCACACAGGGATAGTATATTATCTGTTTTTTGATAGTTTACGCTATTTATCTACAAAAACCATCTCAATATTAGTTTTTTTAGATCCGGCAGTGGCAATATTATTAGATACTGTACTTACTGGATTCCGTCCAACTTTAATGCAAATAACAGGAATTCTTTTTATTTTTATTGGCATGACTTTAACATTAAAAAAATCTAAAGATAAAAAACTAAGCCAAAAAGAAAAGCGAATTGAAAGCGATGCTAGTATATCTCAACAATAATGAAATATATTGTGTATAAAACGATAAACCTTGCATGAATCATGTAAGGTTTATTTTAGTTCAATATAATTCATATTTATAATACATAATTTTCAAAACTGAGGTATGTGTTTCTTTAATATGCTTTTGATTCAACTATTTTTATTTGACTATAAATTTACAAAAATGTATATAAAACCTTATTTTTTGATAATATATAAGTAATAAATTCATAGAATTGGAGTGATGAGATGCAGCCGTTAGAAAGGGAGATTCATTCTAATATGCTGAAAGTGTGGAGGATGCACGCTTTAATTGGGGCGGTAGTTATACTAACAGTCGTAATTGCGTATTTCTTTTTTATGATTAACTTTAACTGGTGGGGCTGGTTGTTCGGACTATTAGTAACAGGAGCTATTACATTTATTCCCCTTGATTATTTTGTGTTTCCAAATTTACGTCAACGCTATTATAGTTACAGATTAAATGAAGAAGAGATTGAGATTCAAAAGGGAATGTTTGTTGTAAAACGCGTACTTATTCCGATGATCCGTGTGCAGCACGTAACGATTGAGCAAGGGCCGATCATGAGAAAGTATAATTTAGCAGAATTACATATTTCAACAGCCGCAACTTCTCATAGTATTCCAGGTTTAACGAAAGAAGAAGCAGAACAGCTGAAAAGACAAATTGGAGAACTTGCGAAAGTGAGTGATAAGGATGTATAAGAGGCAACATCCGATTACGATATTGTTAGGTATTAGGATTGCGAGTTTGTTGCCACTTATTATTCTTGTTTTATTTAAACCTGATGAACAAGTGGAACCTTGGTATTTATTTTATCTTTTTCTTCTGGTTGTTTTATTCATCATGGCTATTTTTTCAGCAATTAAATGGTATTTTAAAGTGTACTGGATTGAGAATAATATTTTACATATAAAGCACGGTGTTTTTGTAAAGAAGGAAAGCTATTTAAATAAAGAGCGTGTACAAAATATTAGTACGTCTTCTAACATCATTTATCAAATGCTCGGACTTATGAAGTTAAATATAGAAGTAGCCGGTGGTGGTAATGAACCAGAAGTGATGTTGGCTGGTATTAAAGAAGACGAGGCAAAACATTTAATTTCTTTATTACATAAGAAAGAAACTACTGTAAAAGAAGAAATAGAAGAGGAAGAAAGCAAGACGGTTTATCAGTTAACAGCGAAAGAGGTTTTAGCCGCAGCGATTACATCTGGTCGGTTCGGACTAGTGTTCTCTGGACTGGTACTTCTTTACACAAAGTTTGATTTTGTTCTTCCTGAAGGATTCACAAGTAAAGTAGAAGCGTATGTGATGGGAAACGGTGTTTATAAACTAATTGTAATTGCATTAATTTTAATGGCAATTTCGTGGATTATTTCCACGGCTGGATATGTGTTGAAATATGCAAACTTTAAAATTGAGCGAAAAGGGGAAGAGATTCGTATCGTTCAAGGATTATTTGAAAAGAAAGAGTTTGTCTTAAAATTGCACCGCATTCAAGCGATTACTGTAAAAGAAGGTATGCTTCGCCAGCCGTTTGGCTATTGTGCTGTTGAAGTGGAAGCAATTCAAAGTATTGGAGCAGCAAGTAACGAAGTAATGTTGCATCCATTTATGAAGAAAAAAGATGTACAGCACCTGATCACATATTTAGAGTTACCATATGAAATCGAAGCGGAGATCGTTCACTTACCAAAAACAGCGTTGCGTCGTTATTTCATTATGGGCTGGTTAATAAGTATCATACTCACAGTTCTAATTGCCAGCGTGAGTATATATTTTAAACAATATATTGCGTTGTTTGTTATTTTACCGTTATTTATCGTGTTTTCGTTACTTGCGTATGCTAGATATAAAAGTGGCGGTTATGAATTAAGAGAAAATCAACTAACGGTTGTATATCGTAATTTTTCGAAATATACAGGAATAATGCGAAGAAGACATGTTCAAGCAGTAGGTTATAATCAATCGTATTTTCAAAGAAAAGATGAATTATGTACAACTCTTGTAGCGGTAGCTGGGCGCGGTTATGAAGTAAAGCATATGAGAAAAAAAGATTCACTTCGTATATATAATTGGTACAAAGAAAAAGGAAACACCGGTGTGTAATGGTGTTTCCTTTTTGTCATTAAATTGATATCTTTAGTCGAATCGTTGATATATTTCAAGATATGATAGATATATTCGGAAAATCGTTGATATATTTCAAGATGTGATAGATATATTCGGAAAATCGTTGATATATTTCAAGATGTGATAGATATATTCGGAAAATCGTTAATATAATTTCACGTACTGTTAGTGTTGTATTATGTTTTAATTAAACTAACACATCAAAAGTAGTCACAAAAGATGGACGAGAGAAAATACTCTTTTGCTGTTCCGCATGTGGATGCGCTGGAGCTTGTCCTTCTGCTTGCGTGGGACGTTTTTTATGAGCGTTTTCGAATGAACGTGATTCTGTCCAGTCTTTAAAGTTTTGCTCTGTTTCCCACATCGTTAAGATGACGTATGTATCGTTACTTAATGGGCGTAGAACACGGATCGCTTGGAATCCTGGTTCGTTTTCAATAAGGCCTGCGCGGTTTTTAAAACGGTTTTCAAATACAGGGCGACCTTCGTCTGTGACAGAAATGTTGTTACAAACGATATAGCCAGGTTGTCCTTTAAATTCACCGACAGCATCTAGTACGTCATACTGAAGTGAACCTTCTACAGATTCTTCTGTATTTTCTTTATAAAACATATTTTTTTCATCATTTTTTGCAGTGAAATGTGCTTGTTCTAGAGGTGTTTCGTATGAAATAATAGCCTTCATTTTAATGCCCCCTTAATAGTTTGTTTCTATTATATCAACTCTCTTAAAAAACTTCGAAGATTATATACATAAAGATACTTCTTTTTCAAATAATAAATGTACCATCATTTGGAAAGAAGGACGATGTATGAAGAAAGTAAAGTGGACTTTATTAGGCGGCGTCGCAACGTTCGTAGTAGCGATTGTAATCTATAAACTTATCGTGTTAGCTGGTGGCTATATGATGGATGAAAAGCAGCTCGTTTTCCACTCTTCATCACGTATCGTTGACCAGAAAGGGAAAGAAATTACGAAATTATACGTAGAAAATAGAGAGCTCGTACCAATCGAGCAAATTCCGAAGTATGTGCAGCAGGCGTTTGTTGCGGTGGAAGATTCTCGTTTTTATGAGCATCAAGGGATTGATTATCCGTCTATATTCCGTGCTCTTTATAAAGATACGTTAGCTAGAGAGAAGGTAGAGGGCGGTAGTACCATTACGCAGCAACTCGCTAAAAACGTCTTTTTAACTCGTGAAAAAACATTTACGCGCAAATTGAAGGAAGTCGCAATTTCTCTTCAATTAGAGCAAAAATATACGAAGCAACAAATTCTTGAAATGTATATGAATCATATTTATTTTGGTCATGGGGCTTACGGCATTCAAGCGGCAGCAAAGTTGTATTTTAATAAAAATGTTGAGGATTTAACAGTAGAGGAAGGGGCAATGCTTGCAGGCCTTCCGAAGTCACCAAACGGATATTCACCGTACTATTCTGCAGAGAAGAGTAAGGAACGCCGTGATCTAGTGTTGTCACTTATGCATAAACAAGGCTATTTGACTGCAGAAGAAAGCGTTCGTTATCAAGGGAAGACAATTGCTCTATATAAAAATTTAGATGAGAATGAGCTTGCATATATGCCGTATATTGATATGGTCATAGATGAAGCCGCTCGTTTATACGGATTGTCTCATCAAGAAGTACTTCGCGGAGGATATACGTTTGTCGTACCTATGGATGAAAAGATTCAAAAGGTAGCATATAACCAGTTTCAAGATGCAAGGAATTTCCCTGGGAAAGAAGAGGGGGCGCAAGGTGCTTTCTTATTAATGGATAATCGTACGGGAGGGATTAAAGCGGCGATTGGGGGAAGAAAGTACGTCCCGAGAGGATTTAATCGTGTTTTTGCCAAAAGGCAGCCTGGATCTGTTTTAAAACCACTTATCGTTTATGCACCAGCACTAGAAACGAAAAAGTATAATCCGTATTCTTTATTAACGAATGAAAGAAATTCTTTTGAAGGGTATGAACCTCGAAATTATAATCATGAGTATTCAAAAGAAATGACGATGTATGATGCGATTTTAGAGTCGGCAAATGTACCGGCAGTTTCTTTATTAAATGAGTTAGGGGTAGAAGAAGGAAAGCAATATTTAGAAAAAGGAAATGTTCATATTGCAGATGCTGGTTTAAGTACAGCGCTTGGCGGATTGAAAAATGGCGTTTCAACATTTGATCTTGTAAAAATGTACCGTTCATTTTTAGCAAATGGAAATATTATCGAGCCGCACGTTATTGATAAAGTATTAAACAGACACGGTGCAGTCATTGGGGAATCTCCAAAAGTAGAGACGAAAATCTTCTCGAAGCAGACAGCATGGTATATGACGAAAATGTTAGAAGGAGTTGTGAAGGAAGGAACAGCGAGAGTTGGTGTATATAACGGTGCGTTAGCTGGGAAAACAGGTACAACTTCATTGCCAAATGACGATAAGGGAGCAAGAGATATGTGGTTCGTCGGCTATACACCAAACTTAGTAGGCGCTGTTTGGATTGGTTATGACCGCACGGATAAGGAGCATCAGTTGCAAGGAGAAAGTGCATCTGCGACAAAATTGTTTAAGAAAATTTTAACGAAGGCTAATGTAGAACATAAAGAGAAGTTTATGAAGCCTGAAGGTGTGGAAACAATCGGCGCTCCGATTCGGCTGCGCAAAATTGAAGATGTAAAAATGAAATTATCATTTAGCCCTTTCGGTTTATTTAAAGCAAAATTAAGCTGGACACCACTTCCAGATAACAGAATTATGTACCGAATCTATAGAGTGGAGAATGGAATTCATACGCATGTTAGCACTGTAAATGGTGCTGGGGAATATGAGGAAAAGTTCGTTAACATATTTTCAAAACCGAGCTTTTACGTTGTACCATATAATACACAAACGAATCGTGAAGGAGAAAAGTCAAAAGTAGCTAAACCATAGTTTTTCTCTGTGTTATAATAAGAATGTTGTGAAAATGGTAAGCGTTTTTAAGAATGTTTGTGTCAATTTAATGAACAACGTACATAATATTATGCATTTTGTTTTTACAAGCTGTATAGTAAAAAAAGATAAATATCGAACGTATTCGAAGCATTGGTAAGGAAGGGAGCAAGGGTCTTGGTAAGAACTATAAATGAGACATTTTTAAAAGCATGTAGGGGGGAACGTACCGATTATGTACCAGCATGGTATATGCGTCAGGCAGGTCGTTCACAGCCGGAATATAGAAAGATTAAAGAAAAGTATTCTTTATTTGAAATTACACACAATCCAGAGTTATGTGCTTACGTTACAAAATTGCCGGTTGATCAGTATAACGTAGACGCAGCAATTCTTTATAAAGATATTATGTCACCACTACCTGCAATTGGTGTGGATGTAGAAATTAAATCAGGTATTGGCCCAGTTATCGATAACCCAATCCGTTCTTTACAAGATGTAGAAAAACTAGGGGAAATCAATCCAGAAGATGACGTACCGTACATACTAGATACAATTCGTTTATTAACGACAGAAATGTTAGACGTACCGTTAATCGGTTTTTCAGGAGCTCCATTTACATTAGCGAGCTATATGATTGAAGGCGGTCCATCTCGTAACTACCATAATACGAAAGCGTTCATGTATGCAGAGCCAAAAGCTTGGTTCGCTTTAATGGATAAACTAGCAGATATGGTTATTACATATTTAAAAGCGCAAATTAACGCAGGAGCAAAAGCAGTTCAAATTTTCGATTCTTGGGTTGGAACAGTAAATGTAGCAGATTATCGCGTATTTATTAAACCAGCAATGGAGCGTATTTTTGCAGAAGTTCGTAAGATGGGTGTACCGATGATTATGCACGGCGTAGGAGCTGCACACTTAGTGAATGAGTGGCACGACTTACCGCTTGATGTAGTCGGCTTAGACTGGCGCTTACCGATTGAAGAAGCACGTGCACGCGGTATTCATAAGGCGGTACAAGGTAATATGGACCCTTCATTCTTACTTGCACCATGGTCTGTTATTGAAGAACATGTAAAAGGTATTTTAGATCAAGGGATGAAACAGCCGGGTTATATCTTTAACCTAGGTCACGGTGTATTCCCAGAAGTAAATCCAGATACATTAAAACGTTTAACTACATTTATTCATGAATACTCTAAAGGGCAGTTAGCGAAGTAAAGGAGCATTGCTGTATGAAAAAGAAAATTGGTTTGCTTGTAATGGCATACGGAACGCCATATAAAGAAGAAGATATTGAACGTTACTATACACATATTCGCAGAGGAAGAAAGCCAAGTCCTGAAATGCTGGAAGATTTAACAGAGCGTTACCGTGCAATTGGTGGTATTTCTCCTTTAGCTACTATTACATTAGAGCAAGCTAAGAAGTTAGAGAAGCGTTTAAATGAAGTACAAGATGAAGTAGAGTATCATATGTATCTTGGCTTAAAACATATTGAACCGTTTATTGAAGATGCAGTGAAAGATATGCATAACGACGGAATACAAGATGCAATCGCACTTGTTCTTGCACCTCACTATTCTACGTTTAGCGTGAAATCATACGTTGGAAGAGCACAAGAAGAAGCTGAGAAACTTGGAAACTTAACAATTCATGGCATTGATAGCTGGTATAAAGAGCCGAAATTCATCCAGTACTGGGTCGATGCAGTGAAAGGTATATATAACGGTATGTCAGATGCAGAGCGTGAAAAAGCAGTATTAATCGTATCTGCACATAGCTTACCAGAGAAAATTATTGCAATGGGCGATCCATATCCAGATCAATTAAATGAAACAGCGGACTATATCGCGCGCGGAGCTGAAGTAGCAAACTATGCAGTAGGCTGGCAAAGTGCAGGAAACACACCAGATCCTTGGATTGGTCCAGATGTACAAGATTTAACGAGAGAACTAAATGAAAAGCACGGTTATACTTCATTCGTATATGCACCAGTTGGATTTGTTGCGGAACATTTAGAAGTTTTATATGATAACGACTTTGAGTGTAAAGTTGTAACGGATGAAATTGGCGCGAAATATTATCGTCCAGAAATGCCAAATGCATCGGACGCATTTATTGATTGTTTAACAGATGTTGTATTAAAGAAAAAAGAATCTGTACTGTAAGAAGAAAGGGGGAGCCTGCTTGAGGAAAAAGGTTGTGATCATCGGCGGAGGCATCACTGGATTAACAGCAATGTATAACTTACAAAAAAATATTCATGAAAAAAACTTGCCGATTGATACATTACTTATAGAAGCATCGGGTAAACTTGGCGGAAAAATTCAAACCGTTCGAAAAGATGGATTTACAATTGAGCGCGGACCAGATTCTTTCTTAGCACGAAAAGAAAGTGCAGCTAGATTAGTGGAAGAATTAGGTCTTGGCGATGAACTTGTAAATAATCAAGCCGGTCAATCATTTATCCTTGTAAACAATCGGTTACATAAAATGCCGAATGGATCAATGATGGGAATTCCAACGCAAATTACGCCGTTTCTATTTTCCGGGCTGTTCTCCCCAATTGGTAAACTAAGAGCTGGCTTTGATCTATTAATGCCGAGGTCAAAGCCAGTATCTGACCAATCACTCGGACAATTTTTCAGACATCGTCTTGGAAACGAAGTGGTTGAAAACTTAATAGAGCCGTTACTATCGGGTATTTATGCAGGGGATATTGATGAAATGAGCTTAATGTCAACATTCCCGCAAATGTATCAAATTGAGCAGAAACATCGCAGTATTTCACTCGGTATGCGTACGCTCGCTCCGAAAGAAGAGAAAGCTGAACCGAAAAAGGGAATGTTCCAAACAGTGAAAACAGGTTTAGAATCTATCGTAGAATCTCTCGAAGCAAAGATGCATGAAGGTACGATAATAAAGGGAACTCGCATTGAAAAAGTTGCAAAACAGGGTGATGGTTATACGATTACTCTTAGTAACGGAAAAGAAATAGAAGCGGACGCCATCGTAGTGGCAACTTCGCATAAAGTATTGCCGTCCATGTTTGCTCAGTACAAGCAGTTTCGTTTCTTCCGTAATATTCCATCCACATCCGTTGCGAATGTGGCACTTGCTTTCCAAAAGTCTGCAATCCAGCGCGATATTAATGGTACAGGATTTGTCGTATCACGAAATAGCGATTACACGATTACAGCATGTACGTGGACGCATAAAAAATGGCCACATACAACGCCAGAAGGAAAAACACTCTTTCGCTGTTACGTTGGACGTGCTGGTGATGAAGCGGTTGTAGAACAAACTGAAGAAGAACTCGTTCAGCTCGTACTAGAAGATTTAAGGAAGACGATGGATATTACAGAGGATCCAGAGTTTACAATCGTAAGTCGCTGGAAAGAAGCGATGCCTCAATATACAGTAGGCCATAACGAGCGAATGAAAAAGCTCACAACATTTATGGAGAAAGAGTTGCCAGGTATATACTTGGCAGGTAGTTCTTACGCTGGTTCTGGTCTTCCGGACTGTATTGATCAAGGTGAGAAAGCAGCAAAGCGTGTGCTAGCTCATTTGGAGAAAGTAATGGATACGGAATTAATCGCACAGTAAAGTGAAACGCCTTCAATCACATTGAAGGCGTTTTGTTACTTATTCACCAATAAACATATATAAGTTATTTGGCTTTATAACAGCATCTCCTGCATAAATAACCCACTCTGTTAAGTTATCAAAATCTAAATGATAACTATTTCCTTCACTCATATCTTCTATAAAATATGGTTCATTAATGAGTATTCCTTGAATGAAATCTTCCGTAATGTTTTGCATTTCAAACCACATATGTTCACTTTTTCCTTCTTCGTAGGAGACACCAAACTTAGCAAGGAAACGAAAATCTTCATTTGATTGTTCAATGTGAAAAATGTTGCTGAAATACCCGAAAGTATTTTTCGCATTATAAGCCATACGATCGGTTTCACTATTTGTTTTATAGAACATGAGCCCTGTAGCTTCCTCGTGTTCTTTGAAAAAACTTTCAATATATTCTTCTGAAGTATTAAATTTGAATAAGAGGACGGATGGAGATTGATGGTATTCATCTCGGGCATCCATTCCGCCTAAGAATGTATTTTGTGCATCTATTGGCTGTAATTTCACTTCTTCATCCTCGATTGAAGATAATTGGTCCATACACGTTTTATGCCCTATATAAGATAATCCTTTTTCCCACGGAACAGCGACTGTATGTATAGAACCTTGCTGACTATGCGCGATAACGATAGGCTCATTCATAGGGACTTGTCCATTCTCAACGGCATTATTAGCAAATGTTTGAAAGAGATCGCCAATGCCGTAGTAGGAAGAAATGCGATTTGGAATAATTAACTCTATTTCAGTTACGCCCGCTCTTAAAAGGCCGTGTGTATGAAACCAATGTTGCGTAGGCTCGCCTTCTTTATCGTCTTCATAAACGGAATGAATAACGTATAAGTCAGGAATGTCAGGTAATAATTCATTTTCAACGTGATATTCAATATAGCTTCTAGATAGCACTTTCATTGCTGCACTTGAATCGATTACAAATAACAAATCTGGGGCGAGGTTCCATAAAAACTGTAACTGCTGGAAAAAGCAGTCCAGTACATCGCCTACAAACAGCGTACGAGTGAAAATTTCAGTACCGAAAGCCGCATCTTCAAAATTACGATCTACGATTGTAGAATCTTGTCTATTGTACATTTTATATTCTTCTGGGTCATTCGCCTCATCAATATGCAGTTCATACGGTATGATTGTTTCATCCATATGTAACTCAACAATAAGGCTTGTCTCATCACTATAAACAATTTTTAACTCATCAACTTTAGTAGCGATAGTTTCTAGCCGTTGTTTTAACTGCTCAATTGTAATTCTAGTTGGTATAACGGCAATCATATCTGAAAAATGACGTTCTAATGTTCCATTCATAGCTGCGCGGTATGTTTCTGTTTGCACTTCCATCCAATCACTCCTATTCAAATGAATCCATTTTACATGCCAATCAAATGTCGATATTTTCTGTTTTCTCACTAACATTATAGAGTGCATTTGTAGAAGGTGTAAAATTATTATTTTGTATTATAGTTTGAAAGCTTGTAAATTAAATAAATCTTTTGTAAAATTTGTCGAAAAATAGTTCTATATAACGAATCATTTGTTATGATAGAAATGCTGAGAAAATATGAAATAGGGAGAGGAAAATGGCTGTGAAGAAATTGTTAAGCGTCTTTTTATCATTCTTGCTATTGCTTTCATTTACTGGAACTTTAGCGCAAGCAGAAGAAACTGCTTCTATGTCAGTAGAAAAAGCAATTCAAGTATTTAAGCAGCAAGGGAAAACGAAGGGGATTGTGGAAGGATATATTGTCGGATATACGCAAAGTTCTTCTAAATATACGAAGGATCCAGCTAAGTTTGATGATACAAACGTAGCAATTGCAGATTCGCCAAACGAAACGAATCCAGACAAAATCATGCCCGTTCAGTTGCCAAAAGGTGATGTGAGAACGGCAGTGAATGTAAAAGATCACCCTGAAAATATCGGGAAGAAAGTTAGTTTGACTGGGACTCTTGAATTATATTTTAGTAACCCAGGTTTAAAATCAGTAACAGCTTATAAGTTTCAAGGTGAAGGACAAAACCGTGTTAGCGATGTAGTAGCTTCACCGAACGGTGGAGAAGTTGCTAAAGGAACAGCGGTAACATTAACGACGAATACAGAAGGCGCAACAATCTACTATACGTTAGATGGCTCTAATCCTACTAATAAAAGTGTTCGTTATAATGGACAAATTATAGTGAATGAAAATAGTGTAGTGAAAGCAATCGCAGAAAAAGAAGGACTTACTTCTTCAGCAATTTCGACATTTTCATTTATTATCGTAAATAATGAACAGGTTCGTATTCATGACATTCAAGGAAAATCACATATGTCTCCTTACAACGGGAAGAAAGTAAACAATGTGGAAGGCGTTGTAACAGCGCTTGATAAAAACGGCTTTTATATAGAAGATAATCAGCCAGATAATGATCCAGCTACTTCAGAAGGTATGTACGTATATAAAAAAGATGCGAATGTAGCAGTAGGAGATCTTATTCAAGTTGATGGAGTAGTAGAAGAATATGTTGGACCAGGCTATGCAGAGCGATTTGAAACAGACTTAACGACGACAGAAATTAAGGCGAGTCGCGTTGCTGTAATCGCAAAAGATCAATCTTTGCCGGCACCGATTGTACTTGGGGAAAACGGTGTGAAAATCCCAGACCAGATTATTGATAATGATGCATTTAGTTTATTTGATCCAAATGAAGATGCAATCGACTTTTATGAAAGTATAGAAGGTATGCGTGTTACGATGCCAACACCAAAAATTATTACACCTCAGAAAAACGGAAATTTATATGTAACAGTAAAAAATGGTGGAGATAAAGTAGTAACACAATATGGCACACCTCTATTAGATGAAAATCAATTAAATCCAGAGCGCCTTTCTGTAAAAGTACCTCGTGATTATGTAGCAAAAGTAGGAGATACTTTCACTGGAGATATAACAGGGGTAGTAGGATATGATTACGGTTCTTTCCGTATTTCGCCAATAACAGAACTGCCAGCTGTAGTGGATGGTGGATTTAAGCAAGTAGGCGCAAATATTCAGCCACGTCTTGATAAGTTAACGGTTGCTACATATAACATTGAAAACTTCTCAGCGAATAAAAAAGAAACAACAGATGAAAAGGTAAAAGCGTTAGCGTATTCTATTAAATACAACTTAAAAATGCCAGATATTATCGGTGTAGAGGAAATGCAAGATAATAACGGATCAATTAATGACGGTACAACAGATGCGTCATTAAGCGCAAAACGTATCATTGATGCAGTTCTAGAAATTCGTGGACCGAAGTATGAGTATGTAGAAATCGCTCCAAACAATAATCAAGACGGAGGAGCACCAGGAGCGAATATTCGCGTCGGCTTCTTCTATAATCCATCACGCGTGAAATTAGCGACGGTACCAAAGTTACTTGATAAAAATGTTGTTCGTATTGGAGACGAAAATCCATTATTTGAAAGTACACGTAAACCGTTAGCGGCAGAATTTACGTTCCAAGGACAAAACATTGTTGTCGTTGCAAATCACTTAAACTCAAAACTAGGAGATGCAACGCCATTTGGAAAAGTGCAGCCGCTCGTATTAAAAAGTGAAGACAAACGAATTCAGTTAGCACAAGAGGTAAATCATTTCGTTCAAGGAATTCAGAAAAAGAATACGAATGCACCAGTTGTCGTGTTAGGTGATATGAACGATTTCGAATTCTCTAAACCACTAAAAACACTAGAGGGAACAATCTTAAAAGATATGTTAAACACAGTGCCAAAAGAGAATCGTTACACGTACATTCACGAAGGAAATGCACAAGTGTTAGATCATATTTTAATAACAAATAATATCGCACCACACACAATTGTAGATCCAGTGCACTTAAACTCAAATATAATGAAAGAGCACGGACGTGTAAGCGACCATGACCCAGTACTTGCTCAAATTGATTTGAAGAAAGCTTCTTAAAGAAAGGAACGCTTAGGTGACTAAGCGTTCTTTTTTTGCATCGTTATAGAATAGTATAAAGAGATGATTCCTTTTTTTGTAATCTAATGATAAAATTGATTGAATATTTAGTTTTTTAATAAGGAGGACAACAATGCAGTTACAAATAAATGGAAAGGTAATGAATCAGTTTGCAATTTTTTTTAGTACGATCGTCATGCTTCAGTTTGTAGCTGATATAACAGGACTTACAAGCAATCTAGATATTACGTATAACTTAATACATACTGCAACTTCTTATATAACATTTAGTTTGGCGGTTATTTTCACTTTAATAGGTGCAAGAAGAGAATTAAGTAAATATGCAATTGTTTCATTATGTTTAGTAGTAGTGATTAAAGCGATTTATTTTGTAGCGGTTGTTATTTTATGGGGATTGGCTGGTACACCGTAAGTGAATAGTAAATAAAACCCTAATTTCCAATATAGTAAGGAAATTAGGGTTTTATTATACTTGAAACGCCTTTCTACACCGCTCTCTTTTTTGCAACCTTCTTCTATATTTTTTTCTATCACGTTTTACTCCTTGTATATACATGATTAAGCTAACGAGGAGGAAGAAGGCACATTGTATTGTCAAAATATATGGTGACATGCCATGCAGCGGCTGCCTTGGATCATATAAATGAATAGGTGCTCCGCCTATTGTAGGGAGTACCGTATTTAGCAGGACGTAAGGAATAGAGGTAGTTGCAAATGGAAATAGAAGCGCCATATAGTCCTTTTGGGACCATGCAGATGCAGCAAGTCCTAAAAGAGCCATCAAACCTGCAAATAAAAAATTAATTCCGATATATACAGCAATGTAAGTGATGGGAGAAGTTTCATATAAGTTTGCGAACATCCCGTTATCATTTATAATGCCTGAACCAGCCGTTGGTACTCCGTCTGGAATGGTTAATTTGCAAAATAATAACGATAAGATGAATGGAAATGTATAAAGAAGTCCGCCGCAAAAAAATGTAACGATATATTTCGTTACTGAATAAGAAAATAAAGAAATTTCTTTACTGACAAACGGTTTAAAACCATCGGACTTATCCGAGTTATAACTTGTACTAAAGGGAAGACTTGCAATAACTGGCATTAATAATAAATAAACATCCATTTCATTTCCACGAAATCCAATCCATTTAATATCCGTCGATATAGGTCCATTCGCAGCGTCTCCTAAATAACGAATTACATAATAATAATGATAAATACAAATAAGAACAAATCCACTAAACATAATAATTAAAGAAACACGATTACAAAAAGCTTGCTTTATATTTAAACGAAGCGCACGCATCATGACTGAAAAAGCCTCCACTATTTTGATAAACTTGTCTATTTTCTATATTACTATTAATTGTAAAGATTTTCTTGTTTTTTTATTTGATTATTTGAAAAAGAGGAATTTTGTTGTTGTGAAGTAAGGTTTAGCTGAAATTAATTTTTCTAAAATATGGTTGACAATTAAGTATTACATTTGTAATCTTAATTATAGATTACAAATGTAATACTTAGGAGTGAAACATACGATGACAAATCAATTACCTAAAATATCTGAAGCGGAATTAGAAATTATGAAAGTACTTTGGTCGAGTTCTCCGCAAACAGCGAATGAAATTATAGAAGAACTGGAAGATGCAATGGACTGGAAACCGAAAACAATCCGCACATTAATTAATCGATTAGTACAAAAGGAAGCCGTTTCTTACCATCAAGATAAAGGGCGTATGTACGCTTATTATCCGTTAGTATCACAAGATAATTATTTGCAAGTGGAAACGAAATCTTTACTAAAACGTTTTTGCGGTGCAGCGTTTAAGCCATTACTTGTTAATTTCTTAAAAGAGGAGAAATTATCTTCAGAAGATATTAATGAATTAAAACGCATTTTAGATGAGAAGACAGAGGAGAATAAGAGGAAGGATCGATAAAAATGATAGACACGCTTATAAATGTATACCTTCCTCATTTTTTTGATTGGCTTATAGAAACGTCACTTATGGCTAGCATATTAGTCGGATTTATTTTATGTATAAAAGTTCTATTTAGAAATAAATTAACCCCCCGGTGGCAATATATGCTGTGGATCGTATTAATGATAAGACTCCTTTTACCGTGGTCGCCAGATAGCTCTTATAGCATTTACTCATTACTTTCTTATAGTTCTAGCGTATCGGAAGTTATTCCAAAAAATATGCCGGCTACTGAGAATATAGTAAACATAGAAAGCGACCGTAAAGTGGAATTGGAATCAAATTCTAAAATGGTGACAAAAACTAGCGAACCGGAAGTAAAAGTCAGTTCGGAAAAACAGACTACATTTTCTTTATACCAACTTGCTTTGTATGTTTGGCTAGCTGGGGTAATCGTATTAGCAGTCATAACGTTTCTTACAAATAGACGTTTATATTCGTACATAAAGAAACAACCGGATATTACGGATGAACAGGTCGCTACAGTGTTTAATCGCTGTAAGCAATCTATGAAAATGAAGAAGGCAGTTTCGTTACGTCTAGCGGGAAAGATTGCGAGCCCAACTGTGTTTAGTTTCTTTCGTCCGAAAGTATTACTATCAAAAAAACATATGAAAGTATTAAATAAACAACAATTACAATATGTCTTTTACCATGAGTTAGCTCATATTAAGAGAAACGATGTAGCTGTAAATTGGATTATGTACAGTTTAATCCTATTAAATTGGTTCAATCCGATTCTTTGGTACGCCTATTTTTGTATGCGAGAAGATCAAGAATTAGCCTGTGATGCATATGCACTTACTTTTATAGATAAAGAGGAACAAATTGCATACGGACATACAATTATTACCCTTCTACAACACTATTCCTATCAAGTACCAAGCCTAGCAAATTTAAGTAGAAATAAACGAACACTAAAAAGGAGAATCGTTATGATTAAAAAATTCCAAAAGAAATCGTATCGTCTTTCTTTACTTGGAGTGATTGCGATAGCAGCTATAGCAGGCGGATTTTTATTAAATGCAAGGATAACCGAGGGAGATGAAAGACAGAAGGAAAAGGTTGTAGAAAATAAGCAATCTAAAGCGGCATTTGAAAAAGCGATAGAAACAGTATATGGTACACCAGAGAATGCAAGTAGAGAATGGGGTATGTCGATAAAGTCATATAAAAGAGATACAGATCTTTTGTATTTGGCAGAAAAGAATTTTACAAAAAAAGAATTTGAACAATATGTCCAATTATTTAAAGAGGCTAGCGAAATTCAGAAACAAGCAATGGTTAAGAAAAATGTGCCTGAGAATTATGATGGAGATACAAAGGAAATTAATCTTGAACGTTTGAATAAAACTGATCAAGAAAAATTAGCTAGTATTCAGAAGAAATTAAACCCTTTTAATGATAAATTGCAGAAGTCTTTAACATATACTATAGAAGAAGCAAAAGAACATGTACCGTATCAAATTAAGGAGCCAACTTATATACCTGAAGGTTATGAATTAAAGAGAGAATGGGCTGATTCATATTTTGGAAGAGATGTAGAATTAGTTATTAAATCAGAATATACAAAAGGGAAATATGGTTTTACAATTTACCAGTCAAGGATGTATATGGATGGTAATGTTAATGGTGGTAAGGATCCACTACACTACATGATGCCTGGAGAAGAGAATCTAGAAAGTTATAGTTTAGACGGGAAAGAAATGGTATATAATAAATATTCTCAAGGAGAGAGTAAGTTAAAAGGACTCAAAATGTTTGTACCAGCACAAGGTAAGAATAGTGATTATCAAATTGTCATAGTAAATGATATTTTTACAAGAGATACAAAGATATACGAAGAGATAATCGATGATGATCTAACTAAGAAAGAGATGGAGAAAATATTACTTTCTATGTCAAAATAATAGACAGTGTTCTTAAAACTTTGGTTTTAAGAACACTGTCTATTTTATTAAGTTTCTAGTGGGATCTAGTCAGCAATTATTTACGAATATATTCTAGCTTTCCATACAAGTATACTTTTTGATAAACTATGGACAGTATGATATAACTTGACTGAAATTTTTTTATACTGGAAATAATAAAAAGAGAACTTGTATAGAATGTAAGCGTGTGGTAATATCAAAGATGTACTGATTGACTATATTATCCAATTGGTCATTTTTGGAGGTGACAATGTGGCGATAGATCGAAAACGTTCTATTATTGAAGCTGCAACAAAGTCTTTTTCAGCGTTCGGTTATAAAGCAACAACGATGGATCAAGTAGCGAAGTTAGCGAATGTAGGAAAAGGAACGATTTATACTTTTTTCAAAAATAAAGAAGAGCTATTTGGTGAAATTATTTCTAATTTAATTACAGAAATGAAGCAAGTTGCAGAAAGTGCAATTCGTTCAGATGTTTCATTTTTTGAAAATGTACATAGAGCATTATATAGCATCTTGGAATTTAGAAAAGAACATCAGCTTATGATTAAATTAATTCAAGAAGAGCGCGATATGGGAACGAAAGAAGTACAAGAAGTTATGCAACAAGTTGATGTGGAAATCGTTTCTGTTATTCAATCGTATTTAAAGATTGCGATTGAAAAAGGTGAAATTAGCAAATGTGATCCAGAAATTACAGCATTTATTATGCTTCGTCTATATGTATCGCTTATTTTTGATTGGGAAAAAAATCATGAACCGCTAGAAAAAGAAAAAATTGCAGAGTTATTTGAACTTTATTTACTAAAAGGATTGTCAAACTAAGATAATCCTTTTAATTTTATAAAAAATGACCAAATGAACAATACGGTCATATTTTTAAGTTAAGGGGGGATATAGAAAAAATATAATCATAATGAGAAAAAGTTGCATAGTAATAAATTCGGGGATAAGGCATATGTATGAACAAGTATAGCCTTTTTGTTTGGGTAAAAATGACTATATGAACATTTTGGTCATTTTATAAAAGGGGGAGAAATTATGAAAGGGAATCAGTTACTTCGGAAAGAGTTCACGGAAATTATAAAAAGTAAAAAAATATTAATTCCAATTATTGCGGTCTTATTCGTACCGATTTTATATGCAGGGATGTTTTTGTGGGCCTTTTGGGATCCGTATAAACAGTTAGATGACTTACCAGTTGCAGTAGTCAATTTAGATAAAGGTGCAGTATTTGATGGGAAACCAATTGAGGTTGGAAAAGGGCTCGTTGATAATTTAAAAGATAATAAAAGTTTTAAATGGGAGTTCGTAAGTGAAAAAGAAGCGAAGAAAGGAATGGAAGGTAGAAAGTATTACATGTTAGTGCGCATTCCAGATGACTTCTCCAGTAACGCTACAACGTTACTAAAAGACAATCCAAAGCCATTAAACTTAGAGTACATTCCAAACGAAAGTTTAAACTTCTTATCTTCACAAATTGGAGGAACAGCCATTGAAAAGATTAAAACTGAAGTATCAAGTACGTTAACGAAAACATATGCAGAGAAAATGTTCGATTCTATTAAAGACGTCTCAAAAGGATTAGCAGATGGATCAGAAGGGGCAAGTAAACTACACGACGGATCAAGTGAATTGCATGATGGTTCAAGTAAAGTGACGGATGGCCTTCATACACTTCAAGGGAAGTCTGGGGAGATGAAGGATGGAGTTCAGAAATTAGCGGATGGATCTAATAAATTAGTAGATGGGTCAGGCAAAGTAACAAACGGTTTAAATGTGCTAAATAGTAAAACAGGTGAAATGCAGGTAGGTATAGGGAAATTAGTAGATGGGTCAGGCAAAGTAACAAATGGTTTAAATACACTAAATAGCAAAACAGGTGAAATGCAGATAGGTATAGGGAAATTAGTAGATGGGTCAGGCAAAGTAACAGATGGTTTACATGCATTAAATAGCAATGCAGGTATTGGGAAACTAGTAGATGGATCAGGTAAAGTAACAGATGGTTTACATGCATTAAATAGCAATGCAGGTATAGGGAAATTAGTAGACGGATCGGGTAAAGTAACAGACGGTTTAAATACGTTAAATAGTAAAACGGGTGAGTTGCGTGATGGATCTGAGAAAGTGACCGGTGGCTTGAACAAATTAGTAAGTAAATCCGGTGAATTAAAAACAGGAACAACGGACCTATCAAATGGTATGGGAAAACTCGTTGAAGGGCAAAGCCAATTAGAGGAAGGTTCTCAAGCGATCCAAAAGGGATTGCAAGAGTTAAATAGTAACGTACAAAAGTCTGCTGCAGGCTTAGAGGAAATGCAGTCGAAAGTTCCTTCTATATTGAATACAGTAAATGAAAAAATAGATGGAGCTGGGGCGAATGTAAATCAGTTAAATGAACTTACACAATCAACAGCAGGAGATGCAAAAAATGCAGCACAAGAGGTAGCGAATTTACAAAAGCAAATTGAAAGTTTACCAAAAGAATATCAAGAGCAGTTACAACCGTTCATAACAAGTGCTGTAAAAAGTACAGCGACAGTTCAGCAAAAGGCTGCCGGAGTAGCAGGTGGAACAAATAAACTAAATGAAGAAGTAAAACAATTAAAGGGCGAAATACATCAAACAACAAATGGGTTGCAAAAAAACTTACCAAATCCAGCAGGGATAAAAACTCTAGCAGGTGGTATTGAGAAACTAACGAGCGCACAAAATGAATTTGTTAGTAAGTTTCATGGATTTGGTGAGGGATTAGATAATGCAAAAATAGGTGCCGATAAATTAAAAGATGGATCAGTTCAATTAATTGATGGAGTAACGCAATTACAAAGTGGCTCTGGAAAAGTGACAGCAGGATTAGGTCAATTATCTGCAGGAGTAAATCAATTAGCAGATGGGTCTGGTCAAGTAACAGGCGGTTTAGGAACATTATCTGTAGGAGTATCCAAATTAGCAGATGGGTCTGGTCAAGTAACAGGCGGTTTAGGGACATTATCTGTAGGTGTAACGAAATTAGCAGATGGCTCAAGCCAAGTAACAGGTGGTTTAGGAACATTATCTGCAGGAGCAAACCAAATGGCAGGTGGCGTAAATCAATTAGCAGATGGTTCAAGCCAAGTAACAGATGGTTTAGGAACATTATCTGTAGGAGCAAACCAAATGGCAGGTGGCGTAAATCAATTAGCAGATGGATCTAATCAAGTAACAACTGGCTTAGGTACTCTAAATGGTGGCCTAAATAAAATGTCAACCGGCTCAACCCAGCTAATCGACGGCGTAAATAAACTAGCAGACGGATCTGGTCAAGTAACAGATGGCCTCGTAAAAGTAAACGATGGTTCAGGTGAACTTGCTGAGAAACTTGGCGAAGGGGCAGAGAAAACTGGTGAAGTGAAAGGAACAGATAAAACGTATGATATGTTTGCAAGTCCTGTAAAAGTGAAGACGGAGAAAATGGCGGAAGTTCCAAACTACGGAACTGGATTTACGCCGTATTTCCTATCACTCGGTTTATTCGTTGGGGCATTACTATTATCAATCGTATATCCATTACGTGATACAGTAGGAGTTCCAAAATCAGGGTTTAGTTGGTTTATTAGTAAGTTCGGTGTTTTACTATCAGTTGGTATTATTCAAGCGATAGTAGCAGATGTTATATTACTGTTCGGATTGGGTGTAGAAGTACAAAGCATTCCATACTTCATACTCTTTAGTATCATTACAAGTTTAGCATTTATCGCATTAATTCAATGTTTAGTAACAGCATTCGGTGATGCAGGCCGTTTTATTGCCATTATCACATTAATTATGCAGCTTACAACGAGTGCCGGAACATTCCCACTAGAATTGATTCCGAAGTTTTTACAATCATTCAATGCTTGGTTACCGATGACATACTCTGTATCAGGATTGAAAGCAGTCGTATCGAGTGGAGACTTTGACTTCATGTGGCAAAACATAGGAATGCTCATGATCTTTATCGTTGTATTATCACTTGGAACGATCGCCTCCTTAACTTTGATGCACAAACGACAATTTAAAAATGTTGCTGAAAATCAATCGGTTGAAGCGTAGATAAAAGCACCTTTTTGGTGCTTTTTTATTTTAATAGAGGGCACATCTTTTCCTTAGTTCATCTATAAATCTTTCTAAAAGCTATAGAAACGAAAGAAAAGGAATTACAACAATTTACAGAGAAACATAGGGTAGAGGAGTTGATATGATGAAAGGCAATCTTACTTATTATTTTATCGTAAATCCGCTAATAATCTTTCTTGTTTATGCCCTTTCACCTATATTGTTTGATAAAGAAGTATATACAAGTATGAAAGATGCATTTGGAATACTTACGTTCTATTATGTGTTAATGGGTGGATATTACTTTATTGATATTTTAAGTGAAAAGATAAAGAAAAAAAGTGATGGAGGATAACAAAATGACTGAAAGTGAAATGAAATTCCGGGATACGACCATTCGTAACTTTTTCGATAAAGAGGATCGTTTAAAATCGATTCCAGGTTAAAAGAAGAAAAAACTAGTATTGTTAGAGCATTTAATTAGCAAGTTAAATGCTGAAAATCAATATACAGAAAAAGAAATTAATACATTTATAAAACAATATCATGATGATTTTTGTACAATTAGACGTGAATTTATTGTACAGGGGTTTATGAATAGAGAGGATAATATGTACTGTATAAACGGGAGAGAAGTTTGGACGAAGTGGGAGGAGTTAAAATAATGAATCAGCGAGGGGATCCCCGCTGATTATAAGCCTGTGCTAGTCTTGCTGTTTCTTTGTAGTAAGTCTATGAACGCTTCAACATTCGAACTTGTAATGTATCCAAGCGTTATATATTCATCTTCATAGTAAAATATTATTTTTTTGTCAAAGATTCTTCTCTTCGTTTCTATGGATAGAATTTTTTCATAATCAAATTCGGCAATGAATGTGTTTTTATATTGGCTAAAAAAGAGAAGTCTTTGATTAGTAGCAAGTAACATGCCAGGATACGGGACTTTATGCGTAATCATATAGCCAGTAAGTGAACATTTTAAAGTAGATAAAATTTTTTCTTCTTTATGTAATAGTTGTTTTGCAGCTGTTAAGATTGGATTCATTGTATACATTCCTTTTATTTTGATATATGAATATTGTATCAAGAGTAAAAAGATTCTCAATATGTAATATTGCATATTGGCCGTTTTATAGTTGTAATATTATTTTTAAAAAGAAAAAGTACGAGGTGATTCAATGATACGGTTAGTAAAAGAGACTGATGCAGAAGCAATTATGAATATTAGAAAAGAAATTATATTATCGGAAACTACTACAAAATTTTTCATAGTATCCCCAAAGAAGTTACCGAATGATATGAATGCAGAAAGAGAAAAGATACGGAAAAGTAATGAGAAAGGTAATCTTTATATCGTGTATGAAGTAGATGGGAAGGTAGTTGGCTTTTTACTTTTCAACCGATATGAACTAGAACGGTTACAACACGCAGGCACAATGGGAATGGGGATTAAAGAGGCGTATTGTAATCAAGGCATAGGCACGAAATTAATTGAATTTCTTATTAGATGGGCGAAAGGGCAGAAAGGTTTAGAAAAAATTTGTTTAGGTGTAGTTTCTGTTAATGATCGGGCAATTAAAGTGTACAAACGTATGGGCTTTGTAGAAGAAGGCAGACAACGAAAGCAAATTAAATATGAAGATGGATCATATGGAGATGACGTATTGATGGGGTTTTATATTGAATAAAGGATATATGGTATTAAGAAAAGGAATGTACATAACGTAAATTTCTAAAAGCAGTATATTGCCCCTGCATTAACAGACTTTTCCCTATGTATAATATTAATATAGTAAAATCATAACAACCGATATTGCAGTTTCCAATAATATACTATATAATCAATTTAAGAAAACGTTTTCATGCAAAGGGGGAGAATTTCGTGTCGACTATAGAGGACGTGGCGAAATTAGCGGGGTTATCAAGGACAACGGTTTCTAGGGTGATTAATAATCATCCATATGTTTCAGATGAGAAGAAAAAAAGGGTTCAATTAGCAATGAAGCATTTAGGCTTCGTTCCTAATTCTGCGGCGAGAAGGCTTCGTAAACAAAAAACGGAAACAATTGCGGTGCTAGTTCCAAGGATTACAAATCCTTTCTTCAGTAGATTTATCGAAGCAATCGAGATTGCTGCTTCTGAACATAAATATAAACTGATTATTTGTCAAACAAGATATTTACCGGAAAAAGAGATGGAGTATTTACAATTATTATCTACGAAACAAGTAGATGGGATTATTCTATGTTCACTAGAAAATCCGTGGGAAGATGTAGAGCCATACTTACAGCACGGTCCAATCGTGTTGTGTAATGAATATATTGAGGAAGCAAATATTCCAACAGTGAAGTTTGATCATGCGCAAGGAGCATACATAGCTGCGAAGCATGTGTTAGATCAAGGATATCGTAATCTTATTTTTTGCCGTGGTAACGAAACCAAAGTCGTTAGCCAGCAGCGAAAAATGGGCTTTTTACGTGCAATAACTGAGAAGAGCCGCCAAGTAGAAGCGATTGACTTTCTTGAAAACGCTTTCTCTTGGGAAGATGGAAAACGAATATTCCATGAAGTATTAAAGGACAAAAAAAATCCTACCGCGATTTTGGCAGGAGGCGATGAGGTAGCAGCTGGAATTATCTCAGAGGCGAAACGCCATAACTGGAGCATTCCAGATGATCTCGCTGTTATCGGTTTTGATAATCAAATATTATCGCAGATTACAGAACCAGGTATTACGACAATTGAACAGCCAATTGATGAAATGGCCCGAAAAGTTGTCGACCTAATGATGGATAAAATTCATACGAAAAATTATCGAAAAAAAGAATTGTATGAGTTTGAACTGGAGCTCTTGGTGAAAGGTTCAACGATGAAGGATAAGATGTTATTAGCCTAGTAGACTATGTCTGCTAGGTTTTTTTCTGTTCACAAACTACTATTCTTCGTGAACGCAATCATCACATTTGTTATGGTATGCTTCGTGCTGCTCATCAATTTCTTTCCCGCAGTGTGCACAAGTTTTCGTCGGTAAATTTCTGAAAAACTCCATTGGTTGATCGATCATGTCAATCCCTCCATTTCCATTTCTTACTATCATTGTATTAGTACAAAAAATAAAAGTCAACAACTGTTTTATAACAAAATTGAAAATTAATGAAAAAGTTTAGGAAATGGATTATAGTTAACAATGTAGGATGTAAGTAAAACATGCATTTCTACTCGGTTTTAGAAAGGATGGATACATATGAAAATGACTGTTGTCGGCTTTTGGGGCGGCTTTCCAGAAGCGGGAGAAGCAACGTCGGGGTATTTGTTTGAACACGATGGTTTTCGTTTACTTGTAGACTGTGGTAGTGGTGTACTAGCACAGCTTCAAAAATATATAACACCATCTCATATAGATGCAGTTGTACTGTCGCACTATCATCACGATCATGTTGCAGACATTGGGGTATTGCAATATGCGAGATTAATTACGAGCGCGACGAAGGGACAACTACCAGAACTACCAATATACGGTCATACGTTTGATGAGAATGGTTTCCATTCTTTAACACATGAACCGCATACGAAAGGAATCGCGTACAATCCAGAAGAAACACTTCAAATTGGACCGTTCTCGATTTCATTCTTAAAAACTGTTCATCCTGTTACATGCTTTGCGATGCGTATTACAGCTGGAGATGATGCTGTAGTATACAGCGCTGATTCAAGTTATATTCCTGAATTCATTCCATTCACAAAAGATGCTGATCTTTTCATTTGTGAGTGTAATATGTATGCACATCAAGAGGCTGCAAAAGCAGGGCATATGAATAGTACAGAAGTAGCAAGTATTGCAAAAGATGCGAATGTAAAAGAACTTTTATTAACGCACTTACCGCATACAGGCAACCCATCTGATTTAGTAACAGAAGCAAAACAAATTTTCAGTGGTCACATTACGCTAGCGCATAGTGGCTACGTATGGAACTCATGAGGTGATACGATGTTATTTATTGATAATAAAGGAATTATAGATCCTAGAATAAACTTAGCGATTGAAGAATATTGTGTGAAAAATTTAGATATTAACGAAACATATTTACTGTTTTACATTAATGAGCCTTCGATTATCATTGGTAAAAACCAAAACACAGTAGAAGAAATTAATGCAGATTACGTAAAAGAAAAAGGTATTCATGTCGTTCGTCGTCTATCAGGCGGAGGCGCAGTATATCATGATTTAGGAAACTTAAACTTCAGTTTTATTACGAAAGATGATGGAGACAGTTTCAGTAACTTCAAAAAATTCACAGAGCCTGTAACGAAAGCGCTTAGTAAATTAGGTGTAAATGCAGAACTAAGTGGTCGTAACGACATTTTAGCTGAAGGTAGAAAAATTTCAGGTAACGCGCAGTTCTCAACGAAAGGTCGTATGTTCAGTCACGGTACGTTACTATTTGATTCTGAAATCGATCACGTCGTATCAGCGTTAAAAGTAAAAATGGATAAGATTCAATCAAAAGGAATTAAGTCAATCCGTAGCCGCGTTGCGAACATTACAGAGTTCCTAAACGAAGAAATGACGACAGAGGAGTTTAGACAACTTCTTCTAGAAACAATTTTCGAAGGAGAAACAGAAATCCCAACGTATGAATTAACAGAAAATGATTGGAAAGAGATCCACAAACTTTCTGAAGAACGTTACCAAAATTGGGATTGGAACTACGGAAAATCACCGAAGTTCAACTTACAACATTCACACCGCTTCCCAGTTGGACAAGTTGATGTTCGTCTTGAAGTGAAAAAAGGAACAGTAACAGAATGTAAAATTTACGGCGACTTCTTCGGTTCACTAGATGTTCATGATATCGAAGAGCGTCTAACAGGCGTTCAGTTCGATAAAGATGCATTCACTGCAGCTTTAGAAGGCGTAGATATCGCACGCTACTTCGGTAACATTACAACAGAAGATTTCTTACATTTATTCTTCTAAAAATGAGGGAGGCTGCCATAAAGGCAGCCTCTTTCTTTTTGTAGTTTTGTCGATATAATTCCATTTACCACAAAATGTATACTTACAGGACATCTGCCTCTTATAAAGGAATATATATATGAAAAGGAGGCGAATCGAAATGAAAAGAGTAATGTACGTTATATTATTGCTCAGCTTCGTCATCGGAATGACAGCGTGTAACAGTGGATTGCCCTCAAGTCGTACAATTTTGTCTATCGGAAAACCGGCTGAGGATAATGTTATATATTTTACGCATACAGATAACAAACGAAAGATACATGATATACAAGACATGTTTCAAAATAAGAAGTGGAAAAGAAATGAAACATTCAGCACTGTTAATAAAAAGCCAGATGTCGTCTTATCAATAGATGAAAACAACAAAGGGTTACCGACGTTATATGTTACGGTGTATTTTCATGAAGATGGAGCGGACGCTCTTAACTTGCACGGCGAGCATACGACGTTAAATAAAGAGGAACTTAATAAACTTAGAGAAAAGATGAATGCATATTATCCTAAAATGATTTCTGGTCTAGTTTCATAAATTACTTGTAAATAAAATCCCCTTATTTTTCCAAAGTAAACTAAGAGAAGGTGAGCTGTCTATATGCAGTTAATAGAATATCACTTGCCACTTTAATTTTCTTTTAATATAATTAATTTAGAATTTTTAAATATTCTAAATTTTATAAAGGTGGGGTTTTTGTGAATCTCGTTCAATCTTTGGCTGAAACGGCAAAAAAGAAGGGGGATAAACCGGCTTATATATTTATGGATCAGTCGGTCTCATATGACCAATTAAACAAAATGGTCACAAGGTTTTCTAGCAATTTAGCAGAAATGGGCATTGGAAAAGGGGACAATGTCGCATTAGTTGTTGGGAACTCACCACATTTTTTGGTCGGTTTATACGGAACAATGAAAGCCGGAGCAACTGTTATTCCAGTTAATCCAATTTATACAGCAGACGAAATGCATTATATTTTACAAAATGGAGATGTAAAAACAATCATCGTACTCGACGTCCTTCTACCTGTTATACAATCTCTTACAACAAGACTTCCTTCATTAGAAAACATCATCATATGCGAAACCTCATCAGATTTTAACCATACAGAAACCGAAAAAATGAAAACGTTTACTAGTTTTGTGGGGACTGGAGATACAACTTACGAAGGTCCTGAACTAGATGAAGAAGATGTAGCGGTTATCCTATACACTTCGGGCACAACTGGAAAACCGAAAGGCGCTATGTTAACACATAAAAATTTATATAGTAATGCGAGCGATGTGGCTTCGTATTTACAATATACGGCTGATGACCGTGTTGTTGCGGCACTGCCTATGTTCCATGTATTCTGTTTAACAGTTGCGGTAAATGCACCGATTGTGAACGGGGCAACGATTTTAATGTTACCGAAATTTAGTCCGAAAGAAGTATTCCGTATTTGTCGCACGTACGAACCAACGATCTTTGCTGGCGTACCGACGATGTACAATTATTTATATTTATTTGAAGAAGCAAGCGCAGAAGATGTGAAGACGCTTCGTCTTTGTATTTCCGGTGGCGCATCGATGCCTGTTGCTCTTCTACAAAACTTTGAAAAACGTTTTAACGTTATTGTTTCAGAAGGATACGGTTTATCAGAAGCCTCACCAGTTACTTGTTTCAATCCGCTAGATCGTCCTCGTAAACCAGGGTCGATTGGCACAAATATTTGGCATGTAGAAAATAAAATTGTAAATGAACTTGGGGAAGAAGTACCTGTCGGCGCAGTCGGTGAATTAATCGTTCGCGGACCTAACGTTATGAAAGGATACTATAATGCACCAGAAGATACAGCTGCGACATTGAAAGACGGCTGGCTATATACAGGTGACTTGGCGAAAATGGATGAAGAAGGTTACTTCTATATCGTTGATCGTAAAAAAGATATCGTCTTAGTTGGCGGTTATAACGTATACCCTCGTGAAGTAGAAGAAGTATTATATACGCACGAATCAGTAGCGGAAGTTGTTGTAATCGGTGTTCCTGATGAAAACTTAGGAGAAGCAGTGCGAGCTTACGTCGTTCTGAAACAAACGAACGTAACAGAAGAAGAACTAATGCATTACTGTACGTTACATTTAGCGAAATATAAAGTGCCGAAAAGCATTGAGTTTTTAATAGAATTACCGAAGAATACGACTGGTAAGTTGTTAAGAAGAGCATTGAGAGAGAAAGCGATGCAAGTGTAAAAATGAGGCAACCATCTTTGAAGGTGGTTGCCTCATTTTTTTGTGCATTGATTAAGCTGTGGTGCCATATATTTAAAGCTTCATATGACCAACAAGGAGGAGATATACATAGAACAGAAGGGATTAACGCTTACGGCGAGTGCAATATCTTATTTGTGAAATTATGGATGAACTCTGAAAATGATAAGAACGGTAATTTTAATCAAAATGGAGTAGTGGACTGTGAATCAATGGCTACGGTGTTAGTAAATACATATAAATTAGAATGGAATGAAAATAGTAAGTTACCAAAAGAATTTGCTGATTTGAAAAATCATTGGGCTCGAAGTATGCCAATATTTTAGTTTAGCAAGAAAATTCAAATTCCAAGTTGACACATATGAATTACAGAATTAAAATGAAAAGAAATCGAATACAATACATTAGAAGCTAATCAGATAAACTGAAGGCGCACAATGTTCACATTTGTGAATATATTGTGTGCCTTTTTCTATTGTATAAACTAAGGGGGCTTAACGATGAAAAAGTGGGGTAAGACAGCGTTTATGAAAAGTACAGGTGTTTTATTATCAGCAGTTGTACTTTTATCAGGGTGTGGTTCGGCAACATCCACTAGTAATTCTGAAGGAAGTGGAGATAAAAAAACAGTTGAGCTTTTAAATGTTTCTTATGATCCAACGAGGGAGTTATATCAAGATTTCAATAAAGATTTTGCGAAGTATTGGAAAGAGAAGCATGGGCAAACAGTAAATGTAAAACAATCACACGGGGGATCTGGAAGTCAAGCGCGCTCTGTTATTGATGGCTTAGAAGCAGACGTTGTTACACTAGCACTTGCTTATGATATTGATGCGATTAGTAAGAAAAAACAATTAGCAGAAGATTGGCAGAAGCGACTTGCGAATAATTCCACTCCATACACGTCAACGATTGTATTTCTTGTTCGAAAAGGAAACCCGAAAGGTATTAAAGACTGGGATGATTTAACGAAAAAAGGTGTGTCTGTCATTACACCAAACCCAAAAACATCAGGCGGGGCACGTTGGAACTATTTAGCGGCGTGGGGATACGCACTGAAAAAATATAATAATAGTGAAGATAAGGCGAAAGAGTTTGTTAGCCAAATTTATAAAAACGTAGAAGTATTAGATTCAGGAGCGCGCGGAGCAACGACAACATTTGTTGAAAAAGGAATTGGTGACGTATTAATCGCATGGGAAAATGAAGCGCTATTATCCCAAAAAGAGCTTGGAAAAGATAAATTTGAAATTGTAACTCCTTCTATTAGTGTACTTGCAGAACCACCAGTAGCGGTTGTAGATAAAGTCGTTGATAAAAAAGGAACGAAAAAAGTAGCAGAAGGGTATCTTGAATATTTGTACTCAGAAAAAGGACAGGAAATTGCGGCAAAAAACTTTTATCGTCCGCGTAATGAAAAAGTAGCAGAAAAATATACATCCCAATTTCCGAAAGTTCAATTATTTACGGTAGATGAACTATTTGGTGGCTGGAAAAAAGCACAAGAGAAACACTTTAATGACGGCGGCGTGTTCGATAAAATTTATCAAAAATAATGCGTACTGCTAAAGGGGGATGAGGTGAAAGAGGATGAGGAAGAAACGTATTTTACCAGGGTTTGGATTATCGCTTGGATTTACAATGTTGTACATGAGCTTATTCGTACTTATACCACTTTCTATCGTATTTATTCAAACTTCACAGTTAGGTTGGAAGAAGTTCGCTGGGGTTATAACGAACGAGCGTGTGTTGCATTCCTATCAAGTTAGTTTTACAACTTCATTTGCAGCTGCTATTGTAAATGCCATTTTCGGTTTATTAATAGCTTGGGTGCTCGTACGCTACAAATTTCCAGGGAAACGACTATTAGATGGACTTATTGATTTACCGTTTGCACTTCCGACAGCTGTAGCTGGTATTACACTTACAACGCTTTATGCGGAAAATGGATGGATTGGGAAAATATTTAGTCTGTTTCATATAAAAGTAGCTTTTACACCACTCGGAATTATCGTTGCGCTTACTTTTATCGGTTTACCATTTGTCGTTCGAATGGTGCAACCAGTGCTGCAAAATATTGATAAAGAAGTAGAAGAGGCGGCTTCGAGTTTAGGTGCATCCCGCTTGCAAATATTTGTGAAAATCATTTTACCAGAGATCTTTCCCGCTCTTCTTGCCGGTTTTTCACTCGCATTTGCAAGAGCATTAGGAGAATACGGATCTGTCGTTTTCATCGCAGGTAATATGCCGATGAAAACAGAAATTGCACCACTGATGATTATGACGAAACTAGAACAATATGATTACGCGGGGGCAACAGCTGTAGCGACCGTGATGCTTATTATTTCTCTCCTTTTCCTTCTTCTTATTAATATGATTCAAAGCTGGAGTAGAAGGCATGAACTAAAAAGTGAATAGGGGGAGAGAAAATGGAACCAACAGTATTAGAAAAGAAAATAGTAAAAAGCGTATCAGCTAAAAAAGAATCTAAGCTTGTACCAGGCATATTAATTACGATTACAGTTTTATTTTTATCTCTCTTTCTATTACTGCCACTCATAACTATTTTTCTAAAAGCCTTTGAAAGAGGGATGGATGTATACTTTGCCGCTATCACTGATCAAGAAGCATTTTCAGCAATTAGGTTAACGCTTCTCGTTGCGTTAATCGTTGTACCGCTGAATACGGTATTCGGAATCGCAGCGGCATGGCTTATTACAAAGTTTCAGTTTAAAGGAAAACAAGTATTACTCTCTCTTATTGAACTGCCGTTTGCTGTGTCACCAGTTATCGCAGGATTAGTATTCGTTTTACTTTTCACACCGAGGGGTGCTCTTGGCGAATGGTTACTTGAACATGGAGTGAAACTCATTTTCTCTGTACCAGGCATTATTATTGCAACAATCTTTGTAACCTTCCCGTTCGTTGCACGTGAATTAATTCCGATTATGCAGGCGCAAGGGAAAAGTGAAGAAGAGGCAGCGTTATCACTTGGCGCAAGTAGCTGGAAAATGTTTTGGCGCGTTACGCTTCCAAATATCAAATGGGGTCTTTTATACGGCATGATTCTATGTAATGCTCGTGCTATCGGTGAGTTTGGAGCCGTTTCTGTCGTATCAGGTCACGTGCGTGGCATTACGAACACGATGCCGCTCCATATTGAAATTTTGTACAATGAATATCAATTTTCAGCAGCATTTGCAGTAGCGACGTTAATGTCATTAATTGCAGTGTTTACACTCGTTATAAAAAACTGGATTGAATGGCGAATGGAAAAACGACAATAAGAGGGGGATTACGGTGAGTATTCAAATTCAAGGTGTATCAAAGCAATATGGTACATTTCAAGCACTAACAGACATTCATTTGGATATTCCAAAAGGCGAACTTGTTGCCTTATTAGGCCCATCAGGTTCTGGGAAAACGACGTTATTACGCATTATTGCAGGATTAGAAGAAGCGGATGGAGGCTCTATTTCATTTGATGGAGAAGATTTAACAGACATTCACGTGAAAAACAGGCAAGTCGGTTTCGTCTTTCAGCACTATGCGCTCTTTAAACATATGAATGTATTTGAGAATGTCGCTTTCGGTTTAAAAGTAAGAAAGAAAAGCTTAAGACCGTCAGCAGAAGCGATAGAAGAAAAGGTAACAGAATTATTAAAGCTCGTAAAAATGGATGGCTTTGCTAAACGTTATCCAGCGCAATTATCTGGTGGACAACGTCAACGTATTGCACTAGCCCGGGCACTTGCAGTCGAACCGAAAATTTTATTACTTGATGAACCGTTCGGTGCACTCGATGCAAAGGTGAGAAAAGAATTACGAAGATGGCTCCGAAAATTACATGACGAATTTCAAATTACGAGCGTATTCGTAACGCATGATCAAGAAGAAGCGTTAGACGTTGCAGACCGCATCGTTGTAATGAATGAAGGCTGTATTGAACAAATGGGAACACCGGAAGAAGTATATGAAAACCCAGCAAGCCCGTTCGTTTACGATTTTTTAGGAAATGTAAATTTATTTCACGGCCGCGTTCATAAAGGAAAGCTAAATGTAGGATCGGTCGAACTAGAAGCACCAGAGCATAAGCACGTTTCCAACGTAGACGGAATAGCCTACGTAAGGCCGCATGACTTATCAATCTCTCGTACGAAACAAAGCATAGATGCAATCCCGGCAAAAGTATCTTATTCTCACGCAGTCGGAAATATCGTATATGTAGAATTAAAACGAGACGGAACAGATGAATATTTAGAAGCAGAAATTACGAAAGAACAGTTCAAGCAGCTGAACATTCAAGCGGGTGATTTCGTATACGTACAGCCGAAAGAAGTGAAAGTGTTTATTCCGGAGGATTTTGTAATTTAAGAGTGTTCACTCTTAAATTACAAAATCTATTAATAAGAAAAGGTCTCCTAAAAGATATTTTAGGAGACCTTTTCTTTGTTTATCGTAATAACTTTTTCTCATATGAAATGTAGTAGGAAGTTTGTATATATAATAGCGAAGCGTGTTCAAACAACTATTTGATACGAGTAGTAATGAAGATATTTCTCTTACTTTCTTAAACACAGTTATTACAATTAGAAGACCCACATTTACGCTATTCCAATGAAACTCAATGTATTAGCTTCATTGGAATACTAGAACAAAAGTGAATGTAAAAGTTTAGTTGAATCATGTTCATATTCTATCGTTAGTAAATAATAATAGATGTGATTATTGTAATATTAAATTATATAACAGAATTAATTATCTGTAATGATATTTTAAAAATTGTTATTAAATTGTCGTATTTTGTGCACAAAATCTTCAAAACTTTAAAACTGTATTTACTTTACTCTTTAGTTTATATAAATTGTGATATGTAACATTATATATGTTAAAAATATTTCAGTGAGGTGAGTTTATGGAAGGTAAGAAACAAAGGAAGTGGTATCAGTATTTAATACAACTTATCGTAGTTGCATTAATTGTTACTTCTATACCACTGAATGGGTTGGCAGAAACGGCACCACCGTTTACACCATCTCCAAATTCAGAACAAAGTCCAGAAATGGAAAAGAAAGAGGAGCAGGAATTACCAGCTCCACATCCGGATCAATTAAAGAAGGATAAGGCTAAAGCACAGGCGAGTCCGACTGAGATTGTAGAAGAAAGAACGGAAACCGAAAAGGTTTTTGATAACAATGATGGTACTTTTACAAAGAGGGTATATACGGAACCGATTCATGCAGAGAAAGATGGAAAGCTAGAAGAGGTTTCACCAAAATTAGTAGAAGCACCAAATGAAAAAATTGTAACGGAAAATACAACATTAGAACCAGAGTTCGAGAAAGCGACACAAGATGGAAAGTACGTTCAATTTAAAGTAAAAGATCATACTATTCAGTATAAACTAATAAGTGCAAATGGTGAAAAAGGTGAAATAAAGCCATCGCCAGTAACCGCAACACATGAAAATAATACAGTATGGTATAAAGGGGTCTTCCCAAATATTGATTTAAAGAGTACGACATTCAATGAAAATGTAAAAGAAGATTTTGTATTACGTGAGTATACAGGACACCACATTTTTACATTTGCATTAGAAACAGATTTAACACCTAGCTTACAGGAAGATGGTTCAATCGACTTCCAAGATGAGAAAAAAGAAAAAGTATTCACATTGCCGAAACCATATATGAATGATTCCAATGTGGATCAGCAATCAGGTGAGGCTGTAACGTCAGATGCGGTTCGCTACAATATTGAGAAGAAAGATGAAAAAACATATACATTAACTGTTACTGCAGACCCGCAGTGGTTACAAGCACCAGAGCGAAAATATCCGGTATATGTAGATCCTTCAATTGAATTGGATAATTTTGAAAATGCTTACGCTTCAAGTGCGTATCCAACTGTCAATTATTCAGGAGGAAAACTTTGGGATTCAGGTCAAAATGCTTATACGTTAAAAGTTGGATATTATGATGGAACATCTGGAACTAATTTTTCATTTATTAAACCAGATGTTTCAAACTTAAAGGGTGCAAAGATTGAAAGTGCAACATTCCATGCCTATGCAGTTTGGCATTATTATGCGAATCAACCAAATGGTGTTTGGTTAGATGAAGTAACAAGTGGATGGAATGTTGGAAGTGTAAACTGGAATAACAAACCAGGTTCTAACAACATTGCACACGCTGATGTGGGCCGCGGAAAATGGGCCCAGTTCAATGTAACGAATACAGTGAAAGCATGGGTAGAAGGCGCGAGACCAAACAATGGCTTTAAGCTACATGCAAATGGTAATGGTCAAAACCATTGGAAGAAATTCATTGCAGCTGAAAATGGAACGAATGCACCATTCTTGGAAGTGAAATATTCCTACGCAAAACCAAATAAGCCAAGAGTACAAGTTTACTCAAATGGCAGTGGGAGTGGTTCTGGTCACTTCAATGTACAATGGGACGCAGTTCCAGGAGCAACAGGTTATAAAGTTGCCATTTTTAATGGATATGACTATGAATATATTCCTGTTGGGAATGTGACAAGCTGGACGACGAAAGATAAAAAGATATTCCCGACGCCAGAAGAAATTGCACAAGGGCGTTACTGGATACATGATGACGGGAAAGGTGCAGAAGCGCCTACTAACCCAGGACAAATATATAAAAATGCTTACGAGTCAGGAGGTCCGTACGGGGATTATAGCGGAAGAAGTAGCTACTGGATTCGTATTGTAGCAGAGTATCCGTTTGGGGATAGTCCACTTTCAGATGAAATAGTTCCATTTATTCCATTAGAACAAGTGAAAAAGCCAGACGGATCGGCCTACATTAATGCGACAGATAAGGAAACAGGATATGTCACATTAAAGTGGGATGCAGTTCCAGCGGCTGCAGGCTATAAAGTTTGGATTTATAACGGAAAAGATTACGAAGCGTTCGATGTAGGAAATAAAACAAATTGGACAACGCAAAATGAGAAAATTTGGCCAACGAAAGATGAAATTGCAAAAGGCCAATATTTACTTCATCATGATAAAAAAGGTGCAGAATTAGCAGTTGATCCATCACCTGTGTATAAAAATTCTGGCGGAATTTATGCTGGCTTTAAAAATTATTGGTTCCGTGTAACAGCGTATAGTAAAGCCGGACATGCTGAAAGTGAAATTTCGCATGAGTTTGTACCTAAATTTGCTCAAGACTTTGGGTTTATAGGGATGTTTGATTACTGGGCATCAGTTCCGGTACTAAATGGCACAGTGAATGCTACAAATGGTAACTTTATCATGAGTGAAAAAGATATTACGTTATCAGGGCGCGGACCGGATGTATCAGTGGAAAGAACGTATAATAGCCAAAGTAAAAAAGTAGGTTTATTTGGTACAGGTTGGTCTAGTGGATTAGAAGAAAGGATTTTGGCTGAAGGAAATGGAAACTTACTATTAATTTCTGCCGATGGCGCAAATATTACTTTTACTAGAACGGGAGATAATACGTATCAAGCCCCTACTGGTATATATTTAGAAATTAAACAAGTATCAGGCGGATATGAAATAAAAGATAAAGACCAAACGGTTACTTTCTATAAATCTGGAGATGCACAAGGTCGTATCCAGTATACAAAAGATAAATATGGAAATACGACGACATATGAGTATGATGGTGAATCACGTTTATCAAAAGTGAAAAATGCTTCTGGCAAAGAGTTAGTCGTACAATATGATGGAAATAATAAAAAAGCAGCAAGAGTAATCGGCCCAGATAGCAAGACGATTACATTTAAATATGATGGAGATTTACTCGTTTCTTCTACAACACCAGAAGGAAAAGTATATAAATACGGATATGATAATGGATTACTAACATCTATTTATGATCCGCAACATACAGATGCCAAACCATATAAAACATCGTATGCATACGAGAATAATAGGTTAGTAAAAGTAACGGACCCATTAGGAAAAGCTACGACATTAGCATATAATACAGATGCGAAAGAAGTTACGTTAACGAATCCTAAAGGACGTAAAACTGTTTATACGTATAACGATGCTGGAAACCCAGTCAAAACAGTTGAAGATTCTGGGCGTCTAAATTTAACAACAACGTATGAATATAATGCAAATAACCTAGTAAAAACAACCACTCCTAAAAATCAAACAGAAACAGCGACCTATGATGGTAATGGAAATGTAACTTCTGTTACTGATGAAATGGGAACTGAGAAGTTTGAGTACAATAAAGATAATGGAATTGTTAAAGCGACAGATAACGAAAATCGTGAAACAACAGTTGCTTATAAAGCAGCGAATACAGAAGTGTCTCAAACTGACCAAGCAGCAAATACATCATCTTTCATGCAGTATGATCAGTTTGGAAATCCAATTGCAACAACTAGAGAGCTGGGAACAGGAGAAAACCTGATTCAAAATCCAAGCTTTGAAATGAACGGTACGGAAAAATGGGTACCAGTAAATGTGAATAATTCCGGATCTATTACAAAAGATGCAACACCGGCACCAGGTGGTCTGGGCGGAGAATCATCACTTAAAATTTCAACAAAAGCAACGAATAATGATTGGGGCTATATTGCTGCAATTCAAGAAGTAACGTTAGAACCAAATACAACGTATACGTTAAGCGGTATGATGAAAACGGATTTAGCCAATGGTGCTGCTTTCTTCAATGTACAGTTATTAAATGAAAACGGTGCTGGTGTAGATGGTGGATGGCATGATACTCGTCACAATAAAGTTCAAGGAACGAGGGATTGGGTTAACCGTCAAGTTACTTTTAAAACAACAGAACAAACGAGAAAAGTAAAAATCTATTTACAAGTAGAAAATGGCGGTTCTGCTACGAGTGGTTCTGTCTGGTTTGATAAGATTCAACTAGAAAAAGGTGAAGTTTCTTCTAGCTTTAACCCAATTGAAAATAGTAGTTTAGAAAATATGGCGGGAAATGGCTGTATGCCAGGTTGGATTCGAGGAGATGGAACAAGCTGTGATCCGAAAGATGTTTCTCAGCAAGAGAGCTTTACGGGACATTCATCTATTGTATTAGAGCGTAGCCAATATGGTGGTTCAGATGTAGGATATGGCAAGCATATCACTATAAATCAGAAAAAAGCAGAACCAATTACGCTAACAGGAATGTCTAAATCAGTAAATGTAGAAAATACTGCACCAGATAAACTCTCTCGAGATTACTCTATTTGGGCAGATGTACATTATCAAGATGGTAGTGGGGAAAATTTCCAAGCGAAATTCCCAAGTGGGACAAATGATTGGAATCGTAGTGCGGTTGTAATCCCTGCCACTAAACCAATTAAACGTATGGAAGTTTATATGCTCTTTAGAAGAGAGAATAAAGGAAAAGTTTGGTTTGATGATATACGCCTATTAGAAGGAAACGCTCTTATTAAAAACGAGTACGACAACGATGGAAATGTTGTTGCCACGTATGATGAAGAAGGACAGAAAAATACATTCGCATACGATGCATCAGGAAATAAAAAGAGCGAGACAGATGAAAAAGGAAATACAAAACTATATGATTATAACAAAGATAATCTATTAACAAAGGTTACATTAAAAAATGGTACTTCTGTAAATTATCGTTATGATCATAATGGAAACACAACAGAGAAATCTGTCATGTTTGGTGGGAAAACACAAACACACAAATATGAATATGATGTAGATAATAAAAATACAGTGTATATCGACGCGTTAAACCGTCGTATTGAAAACACGTACGATGAAAATGCAAACAAGATTAAAACGAAAATGCCAAACGGTTCTATTTTAGAGTCTGTATATGATACAGCAGATCGCGTCGTTGGCGAAAAGCGCAACGGAAAAGATTCATTTACATTTGAACGTGATCAAAATGGACAAGTTACGAAAGTGAAAGATCTTGTCAACGGCGTAGAACGCACGAAAACATACGACAAGGCTGACCGTGTCACAAGTGCAACAGATAGTCGAGGCGGAAAAATTGATTGGGCATACCACGACAAAGCAAACAGTAAGACAGAGAAATTAAAAGAACAAACAGTAACACAAGGTGGATACACAAATAAAGTATCATATGACTACAACACGCTAGATCAAAACATTCGTGTGACAGACGGTTCGCAAACGTATCGATTTGACTATGACGATCAAGGAAATGTTCGTACGTATACAGCCGGAAATGGTTCAGGTTCGACGTTTAACTATGACCATGCGAACAAAATTAAAGACCTAGTAGTAGGTACATCAAACAGTATTCTACTTTCTGAACGATATGAATATGACCAATCAGGTAACCGTACGAAGATTAAGCATGAAGGTGCGGGCGGAAAAGTAACGGAAACAAACTTTGTATATGACCCGATCAACCAACTATTAAATGAAGCATTACCAAACGGAACAACTAAATCATACACATATGATGGATTTGGAAACCGTACAAGTGTGAAAGTTGTAGAGAATGGAAAAGAAACAAAATCTATAGCGGCAACATTCAATGATGGAAATCAGCTTGTCAAATTCGGAAATGAATCATTAACATATGATGCGAATGGCAATCGTACATCTGATGGAAAGTACAAGTATACATGGAATGAAGATGACCAACTTGTAGCTATTACAAAACAAGGTGAAAGCAATGCATTCGCAACGTATAAATACGATGAAAATAATCGTCGTATTGAAAAGAGTGTAAATGGTCAGGTAACACGTTATTTCTATGATGGAGACAGCATTAACCCATTATATGAGACAGATGGTAGTGGAAATGTTCTTCGTCAATATGTATACTCAACAAGTGGCGCGCGTCTAGCGATGAAATCAAAAGGACAAACGTTATACTACCACTACAACCCTCGTGGTGATGTCATTGCGATGACAGATCAAAATAGAGAAGTTGTAGCAACGTATGAATATGATTCATGGGGTAACGTATTAAAGAGCGACGCAAAAGGTATCGCAGCAGATAATCCATTTGGATATGCGGGATACATGTATGATAAAGAGATCGGCATGTATTATCTAATTGCGAGATACTATAATCCGGAGCATGGTGTGTTCTTATCGATAGATCCAGAGCCGGGTGACGAAGATGATCCTGTGACACAAAATGGATATACGTATGTAGATAATAATCCAGTAATGTTAATCGATCCAGATGGTAATATACCTGTTGCTCCACTTGTAGTAGCTGGAGCGAGAATGGCTGCCCCTCATGTAGCTCGCTATGCAGCTAAAAAATTAGGTAAAAAAGGTGGACACTATGTATATAGATATGCTAGAGGTCGAGGTTTTGAAAAGAAAGTATTAAAAGAGCTTGGATTAGCGAAAAATACTAAAAAGGTAATGGGCCGGATTCCTGATAGTTTATCTAAAGGGAGAATTACAGAAATTAAAGATGTCCGAAAGATATCATATTCCAAGCAGTTTAAACAATATGCGAAGTCAGGTAAGCGGATTGATTTGATAGTTTCTAAACATTCTAAAGTTTCCAAGCCGTTAATAAATGCGATTAACAAATCTGGTGGGAAAATAAAAGTACGCTATGGAAAAAATAAATATTATACTTATAGATAATATTTATAAATTTAAAAAATGGAGGTTTTTATGTCTATACAATTAGATATTTATACGAAGGAAGATATTTCTTCGCATGAATATGCAAAATTTTTCTTTGAAGCAATCGAAAAAATGGGATTGAAATTTACAAAAATGGCACAATATGAACCAATTAATAAAGTATTTACAATTGAACAGGCTTTGAAGATGTGGATGCATGAAGAACCAGGTTGCTATGATTTTGAGTTAGATGAGATGATGGGTACAGCCGGTGGAATGCTTGGGAGAGGAAATGGCTTTTGGTTTAATGTAGCGTGGTGGAAAGATTCTAGGGGGAAGAGTATCAATTACTTAACTATATCGTTCACAAAGAAAATTTTTACTAAATACCAAAAAGAAATACTAAGTTTTTTTGAAGGAGCATTGGTTGAGTTTAATGCTATATACGGATATATCAGTGATGAAAAAATGGTAGATAGACAACATATAACAGGAACAATAAAGAATAGAATACCTGGAATATTTGAATATAATTATTTCGGGAAATCATTGGTTGATTTTATAGGGAAGGATAAGCTTCAATCTCTTCCATGGTCTAATTCTTTTCCGCTAAACGAAGGACTACTAACAGTTTTAAATGATAAGAAGGAAGAAGAATTTTTACTGTTAGAACAGCGAACGAAGGAGCTCATTGGATTGAACCTTTTTAATGGGAAATCAAGTGATTATCCAGATGTTTTGAAGGGATAGAAAAAGATTCATGTCTTTTTGAGAACTATTTTTAGAAAGAAGAGCTTATATAAGCTCTTCTTTCTTTGTATATATTAAGGTAGCTTAGTGGTAAAAACATATATGGTGTGTGGGATAATCTTATTAAAAAGTGATGCAAAAAGAATCATGATAGACAAACTTTGTATATGACCCGATTAACCAATTATTAAATGAAGCATTGCCAAACGGAACAAGTAAATCTTACACATATGATGGATTTGGAAACCGTACAAGTGTGAAAGTTGTAGAGAATGGAAAAGAAACAAAATCTATAGCGGCAACATTCAATGATGGAAATCAGCTTGTCAAATTCGGAAATGAATCATTAACATATGATGCGAATGGCAATCGTACATCTGATGGAAAGTACAAGTATACATGGAATGAAGATGACCAACTTGTAGCGATCACAAAACAAGGTGAGAGCAATGCATTCGCAACATACAAATATGATGATGATGATCGTCGTATTGAAAAGAATATAGATGGAAAAGTAACACGTTACTTCTATGATGGAGATAGTATCAACCCATTATATGAGACGGATGGTAGTGGAAAGGTACTCCGCCAATATGTATATTCCGTAAATGGTTTACGCATGGCTATGAAATCGCAAGGACAAACGTTATACTACCACTACAACCCTTGTGGTGATGTCATTGCGATGACAGATCAAAATAGAGAAGTTGTAGCAACGTATGAATATGATTCGTGGGGTAACGTATTAAAGAGCGACACAAAAGGTATCGCAGCAGATAATCCATTTGGATATGCGGGATACATGTATGATAAAGAGATTGGTATGTATTATCTGATTGCGAGATACTATAATCCAGACCATGGTGTGTTCTTATCGGTGGATCCTGATCCGGGCGATGAAGATGATCCGGTTACGATGAATGGGTATACTTATGCGGATAATAATCCGGCGATGATGACGGATCCAGATGGGCATGCTGCTTGGTTAGTTGTTAATGCTGGTTTTGCGCTTTATGATGGATATGGGGCATATAAATCAGGAAAAGGCGCAAAGGGAATTGCTAAAGCGGCTGCCAAAGGTGCAATTGGTGGTGGTAAACTTAAAGTTGCAGGTAAAGTGGCAAAAACAGCTGCTATTTATCTAAGGACAAATAAAGCAACAGGAAAACAATATGTTGGTAGAGCGAAGAATATGCAAAGGTATGAAAAGCGCCAAAAAGAACATGCAAAGAAAAATAATGCCAAATATGATTTTCAGATTTTACTTAGAACGAAACCAGGGCGACAAGCAAGAAGATATGAACAAAAAATGATTAATAAATTCGGCGGCCCGCAAAAATATGGTGGGAAACTGGAAAATGCACGTCATGAAATCGCTAAGAAAAAATGGAAACAATACTATGTTTAATTAGTGAAGGAGTGAATAAATGCAATCAGTATTATTTAATAAATTAAATTACACGTTACAGGTCGGAAAAATTCGTATGTTTATACCGGATTTTAGTTCAAAAGAATATATCCTTTTTGAGGATTTAGCCGGGCTTTTAGATTTAGAGACAAATTATGATGCAATGGTTTTCATACGAAATCAAGTTAAAGAAGCGGGAATAAAAGGTAAAGTCCGTTTTGATTCAGAGAGCGATTGTGTAGAGATATATTCAACAAATGGAAAGACAATGTTACAAGTGGCGATTTTGGTGAATAAGCTTATAGACGAAGAATTTACATTTGAGAATAAAAGAGAGTATGAACAATTCATTGAATCTTGGAAACGACCTAAAAAACAAAAATGGAAAGTTGGGGATGTATTTTCTATCTCTTTACCAAATGAAACATATTTTTTCGGACAAATTGTTGAATTGATGGAAGACGTGTTTCCTCTATGTGTTATATTCGATTTACATTTGAAAACGGTACCTACTAAAGAGGAGATCGATAATGCTAACATTTTAACAGCTTTGATGCTTAATGGAATGGTATTTGACGATTATACTCTTAAGGTTATTTTTGATATGGAAATAATGGGAGAAATAAATGAAAACACTAGGAGAAATCCAGTTCGAAATGTGACTTGGTCTACGTCTCATTTAATAGATTTCTGCATGGAATACAAGTTAGAAAAGAAACAAAAGTTTGTAGAAGAGATATCCGCTAATAGAAATTTTATAATTGAGTATAACTGAGGATAGCAACTTTTATCCGTACTATAAAGCGATTTAAGGGAGATTTATAAATGACAGAAAAAATTCATGAAAGACAAGAAAGAGAAAATCAGGATATAGAAACATTAGCAGCTTTGGAGGATGCAGGATCTAATTTAACGAAAGTGCACTATCTAGAACATTACTTTTTAGTAGATACAATAGAGATTGCAGAGAAAATTGCAGATGTGCTACATGAAAAAGGTTATGATATTTATGAACCATCTGAACAAGTATCAGAAGACGGATTAAGTTTCTATGTATTTATAGTGGGGAAAAATTGTATACCGACAAAAGAAAATGTTTGGGAAGAAACAAAACATATGGCTGAGTTAGCGATTTTATATAGTGGAACATGTACTAGTTATGATGGCTGGGAAACACAAGTAATAGAATAAGTTCGGTGGTAAGGTTTGAAAAAAGCATAAGCAGAACAATGTTTAGGTAATAGCTAGTAATTGTTGAAGTTCAGTGTACATTGAAAAGGCGGAGTCTCTTGGAAGGCTTCGCCTTTGTTTATATAAGATATAAATTAGTCTTATTATTCTACCACTACCGTGCACGTGGTGATGTAGTAGCGATAACAGATCAAAATGGACAAGTGGTAGCAAACTGTGAATATGATGCTTGGGGAAATGTCCTAAAGGGCGACGCAAAAGGAATAGCAGCAGACAATCCATTTGGATATGCGGGATACATGTATGATAAAGAGATTGGCATGTATTATCTAGTTGCGCGTTATTATAATCCAGAGCATGGTGTGTTCTTATCGGTGGATCCTGATCCAGGTGATGAAGAATGGATATACGTATGGTGATGATGGTGGATCCGGATGGACATTGGGCATATCGTCTTTGGGTGACGACACAATTGTGGATTTATGATGACAGAACAGCTTATGCTAACTCTAGGGGAGTAAAAGCGGGAATAAAGGGTTGGGCAGAGAGCTATAGTTTTAATTTTATGGGTGGAGGGAATTTTGTTAGTAAATTGGGATCGTTTATAACGGGAGCATCTAAAGGGTGGAAACAATCTAAAACAAAATGTAAGGTAAAGGCGTCCCAAGTAAAAGTTGGAAATCGAAAAGCGATGCAAAGTGTGCTGAAAAGTGCAGGTAAACAAGCAATAAAGGCTGCTATAGTAAGAGGTAGTAATAAAGCTGTAGGAGTATCATCTAAGGTGATTTTAAATGCTGTTAAAACTGGCGAAAAAGTTATACAAAGTGGCGGTAGAACTAAATCTACTAGTAAACAGGCTGTAGTAGTTTTAAATAAAAAAGGTAAAGTAATTACAACTTTTGCTAAGGGTTCAAAATAAACTGGGAAAGGAGAAGATAAGGTTGTTTAAATTAAATAAAGAGATGCAGATTTTATTGAAACAGACATTAGAATCACAAAATAAACATTTACTATGGTTAAATGTTTATGAAGACTTAAGTATGATAGAAACTGAAAAAATAAATAAATTGAGAGATATTATAGTAGATGAATTAATGGAAAAAGGTTTTGATGAACGAGACAATATAAACGATTTGGGAAGAGCATTAGAAGAGCTAATTGATATCTTAGGAAATTTAATACCTTAGAAAATGTTAAGCTGTATGGCAACGTTTTTAGCAGATGGAAAGTTCCGTTAATTACAGAATGAAAGATTATATAATTTTTAACAATGCGCTTAATACGAGCGTAGCTATGATTAGAGAGTTTTGCATGTGTAGAATAACTCCAAAAATATAAGGATATATTCTGAGGGCGTATAATTATATAGTATATTTATTGATTCGAATCTTTAAAAGGAGAGGAAACATGGAGAAAATAATAGGGATTATTCTGATTATAGGTGGTATGATTCCATTAATTTATGCAATGATACAAATCTATCGGCAATGGAAAGAAAAAGGACCTTCTTTTGCCCTTAAATCAATAATTTTCCTAGCCGTAAGCATTTTGCTAGATACTGCAACAACTATTATATTGTGTATAGTAACAGTATTCATTGGTATTTGTTTAATTATCTACACATAATAAGTTCAAGAAGGCTAACTTATCGATTGTTACTAATTGGAGGGATTGGATGAACTTCATTTTACATGGATCTAAACATACAGTTTTGGCTTCCGTTTTTGACTCATTTGAAGGTAGGGAAAAAGAGTTTAATTGGCTTATAACAGACATGGAGATTGTCGCACATCAGGAAGAGAAACTTATCCGAGATTATCCTAAAATGTCGTATCCAATAGTTTGGATAGCAGGTGAAGATCTTTCAAATCTCGTAAAGAAATATAATCCTCAATTTATTTGGGGCGTACTATCTGCGTTTGATAAGTCTATAAACATTGATATTAATAATTTGCTTGTAGAGCCCTATGCAAATGGAAACGAAGGGCTCTGGGTACCAAGTCCAAATATTCAGCACCCTCAAGCAAAACTTGAAATTGTTTGTTGGGATTCCAGTTTGATGTTGTTATTAAGTAACGATATAAATATTGATGATAAATTTAGAAATTACTTTAAAGAAGCTAGGGATTTAAATGCCTATAATTCGGAATTTTGATTTTAATGGAGACAACATTAATCCGTTATACGAAACAGATATGGAAAAGGGAACGGTATGCGTACTCTACAAGTAGCGTATTATAAGGTGAAAAGCGGATTCTCTGTGAGGAGAATTAGATTATTATTGATTTATAAAAACAAATAGGAATAGATAAACTTAATATTATTAAATGAGAATAGTAGGATGGAATAGGGATAAATATAACTTTGAGAGAAAAGAAGGTGTATTATGGAGTTTACATTCGAAAAGGTTCAACGTATTGAAGATGCAAATATATACCGTGTTAGTAATATAACTGATATTTATGAAACAGATTTATTTGATGATTATAATCGTAATGTTGATAATTTAAGTTTACTTGTTCAAGAGAGGATTAATCAGTTTATTGTACATGTAGATAAATCTGAGGAAAAAAATGTGAAAGAAGAAATAGAGTCTAAAAACATTTCCTACACAGTTTTTGATTCGGGAAGAAGGAACCTTTTCTTTGTTTTTGATTCTATACCAAGGACAGAAGTATCATATATAATCAAGTATTTTTATGGTGTAAGTATAGAAAATACTTTTGCTATTATCAGTTTAGGAAATAGCGTTGGTATTAAACTAGAGGAAATAAATCAAAGTAAATTGATGAAGTGTTTAATGGGAGAATGTGTTGTACCACAAATCGAATTAGTTCCATCATCGGCGTGTGCATTTATTCAATATGATGGTGCGCTTTTAACAATTGCTAGTAATAATTTCGATATTTATGCAACATGAAAATAATAAGAGGTAATTAAATGATTTTTTTAGCGCAAGGAGATACTGGAGATATCCAAAGTTAATTAATATATATATGTCGCACCACTTATATTTTTCAGAAAAGGTAACTTTAAGAATATAGGAGGATAAAAGATACATGGATAAAGAATATGAAGAACTCATAGTTAGGAGTTTTTTTTTAAAAAAATCCAGGATAGAATTATTTTTGAACTAACTTCACCTAAAAAAAGAGTGAAGGCATTAGGGCGTTTGGCGCATAACCATGACACTATCTTAAATTCTATGTATTTTGAATCTATCCCAAAAAATATGGTGTATGCTGAAGGAATATCAACGTAATTAAAAAAATATGGAGCAAAGGATTCTTGTTACGTATCGGTATAATGTTGATAACAAATTAATGGTAGTTTAAGATGCATGGTAATGTTACATATTAGTATGATGTGAATGCAAAACGATTGTTGAATCTTTCTAGTAAAAATAGAATAGCTGCATTAAAAATTTACAATGAACCTTATGCTATAGGAAAAGAAAGAGGGAATTGTTGATGTGGATAGCGTTTCTAGAATTTTTAGAGTTTATTATAGTTTTGAGTTTAAGTCTTATATTAACATTGGTCGTTTTTTTTCAAGAAAATTATCTGTTTGATATTAAAGAAAGTATTAGTAAGAATAGGTTTTTGTTTATTATTCCAATCATACGTATGTCTCTAGGAGTGTGGATATTATATGTTACAGAAACTACTATAATTGCTGTCTCAAAAGTGACTGCAATTCAATTAATTATTTTACTTCTTTTTTGGGCATGCTCGAAGTATGTACAAAAAACTCGTGAAAATTGGCTAATTACTATAGTTGCTTTTGTTGTTTATGGTGTTGGTACATACATGTATATTCAGTTTGCTTTTAGAGGCTATTAATATATCACCAGAAAAGTTAGTGGTTAGAAAGATGCATTTGTTAAATGTTTGTATGAAGGAAGAGCGAATATAGGCTCTTTTTTCTTTATATATAGGATAGGACATGTATCTAATCCTCGTGGGATAAATCAAAATAGAGAACGGGAAGGAATTATATGAACAAAAAAGAATTAAAATTAAAGCTACTGCAAGGTCTAATTGAAGATTTTTCTGCTATTTAATATTTAGAGGTCCTAAATATTTTTAGTTGTGGGGATGTAATTACAATAAGTTTTATAGAAACATTGTGTAGATTAAAGTAGTTCTCTTTTGCAGAAAGTAATGTTGTAGATGATGATTTTAGTGTCTGTAAAGGGATAGAATTTGGTAGCTTTATGGATAAGAGGCATTATTCGCATAAAAATAAGAGTTTTAATGGTATATAGGAGGGGATTATAATGAAATTCCCAAAAGATGAAGATGGACAAGTATTAAATATGTTATACAAGCAAGGGATAGATTTTAATAAAAAACACATAGTAGATTTCTTTATTGCAATTCCTGATCAAGGTAATGGAGAAAAAATAATTGGCAGACTACAAGCGCTGGGCTTAAATTGTGAGTTAGATTATAATGAAGAATTTGAAGATTGGACATGTACTTGTTCTAAAGAAATGTTCTTAATTTATGAGGATATCGTAGAGATGCAAAAGGAATTGAATAAACTGGGTGAAGAGTTTGGTGGATATACAGATGGTTGGGGTGCATTTGTGTAATAGCGAATTTAATTATCGTGATAAAATAAATTAGACGGAGTAAAGAAACTATTTATGGAAAGAAGGGCTTATATAAGTTCTTCTTTCTTTGTATATATTAAGATATCTTAGTGGTAGAAAGGTATATGATATGTGGGCGGGGGGCTACCGGTAAAAGCCCGATTGGTAAGGACTAATTAAAGTTTCACTTTATATAAGTTTTGAGAGAGTAAGATATAAGATATATTGTTTGTAGTGAGATCTTGAATGAAGGGAGCGTGTGATAATTGGCAATGACGGATGAACAATTCGAGAATTATCTTGTTATGTATTATGACAAATTAGAAAGTAAACAGCAAAAATTCATTTCGGATTATAATATCTATAACTTTGATGAGTATTGTTATGATCAAGATCGATGTATATTACAGTTTAAAAAAAATGGTCAAGTGTTACTTGAATTTAGTGTTGTTTTTATAGGGTCTTGGTCTGGAAAGAGTAACAGTTGGATGTGGTCTTGGGCTAATGAGAATGTGGCTGATTATGCAAGAAGTAAGTCTAACTGTTTGAAAGATTTACAAAAGATTACAGGAAGTGAGGTTTTTATAAATCCACTTTTTGAATGCGATCAAGAAATGGCGTATGAGCTAGCAGCCTTTTCCGTTGAATATTTAGATGCAGAAGGAATGTATATGGCACCAGGTGAGAGAAGTGATGTGTTTATGGCTGTTATGTCACCGCATGCATTGTGAGTAGAGCATATGAAAAATATAGATAAGGTAAAATGAATAAGGAGTACAGTTTAATAAATTAATAAAAGGTATCATAGGTCCCCGATGCATGGTGATAAATTTAAAGGAGTGAATTATATTGCTTGAAGTAAAGTTTTACGATTGGAAAAAAAAACGTCCTAAAAAACATTATTTGCTTGTACATGAAATTAGAATTTTTGAGCTAATTTTCTCAAAGAAAGTTAGCGAGTTTGAGATGGGATTAAGAGAGATTGAAAAAGTAACTGTCTTTTGTTTAGCTAACGAAAACACTGATATTTCATATGAAGTGAATAGAGCTTTGGGTGAAATTCGTATATATGTTCCATATGATTTTATGGACTTTTTAGCATTAAATTCAGTTGAAGAGAAATACAAAGAGTTTTGCAAATTAGTACGCCAATATGTTGTCTCTGGACTTGAAGAAAACTCTACTCTTTCATCATCTGTTGTTAAAGGGTATATAGAGGAATCTTTAGATGAAATTGTGAAGCAAAACTATGAAGGAATATTTTTAGTTGGGAAGACACCTAAGAAAAGCCCAAGCCGTAAGAAGATAGCGATACTAAAAGGAATTCATCGTGTTAAAGGTTTCCAGCTACGATGTGAAGTGTATGATGAAAAGGGATTAAAGATTCGAGACCAACTATTGGTGGAAGAGGTAGGGAATGAAATGGTATATTCTAGATTCTTAGGGACATTAAAATGGGAAAGTGAAAATCTAATAGTAGTTCAATCTAAATCCAGTAGTTGGAAAGAAGAAATCTATCTTTAATAACAAGGTTGTATAGTAGAAAGAGGGTTGTAGAGCATAAATGAATTTTTTTCGAAAAAATAAATTAAGTGACATTCAGAAAAAATACTATGAACATTTTGGAGAGCCTAGTCAGATTCTTGAATATACCTGGGGTGAAAGAGGAGCTAAAAGAGTAGAATTAGATAATACCGCTCTAAAAAAAGGAATGCTATACGTTTTAGAATTCCCGAAAAATGAAGATAGGCCAGTATGGACATATGTGACATTAGGGATGTCAGCTGAATATATGACCAATGGTGCTAAAGGAGAATTAATTTGGTTAAATGCAAATCAAAATGAGAAAATAATTGATTTGCTTGCTGGATTGGCACACTATCCATTTATAGATGAAACCTCATTTGATTACGGGGATACAATTTCTAATGCGGATGCTGAATCTAATTTTTCAATGAATGTGCTTTTAGTAAGCCCTGCAGTTATTGAGGCAGGAGAGTCTCCAGAGCTAATGGAGTTTTTTGAAGAAAAAGAGCTTGATTTATTTTGGTTATTGCCTATTCATCAAGAAGAGAAAGAGTATATGTTGGAACAGGGAGATATTAGTGCGCTCTTTGACCTTTGGCTGGAAAAAGAGATTGATACAGAAACTTTCTGTGATCCAAATCGTTTATCTACGGTTTGATAAAAATATTTTAAATAATAATTGTGAGTAAGCATCAAACTTATTAATATTAAGGAAGTTTGATGCTTATTTTTTATGTTTAGAATAAACGAGAGGTTTTTGATATATATGAAAGATATTGTATGTAAAGAATTAATAAGTCTTAAGTCTATTGTTGAAGCCTATCAATTTAAAAAAATGAGTTTGGATTATAAACAAAATGTAATTTTGTTAGTAAAAGACAATCAGAATCAACCTTTTATTATTGATTTAGATAAAAATAATGTGAATATAAATATTTTTAATTTAAATGTAGATATTGATGTCGAATCAGTATTATGTATGCAACGAATCGGCGAGAAATGGTTACTGATATTTCACTATGAAGATGATAATGCGGTTATTTATAATGCGGATGGGAGTGAATATATTAAGTTTTATATTGGAGAAGGGGTTCAAGATTGTCAGGTTGATGTGAACGAAGATATATGGGTTAGTTATTGTGATGAAGGAATTTTTGGAGAGTCTCCAATTGGAGCAAATGGTATAGTTGCTTTTGATTCTACAGGTCAATTGATTTTTGATAGCTATGATCAATATGTAGAACAATATAATATACCGTATATAGATGATTGTTATGCAATGAATGTTATAGATGGAGATGTTTGGCTCTATTATTATTCAGAATTTCCTTTAGTTCAAATGAAAGATAAAAAAATTCATATGTCGTGGAATGAAATACATGTAACTAGGAAAATATGGTCGAAAAGTTTTGCGGTTGCTCAAGGTAAAGTAGTATTCATTACTCAAGATAAAAAATTGGTTGTTTATGATTTAAACAATAATCAAGTGTACGATAGTAATCTTTGTAATGAACTAGGGGAGCAGGTTCAATTTGTTAATTATTATAGCCGCGGATCGGTTATGTATTTTCAAACGGATGATACGCTTTATTATGTTAATTTACTGAATGTATGAGGTGATAAATGTGAATGAACGTCTAAAGAAAATTGCAATGTTAAGAGAAAAGGTAGAGGAAAAGGCTACTAGAGAAAAGTTTTTAATGTTATGTCCGTCTATAAAAGAATTTGAGATTATTAGCGGGAAGAAAATTGCTTCATTAGTAAACTTTTTAATTGATGAAACACCGAATCCTATCAAAGTTATGAGTGAATTAAATGCTGAACAAGTTATCAATGAAATAAAAGAATTTGAACGTGAATTAACTAGTTTATTGTCTAAGAAGATTATTGTATGGTATGCACATGAAAATTGGGACTTTGGTGTGCAATTAGAATTAGAAGATTTCATGTTATATACAAAAGAAGTATTACATTTCATTGGATATGACGATGCTCAAAGAGGATTAATTTATTCTAGCCTTATTGTAGTAGATGAAGCAATGAGAAGTGCTTTTTCTTTTCTAAAGAATGAGTATAATGTCGAGATAGTACTATGGAAAGAAAGCTGAGTGTATTAGAGTGTTTTAAAACAAATTGGATGAATGGTTGAATTTATTATTAGAAGAAGTGGTGCGTGGTTTAGTGTGATAGAAAGAAAAAGAGAGTCTTCAAGGGATATGTATAAGAGAGTAAAGGAGAGAAAATATGTCTTTTTATAAAGAGGAAATAAAAGGGGATAAATTGATTATAAGTGATGAAAGCATTGATATTTTAATGGATGCTTTTCAAGAGATTGAAAAGATATATAATGAAGGGCCTCGCAGATTACCACATATAAATGAGTTAGAGATTATGTTGAAAAATGCATTAGAAATGCAGAGTGATAGTTTTTCTTTAGAGGAACAAGAAGTAGTAGATTGTAAGTTTAAATTAAAGAAACGTCGCAAAAAATCATTTAAGCCAGGGATAGTTTTTGCGATAAATCTTAAAAATATTAATAAGTATGGGTACGGAATGTTAGTGAAAGGACAAAATGTTACGAGGCCATATGATGGGGAAACATATGTAGAATATTTTTCTTTATTTACAGATGAAAAAATACGGATAAGTGAGTTTAAAAACTATTACAAGAATCAAAAAGAAGTATTATTTACGGCGTATACTGCCTGGTCTGGTTGGTTAGATGGTGATTGGAAAATTATTGGTGGATTACCAATGGAATTGTTTGATCCGGGGGAGTATAATCTTCCAGATTTTGTGTTTGAGAATAAGAATCAGGGGACTTATTTTGTGAGCCGAGGGAGAGCAGATGGTCCTTTAATCGATTTTGAAATGGTTAGTGAAGAAGAAGGTAAGAAAATTAAAAATCCTTCAGGGATAGCAGGACAATATGTTATAGAAGATTGGTTGGAAGAGAAATATAGCGTTTTATAAAAAAGAATGTTTTTGTGTTGAAGAGATAGCGGATTTTACTTGTATTTGAAAGGAGTAATAATATGGATATGTATGAGCTAGCTACTGGTGTAGATTCAAAAGAAAAATTAGTAGAATTCCTGTTTTATCTTCAAAAAGATTTTAAAGAAAATAAAGATGAGTGGGAGAATATAACGTTAGAAGATTACTTAGAATCATTGGAAGCATGGCTAAATGATTGTGATGGTGCTTTTCAAAATAAAGGTGAAGAGATGCCTAAAAATATATCATGGAATTTCATAGCGACGGTATTACTCGCGGGAGCTTATTATGAATAAGGAAGACATAAAAAATGGGGTGTCTATATGATTAAACTGGTTAAGCAAGAAAAGGATAAAATGTTGTTTTGGGAAATATGGAAAGAGGCGGAGAAAACTTTAATTGTACATTGTGGCTGTGTTGGTGATACAGGTGAAATGTATGAAATAGAACTGTATCCATTTCAACGTGTTGAAAAAGAAATGAAAGAGTTAGCGGATGAACAGTTGGCGGATGGCTATAAGGTACTCGATGAGGAAGAGCTAATAGAATTTGTTTTGCAATATGATTACACAGAAAATCAGTTGGAAGAAGTATTGGAAAAACGAAACCAAGTTCAAGAGATAATGGATGAAGCGTTAGGGTGGTCTGGAAATGGCCATTGTGATGGTGGAGATATTGGTAGCGGGACGATTAACATATTTAACTTTGTAATTGACGTTGATAAAGCGTTGAAAACAATTCTAAATGAATTAGAAAATCAGCAGTTGTTAGATGGTGTGAAGATTGCCTATGTAAACGATGAGGAAGATTATGTACAGATTTATCCTAGTGAAGGTGAATTTGATTTACTATAAATCTAGTGAGTAGAGGTGCCGAATGTATGTATCAGGAGTAGGTATTTTTGAAGATAATCTATCTGAAGATATAAAGTTTGATTTCCAAGATTTGATTAGTGAAGGCTATAGCTCAGAAGAAGCTACTGAGATGATGGTGAATACATATATTTCATCTTTACGAAAACATGAAGAAAATATTTTTTGGCTAGCGTTGGCTGCAATTCAATGGGAACTAGGAAGATTGAATCCTCAAGTTAAGGAAAAAGCCATTTGTATTATTGAAAGTAAATCAGATTTAAAACGATGGTGGAGAGAACCGGAATTAAAGAAGAAAAGAGAGCTTGTTTTGGAGAAATTAAAAAAGAATTTAGTTTCACCTTTCCCAAAACCGAAAAAGGTAAAAAGAAGAGTAATTCTAAAAACTGAGCTGGAAATTGGAGATGTAATTACGTATCGGTTATTAAGCGGGCAGTACATTATACTAAAAGTCGTGGGTGTGAATGAGTATGCTGGAAATGCATATCCAGTATTGATGTTATGTGACTGGATTGGACGAAATATTCCTGATAAAGATGAAATTCTCACGATGGGAATGAAAGAAGGATTAAATCAATATTTTCAAAAAGGATTTCAGTACATAGAAGTGTTTCCATTAAAGAAAAAGAGTTATCCAAAAGAACGTATTTGCCTTGTATATAAAAATATAGAGGTACCGTCAAAGGATGCATATCCAATTATGTCTTTAGCGTGGGATGAGTTTGATGATGATATTGAAGAATATTATGAATTAAAATAAAAAGCGATAAAACATGAAATGAAAAATGCACCGAAATTATTGAGTGCATTTTTTATAATCTTTATATATTTTGCTGCATTAATTCCAAAATGTGCATCACAATATAACATGTGAAATTTTAAAATACCAGTTAATACCCGATTGATTTAACTAATAAAATAATGAGTAGGGGATGAAGCCCCCCCACTCATTAAAGTTTTACTTTATTTTTTCTCTACTAACTTTTTATTCTTCCAATCTAGTGTAAATGATTTATTAAATGTTTTTTGATCAACGTCTTTTACGTTGTTTCCAACCCAGTTTGCAGTTCCGAATGTGTAGCCTGGACGAAGTTGGTAATCGTCGGCGTGTTTTGTATAAGCGACTTGTAAGTTAGATTGATCTGTATTTTTTTCAGAGATAACAACAGCAATCATACCAGGAGAGAAACCGCTATTTGTTAATGCTGGAAGTTGATCCATCGGTATTAAATTACCTTTTGCATCAGATTCATATAAGTATGTGCGAGAGTACATGAACAGTTGGTTTCCATATAAAGAATGATAGGAGTCACGTGTGTAAATACCCCAGTTTTGATTGTTATATCCGTTAAAGAATACGTTCCATTTTACGTTTTTGTTCGTTTGGTCAATTAAATTTGTTTTATAACTAGTTTGTTTATAGCTTACAGAGTCAGACCAAGTGACTTGACCAGTTGCACCAGCTTCACCGCTAGGGCCATTAGGCGTTACAGAAGCTTTAACAGAGCCACCAAGTTGATAAGATACGCTAGATGTTACAGTCGTTTCTTCTACAGCATTTGTAGGTGCTACGTTAAAGAAACGAGCGCTGTTATCTTGAAGGTTAAATGCAACATCATATTGTGAAGGATAACGTAATGTTGCACTAGCGCCAGGGATTGGGTAGTTATCAATAGGTGCATCACTTATAGTAGGATTTGCTTTTAGAAAACTACCAGTTGTATTAATAACGGCAATCTGTTTATCAGCGCTTGGGTCATCGATAAAAGTTACCTTTAAAGACATTGTCATATTATCAGCTTGATCATTATTAAATGTATTATAGCTCGTATGTGTTTTTGCATTTTGCCCGATATCTGTTACAACTTGCGATGTTGTTTGAGCATAAGCAGCAGGTGTTGAAAGAGTTACAGCGCTACTAGCAAAAACAGCGGATAATGCTAAATATTTTAAGTATGTTTTAGAACGTTTCATACAATTACTTCCTTTTATCTTTGTCGATATATGTCGTATTACATTTATATCGTAACATGAAAATAAAACGGAATGGATGGTTATGCATAATTGCATAGATGAGTTTTGAAGGATAACGATAATAGCATTTTATCAATCCTTATTAAGGAAATTGATGTGATTTTATTTTATCCCGCTATTTGCTGGGCAGTAAGACCCCCACCTCAAAATGCAGCGAAAGCAAAGAAGTTAGGTGGGGGATGAATAAATCCCCACTGATTAAAGTTTCATTTTATATATTCCTCCTAATCAATTCTCCAACTTGCGTCGCAACAAACGCAACATCACTATCAATTTCATCCAACACGTAAGACTCTAAAATGCCCATTACAGCTGTTCCTAAAAATTTTAAGACGATATGTTTATCGATGTTTTTATTTACTGATGTGTCTGTATTTAATTTTTTCTCTATTTCACCCATGATGAAAGTTAGTAATTTTTTTTGAAATGATAAGGTGCTGTTACTTCTAAATAGTGCCGCAAAAAATGGTTTGTGTTCTTTGAAGTATTCAAACCATATGATTGTTCCTTCTATAAATTCTTTGTTTTGCTTCTCGTAGCATATTTCTTTTAATTGGTCTAAATGATCGTCCACAATTTTATCTAATAAATTGTACTTATCTAGATAGTGTAAGTAAAACGTTTTTCTTCCGATGTTTGCTTTTTCGGTAATGTTTTTAACTGTAATTTCATCAAATCCATCTGTAATTAACATTTCTATAAATGCCGATTGAATGGCGTTTTGTGATTTTATAATTCTTCTATCGATTTTCTCCATATCGTGTTCCTCCGTTGTTGATACACATATTTCTTTATGTGTGTATTATCACCCAAATGCGTAAATGTGGTCATTGAAACAAGGTTCTACTCATTTTATTATAAATATACATGTGAGTAATAACTCTCACAAGTGTAAAATTATTAATAAGATAAGGGTGGTTTTATATATGGCAGTTACGAAGGAAAATATAAGATTTTATGCAAGAGGTTTACAAGTTGCAGGTATTTTGAACATTCCTGAAGGTGCTGAGGAAAAGAAACAAAATCCATCGATTGTTTGTGTGCATCCAGGTAGTAGCTGTAAAGATCAAACAGCAGGATTGTATGCCGAGAAGTTAGCGGAACAAGGATATGTCACGCTTGCGTTTGATGCGTCATATCAAGGTGAAAGTGAAGGTACACCGAGATATATTGAAGAGCCAGCTGCGCGAGTTGAGGATATTCGCTCAGCAGTAGATTATTTAACTACTCTTCCTTATATAGATGAAGAACGTATCGGTGTGTTAGGTGTTTGTGCAGGCGGTGGTTATGCGGTAAATGCTGCGATGACAGAGCGCCGCATTAAAGCGGTTGGTACAGTTGTTGGTGCAAATATCGGTCGTTTAAATCGTGAGTCTAACCCGATTGGTGTGTTAGAGGCAATTGGTAAACAACGTACTGCTGAAGCACGCGGAGCAGAGGAAATGATTACAAATTGGATTCCTAAAAATCAGGAAGAGTTAGTAGCAGCGGGTATGACCGATATAGATATTGTAGAAGCAGTTGAGTATTACACAACGCCGCGAGGTCAAAGTTTGAACTCGCCAAATAAGTTAAACTTTACGAGTATGGGATCGGTAATCGGTTTTGATGCGTTCCATTTAGCAGATACGTTATTAACGCAGCCGCTGCAAATTATTGTCGGCAGTAAGCAAGGTGCATTTGGTTCTTATAAAGATGGTCATGAGCTTTATGAGAAAGCAGCTTCAGAGAAAAAGGATTTACTTGTTGTGGAAGATGCGAGTCATTACGATTTATATGACCAACCAGAACCAGTAAAAATTGCAGTTGAAAAATTAACAAGTTTTTATAAAGAGCATTTGTAAAAACAATGTTGATATAAATGGTGCCTATAGTTGTTAGATACAAGTCTAACAACTATAGGTTTTTGCTATGATGAGCGAAGTGCTTAATATTTACGTTATAAGTGCATAACAAGTTATAATAAAAGAAATCAATAAGGAGGCTGGCTGTGAAGAATCTTCGTTATCTCAATATATTTACCATATTAATTATATACACACTACTTATGTTTTACATCGGCTGGAACGGATGGGTTTGGCTTCATGCGGTATTTGGCTGGGAATCTTGGGGATATTATGCTTTTATAGTTGCATTTATTTCATATGCGTACATTCTCGTGCAAGTGTTTAAGTTTTTGCCATTTCTGCGAACGATAGGTTCGATTTGGTTTGCGGTTATACAATATGCGCTTATGCTGTTGCCATTAGCTAATATTATGGTCTTTCTTTTACAGTTTTCAGTAGAGAAAGAAGCGGCAATTATTTGGACAGGAACGGCCGTGTTACTTGCGTTTATCTTTATTTTTGCATACGGAGTATTCAACGCATATAGCCCAGTAGTTAGAAAGTACGAGGTGCACATACCGAAAAAAGTAGAGGGACGTAAAAGTTTACGCATTGCGATGGCTTCTGATATGCATTTCGGTAAACTGTCTGGCGTTTCGCATTTAAAAAGGCTTGTTCGTCATGTAAATGAGATGGAACCTGATATTATTTTACTGCCAGGTGATATTATCGATGATCATCCAGGTGTGTTCATTCAAAAGAATATGGGACCAATCATGAAACAAATGAAAGCACCATTAGGCGTATATGGTGTTTTAGGGAACCATGAATACTATGGTAGAGCGGTTCCAGAGTTTTTACAAGAGATGGATAAGATTGATATTCGTATTCTTTTAGATGAAGTAATTACAATTGAAGATGACTTTTATCTCGTTGGAAGAAGAGATAAAACAGAGCGAGATCGTCAAAGCTTTGAACAATTAATGAGTACGGTAGATAAATCGATGCCTGTTATCGCAATGGATCACCAGCCATTTGAGTTGAAACAAGCAGCAGCGGCAGGTGTAGATTTATTATTATCCGGTCATACGCACCGCGGACAAATGGCGCCCAATCATATTGTAACGAGAAGAATGTACGAGCTAGACTGGGGATACGCACAAAAAGGCGCGTTCCACGCAATTGTTTCTTCTGGATTTGGATTTTGGGGACCACCGCTTAGACTTGGAAGTAGGTCGGAGATTGTGCAGGTAGAAGTTACATTTGAATAGGGGTTATGAAATAGAGAGCTGATGGCTCTCTATTTTTTCAATAAAAACAAATAACAATAAATATTTATGTTGGTGCTAATTTCATAAAAGAGATAAGATTATAAGACTCGATTAAAATAAAGGGGGATTGTAAGTGATCATATCAGATGTACTATACGGAGAATTTGAAGTGGATCAAGTAGTAGAAGAATTAATTTCAAGTAAGTCTATGCAAAGGCTAAAAGGCATTCATCAAAATGGCGCAAGTTACTTAATGAACGAGAAATGGAATGTAACGCGCTTTGATCATTCAGTTGGTGTTATGTTATTAGTTAAAAAACTAGGTGGTTCAGTAAAAGAACAGATTGCTAGTTTACTGCATGACGTATCGCATACTGCTTTTTCCCATGTGATTGATTACGTTTTTGATAATGAAGATGAAAGTTATCATGAAGAGATATTTAGTTCTGTTGTGAAAAACTCAGAAATTCCAGCGATCCTTGCGAAGCATGGTTATAACTATGAAGATATTTTATTAGATGATTCGAAGTGGACATTACTGGAAAGGTCAGCGCCCGAATTATGTGCAGATCGAGTGGATTATACGTTACGAGATATGTATACATACGGATATATTTCTTTAGAAGAGGTTCATAGATTTTTAGAGGATATTATCGCAGTAGAGGGGAAAATGGTCCTTCAAAGTATCGAAATGGCAGAGTGGTTTACAGAAACGTATTACAAAGAAGTAATCGATTTCTTTATGAAACCAATGAATATTTACGGAAATGATATGTTAGTGAAAACGTTAAAGTTAGCTCTTCATAAAAAGGTTATTCATGCAGATGATTTCCTTCTTGAAGATGCTGAGCTTATTTCGAAATTGCAGCAATGTAATGATTCAGAAGTCCATGCTTTATTAAGAAAAGTTCATCCCAATGTAAAAGTAAAAGAAGATAGAGACGATTACGATTTGTATCAGAAAAATAAAGTCCGTCTTATTGATCCTCCGTTACTTCGTGAAGGTGAAGTTATTCCAGCATCTGTTGTGTCAGAAAACATAAGACAGATGAGTGATATTGCTTATGAAAAAGCGGTGAGAGGGATGTATGTGAAAGTGATTTCGAATTAAAAAAGAAGTAGCGCATCGTTTTTAGAGCGCTACTTCTTTTTTATTAATGATCAAACCAATTCCAAATCTCAATATCTCCAAGAGTCGCATAACGTACGTGCGGGGAGTTTTGTAATTTTAATAACTCTTTCGATGGGCCAGTAATAACAATTCCGTATACTTTTACACCGTTGTCCTTTACATATTGATAACGTTTATCTAAGTTTAGTTCTTTCTCAGAAAGCGCTGCTATTTTGCTTACCGTTTTTTTATGGATAGAAAGGACGCGCATCATTTCGGTTACTTTGTCTTCTTGCGTTTTCTGCCCGTCAGTTTCATTATCGAGGAATCTTACATGTTCTGGAAACCCTATAGCTTCTCCGCCATGTAGGATATAGTCATCTACATTTTTTCTTTCTTGTCCTGTATCTAAAGCGTACCATAAAGGAGTTGGAGGGAGTTCTTGTGCCTCGAATGTGCTATATAAAAGCGGTTCTAATTCTTTTAAAGTGTAAGCTTTATCAAAAGAAATTGCTACTTCTGCAACGGTTCCATCATGTACTTTTGCAAGTGTATCCCATACTTTTTTTGATGAATCCTTTAAATAATCACCCTGCTCTGTTTTTGGATGAACAAAGAAGAGTTTTGGTTGATAGAACGGATTCATCCAAGTTCGCTTCGTAACATCTACAGATGATAAGAAGCTTTTTGTTTCTATTGTACCGAGGGGCATTTCTTTTTTACCGACGGTTCGTACTAAATCAAATTGGCTATTCGTACGGAAAAAAGCTTCTACACTTGTTCCGCCTCCCATAACACGGCTATTTGGGATTGTTGCTTCAAGTGCAAGCGAAGGAACCTCTCTAATTTCTTCTAGCCTTTTATCATTATTAGCTTGAAAATAAAAGGCTGATAATACCCCGCCGATTATATAGATAACGATGCAAATTGATAATATAAAACCAAACGTTTGTAAACGATGTTTCCACTTAATTCTCCAAAAAGGAATTTTAAGATTTTTTGGAGGTAACTTTTTCTTAATTGGTTCTGTTTTTGTTAACAGCTCATCTAAGTAAGCTTCACACTCTTCACATGACTCAATATGACTTTCTAACAGTTCTTGTTCATCATGCGTGAGCGTTCCATTTTCATACTTCTTCCATAGTTTTTTAAATTCTGTACAACCCATCCGTATCACTCCTTTATGCTTTTCGTGTCTTTCCGTCCCCTGTGTAATTCAATTTTCACTTTCGCTAATGAGAGACCAGTCATTTCTGCTATTTCCTTATAGGAGAATCCATAGTAATCTCGTAGTAGTAGGACATTTCGTCTTTCGAGCGGAAGAGCGTATAAACTGTCTAACCAACTAGCAATCTCATGTTTTACGAAATATTCATGTTCTGTACTTGGCACGTTTGGTAAATGGAATTCTTCCACTGTAGTTGTTTTATACTTTTTTTCTTTTCGATACCAATCGATAAAGGCATTGTAGGCAATTGTAAATAACCACGGCCTAATTTCTTCTCCTTTATAATAGTCAATATGGACGAGCATTCGGTAAAATGTTTCTTGCATGAGATCTTCCGCATAGTGGGAATCTCCGGTTAGGGAGAGAAGATAGCGAAATAAATCTTGCATATGCTCTGAGTAAATTTCTTCTAATGATTGTTTACGTTTCACTACATTTCCCTCCCTTCATACATAACAACGAAATACATATAAAAAAGTTACAATTTTTTATGGAATTATAGTAAAAAACGTCAAGAATTGGATTGCGTTCTCTTTTATCATAATACATATAAGGCGGGTGAACAGAGATGGAAAGCTATGAAACACAAATTCAAAGGTCAATTGATTATATTGAGGAAGATGTAATGGAAAAACAAACGCTGCGTAATTTAGCGCGGGTTGCAGGTTTTTCTGAGTCTCATTTTCATCGTGTATTTCAGGCGTTAGTAGGTGATACGGTAATGGAGTATGTTCGAAAGAGGAGGTTAGCCCGGGCAGCTTATCAACTTTCTCATACGGATGAAAAAGTTATTGATATCGCGTTTGAACATGGCTTTCAATCTCACGAAACGTTCACGAGAGCCTTTAAAAAATTATTTCAAATGACACCGAGTGAATATCGAAAACAAGAAATCGAAACACCGATGTATTACAGAGTAAATGTAAAGCAAAGAAAATTAAATCCGTATTTAGGAGGCATACAAATGGAATATCGTATTGTAAATAAACCAGAATTTTTAGTGGCGGGTTATGAACTGAAGACGACAAGTAAAGAAGGGAAAAACCATCAAGACATTCCAGCATTTTGGCAAGAATATTTACAAAAAGATCTTGGAACGACGATTCCGAATCGTAAAGATACGAGCCAATGGGTAGAGCTTGGATTATGTACTGATTTTAATTTAGAAACAGGAGACTTCACTTATATTATCGGAATGGAAGTTACAGACTTTGAAAATGTACCAAATGAAATTGCAAAGCGTACTTTCCCGGCAGCAACATATGCAGTATTTACAACGCCGAAAGTTCCTCATGAAGAAATGGTATCGTCTATCCACCAAACTTGGAATGCAGTATTCTCAGAATGGTTTCCGCATTCAGGCTATGAACATTGCGGCGTTACAGAGTTTGAATTATACGATGAGCGTTGCCACGAAGATAAGAGTGAGTTTGCACAAGTAGAGCTTTGGATACCGGTGAAGAAAAAATAATAGGGTAAGAGCGAATCATTGGGAGATGGTTCGCTTTTTTTATAAGTGGATTGTTAAATTTGTATTGTTTTATCTGTAATACATATGAAAATGGTAAAATAAAATAGCAATTAAATATTGCGGGTGGAAGGTTATGCCCTTTCTTCATTTTGTGAAGAAAGGAGGTGTAATCGTATGGAATTTCTTTTGCAAATTTTGTTGGAAATTACAAAAACTATAGCTAGAGAAGGTATAGTTTTTGGATTTAAGAAATTAACGGCAAAAAAGCGCAAAAAGAAGACCACCCGTCTGCCTGCGAAGCGTGGGAAGTCTTCTAAGCGCAAATAAGCTTTAGTTGCAACCTTCCACCTTGCGGTAATTAGTTGCAGTGACGGGGTGTTGGAAGCACCTCGTCTACTTCATTTTATGCAAAACTTAGTTAGTTTATACTTCTATTTATAGTATAACAGTTTAGAAATGTATTTGTTAATAGTTTTATTTTTACTTTTACTTTGTATAGTAGGGAAGTAGGTTAGTATTGTCGGTTTTTGTCGGTAAGTCGATATATCTAGAAAATCGCTGATATAATTCGAGTTGCGCCGATATAATTTCATATACCGATAAAACACCTCAAAAAAACGATCCACATAATTTCAATTACTGTAAAATAATCCCAGAAAAGAAAAAAGACGCCACATAGCGTCTTTCCTACGAACGAAACGGAAATACAAGAATAATCGTCGTTCCTTTTCCGAGTGCACTATCAACGGAAATTGTTCCGTTATGAGCATGAACGAGCTGTTTTGTAATGGCTAGGCCAAGTCCAGTTCCGATGTTGCTTTCTTCTGTGTTTGTTCCGCGGTAATATCGTTCAAATAGAAGTTCTTTCGTTTTTTCATCCATTCCTTTTCCATCATCTGAAATGGAGAGTGTAAAGGAATTAGCGTTTTGTGATAGTTTTACGATGACAGTAGTTGTTTCATTATTATGTTTTACAGCATTTACGAGTAAGTTTTCGATAATACGCTGGAACCATTTTTCTTCAATGAAATATTGAATTTTATTTGAGCTCGGTACGAATTCAATATTTTGATTTTGGAGTGTTGGATTGTTAATAAATTGCAATAACACTTTTTGAACGAACTGATTGATTTCAACGTTTACGTGTTGGGCAGGAAGGCTGTTATTTTTTAATTGATACGTTAAGCTTAAATCATCAATTAATGTTGTCATATATTGAGATTTCTCTTTCATAACACTACCAAATTGCTGAATATCACGATCAGTCCAGTTATATTGATTCGATTCGAGTAATAATGCGTAGCCATATATAGAGCTAAGTGGTGTTTTTAAGTCGTGTGTTAGACCGGTAATCCATTCTTCTCGTGTTTGCTGGAGGACTTGCCTCATCGCATCATTTTTTTTGAGTGTAATAGAAAGGTGTTCTAGTGAACTTGTTACATCTCTAAACAAACGGAATGACCATTTTTCTTTACCAGATCGCCGGAACCTGACGGGTTTTCCTTTTTTACTAATAGGTTCTTCATACTTTCCACCAGCGATATTTTTAAGCCAGCGCATCGCATGTAATAACGGTTTCCCGAATTTATTACCGTACCAAATAGAAAGAATGACTAAATAAACAAATACGATAAGAAGGATTAATCCGCATCCGATGAGAAACTTCTTAGTAAATACATCTTCAATTTCGTCACCTGGATAGTAGTGCTCATTTTTTGCAGTTACAACGAGAAGGTTGCCACTATTTGCATCGTAAAAGCTAGACGTATTTTCTTTATGATTCCACGGTTCTTTTTCATTAAGGGCGATTTGTATTGCTGAAAATGTTTTTTTCTTTCCAGCTGGATAGGCAAAAACCTCTTCGCCATTTTGATTAAATATTTGAAGTGCTGCTTTTTCTTTAGACAGTAACTGTTTTTCTTGATCTGTTAATGTGAACGAATCCATCGTTAAAGAGGAGTGATCCTTTTGAATTGCTGTCAGTAACGCATTGCTTTTTAACATACCACCATAAATAACAAGTACTTTCTTTTCTTCTAATTCAATTTCCCAATATGTAAATTTATAATTACTTTCGATATGATGTTGTATATATGCGACTAAAGATGTCTTCGTATAAGCATTCGGAACATCATTTGGTGTATTAAAGTGGTAGAGGATTTTTCCGTTTTCATCTACAACTTGGAGCCAATCATTTTTCTCCTTTATTAAATCTTGCACTTCAGATTGTAACGAAATATGCCCATCTTCTGAAGAGATGTATCTTGAAATTGTAAAACTATCAGAATCTGGAATATTAGGTTCGTATAAAGTACTAGTAAGAAGAAAAATTAAATAAGTAAAAGCAGCAACTACAGCGATAAGTAATGTAACTAAAACAAAAACGTGTTGCATGATAAATTGAATAATAAGTCGTTTATTAAAATTCATATCGTCACCCTACTTTGTAACGAACTTATAACCAAGCCCGCGAACGGTTTTTATATATTCTGGTTTACTTGGATCATGTTCAATTTTTTCACGTAGTTTTCGAATGTGGACCATAACAGTGTTGTCATCGCCATTATAGGCAGGTGCTCCCCAAACTTTTTCGTATATTTCCTCTTTCGAAAATACGTAGTTCGGATTCTCGCAAAAGAAGAGTAGTAGTTGAAAGAGTTGAGCGGAGCATTCGACAATGTGCCCATCTACTGTTAGTTCTGCAGAGTGCTGATCAATTTCAAATCTTCCAAATGAAATCGAGTGTGATTTTTGTTCGTGTGGTACGGTTTGTTTCATATGTCTCCGAAGCTGTGCTTTCATGCGTGCTACTACTTCTAATGGATTAAATGGTTTCGTAATATAATCATCTGCACCGTATGAAAATCCGGATATTTTATCTAAATCAGATGCTTTTGCTGATAGGAAGAAAATTGGACAATCTGTTTGTTGGCGAATGATTGGACAAATATCAAAACCAGATTGTCCAGGAAGCATTACATCTAAAATAATTAAATCGTAATTGTTTTGCTTAGTTAGAGATAAAGCCATTTCAGCTGATGTTGCAGTTGTAATATGAGAAAAGCCTTCTTTTTCAAGAATGGTAGTTAGTAATTGTAAAATTGCTGTTTCATCATCAACGAGTAAAATATTTGCTTGGTACATAAACATCCCTCCTAATTTTCTCGAATATCATATCATCATTTTGTAACTTATGGAATTTTTAAGGAAATTTTAAGGTTTTCTTTCGCAAAAAATTAAGAATCAAATGATATGATAAAAGTAACATAGGGGAGGAGATGAGTGTGAACCCGTTTCAAGTGATGCGAGCTAGATATTTTTTAATTGTATTTGCACTATTAATTTTAATAGCGAGAAGTAGTGGCGATTTGCTAACAAGTATATTTCATATACAAAATTCTTCTTTTATAAATATCCTTATATTCTATATCCTTCCGATGGTATGGATTTCTTATGAGTATAGAAAGCACCACATTTCATTTTCATTATTTGTTAATAAAAATGAAACATTTAACTTGGTACAAGTTTTATACATTACGGTTATGTTATGCATGTTTAGTTACGGGTATCTTATTTTGTATATGTATAGTTTTGCATGGATTACACCGGACTTTATTATGAACGCCCTGCATGAACCAATTGTAGATAGTACTGGGGGATATGTATCTCAAGTCATTAGGGTCGTATTCATCGCACCAATTATCGGGGAATTTGTTTTTCGCGGATTTTTACTTCAACGTTTTGCAACAAAATGGGGAACGAGCATAGCGACCATCGTTGTAGCAATATTGTTTGCGTTGTTACATGTTGATTTCCTCGGTGCAGCCATATTCAGCATCGTATTGTCAATCGTATATATTCGTACGAAAAGTTTACTCATGCCAATTGCAATACATATGTTAAACAATGCATTTGTAATAGGTGCGTCTTTTCTAATAAGTAGAGAAAAAATTATGAGTTTTGCCGATTTCTCAAGTTATACGACATTCTTTCCTGGACTTATTATTTTTATAACAGGATTAAACTTAGTACTTATCTTTTTATTTGTTAATCGCAAATATTGGAGTAAAGAAGTGCCAGTTATATATGCAGAGCAGAAAAAGAGCTTTTCAGATGTAGTCGGGAGTAAATAAGATGAAGAAGACGGTTGAAAAAATATTAAAAGACATTATAGATTCTACGTCTATTACAGATATGTGTGATAAAAGCGTTTGTCATTGGCTTCAACCTGTAGTAGATACGATTGTGTTTCCAGAGTATTACGTATTTTCTAGTACTCATTTAAAAGAAAATATTATTTCTCTTCTTATTGTGTTCGGGGTTTTACTAATATTTGGTCTAATTGTAGAAGAAATGATGAAGCGCATCTTCAAAAAGAATGAAGAGAAGTATATGTGGATTCATAAAGTATTCGAGAAAGTAATGGTGGCTTTCCTTTTGTTTTATGGTATGAAAACAATCATTTACTTTATAGCTTTGAAACATCATTAATTCGAAATTTGAAAGGGATGTATAAAATTATATGAATGAAACGATATCATCAAATAAGTTTTTTTATTTGATTTTACTTAGTCTAGTGTTAATAACGACAGTGAATGTTATTTTGCGCTGGGAGGAAGCTTACTTTTTCATGTATTTAGCGCTCCATTTGTTGGGGATTTTATGTATAAGTGGTGGAGTCGTTACTGAAAAAAAGAATGAAGAAAGCGTTAACTATATGTGTGTGATCGGTCTTGTTTTACTTTTAGCTGTACAGGGTATTATGAAATATAGTTCTTTCTCTTTACAAGATTTTAGTTTATTAATAGATGTACTTCCTTAAAGAGGCTTTTTATGTTATCTAAAAAGCAAGTAGGGTACGTGCTGGTTTGTAAGTGCGATTCTTATTCCGGATTATGAACCGAAGAAAGTGTTTAAAGATAGGTAAAACTCTTCTTATGTAGAAGAGTTTTTTTATGTAAATAAAAAGATCCAGAGCAATTCACATAATAAGCTTGTTCTAATTTAGCGTGTACGAACTTACAATAATAATAGACAGGCAGCATAGAGGAGGGAATAGCGTGAGGAAGGTTATCGGTTGGTCGCTTTTTTTGTACGTTGGATTTGCGTTACTTATATATTGGTATTTATTTGGATGGAATCATGAACTTATTCCGGACATGTATAAGGGAACGAGTGCAGATCCAGAAACGTTTATGAGTGCTAGAGAGCTTACGCTAAGCCAAGATTATTCGCGCGTGAAAAATTTACTATACTTTTTAGCGACGCCTCTTGAATGGATTATTTTATTATTTGTACTTGTGCTAGGTATTTCAAGAAAGTTTGAGAAATGGTCGAAGGAAACGACTAAAATAAGTGTTTTGCAAGTTGCGATTTATTTCTTTTATTTATCATTATTGACAACAGTGCTTGCCTTACCGATGCAATGGATTGGCCGGAAAGTGTCCGTTGATTACGGCATTTCAACGCAAAGTACACAAAGCTGGATAAAAGATCATGTTATCGGTTTTTGGGAAAGTTATGCGACTATGTTAATCGTAGTTACCGTTCTATTATGGCTTATCCGTAAATTTCCGAAGAGATGGTGGCTAGCAGGATGGGCGCTCTCTGTTCCATTTACAATCTTTTTAACATTCATACAGCCTGTCGTTATTGATCCGCTTTATAACGACTTCTCGACGCTGAAAAATAAAGAATTAGAAACGAAAATTTTAGCGATAGCAGACAAAGCGGACATTCCTGCTAAACACGTATATGAAGTAAATATGTCAGAAAAAACGAATGCATTAAATGCTTACGTAACAGGAATTGGCCCTAACGCCCGTATTGTAATGTGGGATACAACGCTTAAGCAGTTAAAAGATAAAGAGATTTTATTTATAATGGCCCATGAAATGGGGCATTATGTTATGAAACATATATATTTTGGCGTTGCAAGTTATGTATTGCTATCGTTTATAGGTATGTTTTTAATTAGTCGTATTATAAATATGTGTATTCGCAAATGGGGAGATACATTGCAAATTTCAAAAGTGGCATGTTTCTCCATTTTACCTTTATTTTTCTTAATTTCTTCTATACTCTCATTTGCAGTACAACCAGCAACAAACTATGTTTCACGTATAGAAGAAAGAGCGGCAGATCAATATGCTTTAAATATGACGAAGGACGGAAAATCTGGTGTGAAAACTTTTCAATATTTATCAAAAACAAGTTTAAGCCAAGTGAATCCGCCTGCGTTAGTGAAATTTTTCTTATACACGCACCCACCAATTTTTGAAAGAATTCATACGTTTGAACAATATGAGAAACAAAGAAAAAAGGAGTAGCTATTATGGCTACTTTTTTTTATAGAGATATAAGTTTCATATTGGGAATATTTATCATTGCTTTTTATTGCGATTTTGTAAATAATAAGCTATAAAATTCTAAAAATCTATATATAAAGGAATAAAGGTGAAAAAATGTATTTTTTACAAAATTTAAAAGTGAAATATAAATTATTAGCGCTTATTTCATTAGCAGTTTTAGGTATGGTAATTATAAGCAGTGTAGCAATTCATTCTATTAATAAGATTAAGCACGATACAGAGGTTGTAGTAGATGATTATCAATATTCTGCAATTTTATTAGAAGGAATGCTTCGCACACAAAATTCACTAGAATATAACTTATTAGAGTTAATTACGGCATCACAAAATGAAGTGGCAAATAAAGAGGGAATAATTAATAATATTGAAAAGGATCTTAAAAAATATGATTCTTTATTAAAAGAATATGATGATGGTTTTAATTTAAGTAAGCAAGAGGATGAACTGTTTCAGAAGATGAAGAAATCTTTGCCAAGTTATAAAGATACATATAAGAAATTATTTGAAAAGGCGAAGGCAACAAACGAGCCGCAAATGGTAAATGAATTTCAGAAGGAATTAAAACCGAAGGGAATAGAGTTAGCTGGTTATGCAGTGGATTTAGAATCGTATGTTTCAAATTTAGCTGACCAAGTATTTAAAGATTCGCAAAAAATGATTGATCGTTCCGTTATTACCTTTATCATTCTTGTAGTAGTTACTACAATCGTTATATGTATAGTAAGTTATATTATTAGCAAGCTTATAGTTGCTCCTTTACAAACGGTTAGTCGTATGATGGAAAGAGCGAAAGAAGGAGATTTAACTGTACATGGTGATTATACTGCTAAGGATGAATTAGGTGTATTAGTAAGTAATTTTAATGAGATGATTGCAGGGCTAAGAACAAATATGCAAGAAGTAGAGAATAATATTCAGCTTCTATTCCAATATGCAGACGGAGTAGCATCTGCGTCAGAAGTATCTAGTAGTGCAGCCAAAAAAATCACTATGGATATTGAAGAAGTCGCAAATGGTGCAGAGAGTCAAATGCAAGCAATGGAACAAACTGCGGGTGCGATGGAAGAGTTGACACAAGGAATGCAGAGTATAGTCAATACATCATCCTCTGTAAATGAATTATCTGCTCAATCAGCATTAGATGCAGAGAGTGGTAACAAATTAATGAAACAAATGATTCAACAGATGGATACAATCCAAAATTCGGTACATAGCGGTGTGAAACAAGTAGAGACTATGAAAGAACAATCAGAAGAAATTGTTAAAATCATTGATGTTATGCAAGGTATTACCTCCCAGATTAACTTATTAGCATTAAACGCTGCAATTGAGGCTGCACGTGCTGGTGAAAGTGGTAGAGGATTTGCAATTGTGGCAGATGAAGTGCGGAAATTAGCAGAACAATCTAGTGATTCTGCAAAACAAATTGAGAATCTTATTACTCAAGTTATGGGAACAACGAACCATACAGTACATATGATGGGGAAAGTAGATAATGAGGTACAGGCAGGTACACAAGTAGTAATGCATACAGAAAAAGTATTTGGAACAATTACAGAAAAAGTACAGCAAGTATCTGAGCAAATTCAAACGGTATCTATGTCTACAGATGAAATTGCAGCGAGTAGTGAGGAAATCTCGGCTTCTGCAGAAGACATGGCTCAAATTTCTCAAAGATCATCTGACCGAACTGATAGGGTAAAAGAGTCTATTCAACAGCAAGAAAAATCTGTTCAAGAGATTTCGATTTCAATTGAACATATGCATAACGCAGCAGGAAAACTAAAACAAATAGTTGCCCAATTTACTCTTCAAAAGTAGTAGCATATTTGAGTGTTAATAAAGATAAAAAATCATCCTCTTTTAAGAAAAAAGGATGATTTTTTTATCCCGCTATTTGCTGGACAGTAAGACCCCCCACCTCAAAATTCAGCGAAAACGAGTTATCAGTGAAGGGGAATGCTACCTCTGAAATATAAACCATGAATATAGTAGCCTCCACTAGGTATCTCCTTTAGGTGCCAATAAAGGGAAGTTGTAAAGTGAAAAGGAGTTTATAAAGAGATTGTAGAATGTTTTAGTATATAACACCTTAGATGTGACAACTTCCTTTTTGAAAAAGAAAGAAGGGAGTATAAAGCAGAAAGGTAGTGGAAATATTTCTTCTAGAAGATTTACATTTTATCTTACATTCACCAAAAAATAATACTCCTGAAACAATGAAGTTCATTTTATTTGAATGAAATAGGGAGAGAGGACAATGAAGAAAAAAATATTGGGTGTAATGATGATTGCGACAATGGCAGGAGGTATATTTGCAGGGACGAATGTGACGCCTGTAAAAGCGGAAGAGTATCCACAAATGATTGTGTTTGAAGATGTTCCATACGGATTTTGGGCATATGATGCTATTATGGACTTAGCATATCATAAAATTATATTAGGGTATGGAAACGGGAAGTATGGTGTTGGCGATCTTATAACACGTGAACAAGTAGCTGGGACTATTTACAGAACACTTGAGATAAAAGAAGAAGGGCCAGTAGCGAATCCATATAAAGATGTTTCTGATAGTACAACAACTTTTAAAAAGGAAATTTTGGCGTTAACAAAACGTGGTGTTTTTTCAGGGGATGGCCAAGGGAATTTTAGGCCGAAAGCACCAATCTCTAGAGCGGAAATGGCTGTCATTTTAAAACGAGCATTTCATTTTGAAACGAAACAAAAACATACATTTAAAGATATTCCAAAAGGCCACTGGGCAGAAGATGCAATTAGTGCGTTACAATCTAATAATGTTGTGAGAGGAACTGGGAATGACATGTATGAATTAAATCGCCCTGTACCTAGAGAACAATATGCTCAGTTTATTAATAATGCGATTATTAATTATCATTTGAAAGAGGATTGGAAGTAGAGTGAAATATGAAAGCACAAATAGAAATATTTGTGCTTTTTTGTTTGTTTAAAAAAGAATTATTATTCGTATTTATGTATTTTTATGGTTATACACAAGCTTTATAATCAACCCGATGAAAAAGACATGATGTTTAATATGATTCACAAAACCGTCACGAAATGTGTCGAAAAATATATTGTCACTATACCATTTATTCTGTATATTTTTAAAAAAACATATACATATTGGGGAGATAATTTGATGAGCAAAAAATTATTAAAAACAGCTACAGCATTAACAATTATGGGTGGGGTGTTATTCTCAGCAGAGAGTAACAGTGTAAAAGCGGAAAGTGCACCGTTGCAAAAAACAAATACAATTGTATTTAAAGATGTACCAAAAGGGCATTGGGCATATGAGGCAATTCATGAATTAGCGGAACAAGAAATTATTTTGGGATATGGCGATGGAATATTCGGTTTTGGGGATAATGTAACACGTGAGCAAGTTGCAGCTTTAATTTACCGTGTGTTTGATATGGAAGAACAAGATGAATATGAAAACCCATATGGAGATATTGATGAAAATTCAACAAGCTTTATCGAGGAGATATTGGCTTTAACGGAAATGGGAATTTTCCAGGGAGACGAGAATGGAAACTTTAGACCGAAGGCGACGTTAACGCGTGCGGAAATGGCACAAGTTCTTACGAATGCTTTTGACTTACAGGCAAAGGGATCTCATAACTTTAATGATGTTTCAACAAATTCATGGGCAACGAATGCAATTAGTGCAGTACAAACAAATGGTATTACAATGGGAATCGGAGAAGGTAAATTCGGTCCGTCTATGAAGGTAACGAGAGAACAATACGCACAGTTTTTACATAGAGCAATATTGCATGATATGGAACAAGGGCAGTAATAAAGTTTAACTAGTCAAAGTGAAATTTAAAAATAATACAAAAAGGTCGTTGTTGTATAACAGCGGCCTTTTTTGTATGAAATAAAGCGCGAAAGAATGGCGTTTTGAAAAAAAAATGAAATGAATTTTCAAAAAAAACTTCCTTTTCTGAAGATTTGTTATATAATATAAAACATGAAATCAAATCTGTTATAAAACAGTTTAAGAAGGGGATGCTAATATGTCGACGCAAACTTCACGGGTTACACTCGTTGGAGAAATGTTACCAGCGTACAACGAAATATTGACACCTGAGGTGCTTAGTTTTTTGAAGGAACTACATGAGAATTTTAATGAGCGCCGCATAGAACTTTTACAAAAACGTGTAGAAAAACAAAAGAGAATTGATGCAGGGGAGTTTCCGAAGTTTCTAGAAGAAACAAAACACATACGTGAAGCGGATTGGACAATTGCCAAGCTGCCAAAAGACTTAGAGGATCGCCGCGTAGAGATTACTGGACCGGTAGATAGAAAGATGGTCATTAACGCTTTAAATTCAGGAGCGCATCTTTTTATGGCGGATTTTGAAGATTCGAATGCACCAACTTGGGAAAACGCAGTTGAAGGGCAAATCAATTTACGAGATGCAGTAAAGGGAACGATTTCACATGAAAATGATAAAGGGAAAGAATATAGATTAAATGAGAAAACAGCTGTACTCATTGTACGTCCAAGAGGATGGCATTTAGAGGAAAAGCATATGCAAGTTGATGGGAAAAATATGTCGGGTAGTTTAGTAGATTTCGGCTTGTATTTTTTCCATAATGCGAAAGCTCTTTTAGCAAAAGGGAGCGGCCCATACTTTTACTTACCGAAAATGGAAAGTTATTTAGAAGCGAGATTATGGAATGATGTATTCGTATTTGCTCAAAAATATATCGGCATTCCAAACGGAACGATTAAAGCAACTGTGTTACTAGAAACGATTCACGCTTCGTTTGAAATGGATGAAATTTTATATGAGCTAAAAGATCATTCTGCTGGCTTAAATTGCGGAAGATGGGATTATATTTTTAGCTTTTTAAAGAGTTTCCGTAATCATAATAAATTCTTACTACCAGATAGAGCACAAGTCACGATGACGGCGCCATTTATGCGTTCGTATTCTTTGAAAGTAATTCAAACATGTCACCGCCGTAATGCACCAGCAATTGGAGGAATGGCGGCACAAATTCCGATTAAAAATAATCCAGAAGCAAATGAAGCAGCTTTTGAAAAAGTGCGTGCTGATAAGGAACGCGAAGCTTTAGACGGTCATGACGGGACTTGGGTTGCCCACCCTGGACTTGTACCGGTTGCAATGGAAGTGTTTAATCACATTATGAAAACACCAAATCAAATTTTTAGAAAACGTGAAGAAATATGTGTAACAGAAAACGATTTACTAGAGGTACCGGTGGGAACGATTACAGAAGAGGGCCTTCGCATGAATATTAGCGTAGGTATTCAATATATTGCATCTTGGTTAAGCGGACGGGGAGCAGCACCCATTTATAACTTAATGGAAGATGCGGCAACAGCTGAAATTTCAAGAGCACAAGTATGGCAATGGATTCGTCATGAAGGTGGAAAGCTAAATGATGGTCGTAATATTACGCTTGAATTAATGGAAGAGCTAAAAGAAGAAGAATTAGCAAAAATAGAAAGAGAGATTGGTAAGGAAGCCTTTAAGAAAGGGAGATTCCAAGAGGCGACAACGTTGTTTACAGATCTCGTTCGAAATGATGAATTCGTACCATTTTTAACATTACCGGGTTATGAAATTTTATAAAAAATGAAAAGGGGATGGAACAAATGAAAAACGAAAGAATCGAGAAGTTACAAGAAAGCTGGGAATTAGATGAGCGTTGGAAAGGGATCACACGTCCATATTCGGCAGAAGATGTAATTCGCCTGCGCGGGTCAATTGATATTGAACATACGTTAGCGCGTCGCGGTGCTGAGAAGCTTTGGACATCGCTTCATACAGAAGACTATATTAACGCACTTGGCGCATTAACAGGAAACCAAGCGATGCAACAAGTAAAAGCTGGGTTAAAAGCGATTTACTTAAGTGGTTGGCAAGTAGCAGCTGATGCAAACCTTTCTGGACATATGTATCCAGACCAAAGTTTATATCCAGCGAACAGCGTACCTGCTGTAGTAAAACGAATTAATCAAACGCTTCAACGTGCGGATCAAATTCAGCATATGGAAGGAAGCGATGATACAGACTATTTCGTACCGATTGTAGCAGATGCAGAAGCTGGATTTGGTGGGCAATTAAATGTATTCGAACTGATGAAAGGTATGATTGAAGCAGGTGCATCAGGTGTGCATTTTGAAGATCAATTATCTTCAGAGAAAAAATGTGGCCATTTAGGTGGAAAAGTACTACTACCAACGCAAACAGCAGTGCGCAATTTAATTTCTGCACGCCTTGCAGCAGATGTAATGGGAGTGCCGACAATTATCGTTGCAAGAACAGATGCGGATGCAGCTGATTTAATTACGAGCGATATCGATCCTGTTGATAAAGCATTTATTACAGGAGAAAGAACACCAGAAGGATTTTACCGTACAAATGCAGGTCTTGATCAAGCAATTGCGCGCGGTTTAGCGTATGCACCGTATGCAGACCTCGTTTGGTGTGAAACGTCGGAACCAAATTTAGAAGATGCAAAACGATTTGCGGACGCAATTCATAAGGAGCATCCAGGAAAGCTACTTGCATATAACTGCTCACCTTCATTCAACTGGAAACAAAAACTAGATGAAAAAACAATTGCAAGCTTCCAAAAGGAAATCGCATCTTATGGTTACAAGTTCCAATTCGTAACACTTGCTGGATTCCATTCATTAAATTACGGTATGTTTGAACTAGCACGTGGCTATAAAGAGCGCGGCATGGCAGCATACTCTGAACTACAACAAGCAGAATTCGCAGCTGAAAAACACGGCTACTCTGCAACACGTCATCAACGCGAAGTAGGAACAGGTTACTTTGATGAAGTGGCACAAGTGATTACAGGCGGAACTTCATCAACGACAGCGTTAAAAGGATCTACAGAAGAAGCACAGTTTACGAAATAAAAGGAAGGGGCACCTTTTTTGAAAGGTGCCCCTTGTTATTTTCTAAACGATTCGAAAAGAGAGATTGAGTTGTCGGCAAAAAACGATACTTCCTTTTCTTTATTACTAAATCAACTCCACTCAGCCTTATGATCACGAATAAACTTCATATCTTTCTCATAATGCTCTAGATGTCCTTCATCAATCATTCTTTGGAAATTCAAGTCGCCTTCTTGCGCTTTTCGTTTCATATATGTACATAATCCTTCTAATCGAAGCAACACCATTCCTAAGTAATCTTCATCCATATTTTTATCATAGGACTGAACGAACAAATTCATTCTCTCTTTAATGCGATCTGCATGTTGCGATGAGTCATAATGAACAGCTTCACCGGATTCTGTATAATACACTCTACTTAAAGGCACACAAGTATAAAGTGTATAAGCGATATCCCATAGTCTTGGACCAGGAGCAGCAACATCGAAATCAATAATCCCTACTGGCTTCTCATTATTAAAAATAATGTTATATATGGCAAAATCATTGTGACATAAAACCTCAATGTTATTTGGAGTGTGATCCATCGGTTTCCAATCATCTAATAACAGAAAATCACTTACAGCATCATGGTAAAGGCGGAGCATCTTTGCTATTTCTTTTAATACATTATTAGATCGCATATATTCTTTTAAAGGATAATTGCCAGCTTCTCCTTCAATAAAGGATAAAATCTCTCTATCCTTTTCATCTACACCTAAAAACTTTGGAGCATAATGAAATCCTTTGTTTTCTAAATGTTGCAATAACTTATGAATCTTTTCATTGCCTGGCTTTAACTCTCGCCGAACAGTATTTTCAGAACGATATACGCTTGAGACGTTTCCCCCTGTTAGCCTTTCTTCTTTAGCGTAGTTTGACATGTGAAAATTCCCCCTGTGATTAAAAAATCCAATTCCAAATAGTGAATAAACCAACAACGGCAGAAAAGAGAAGGGAAGCAAGCAATGCTAGACAGCAAAAAGGAACTAGCTTATCTTGCCATGTTTCTTTATACTCATAAATTAACTCCTCTGCTACTTTCTTCTGCACTGAAGATAAAGGTTGATCTTTATACAAACCTTTTATATGGTTAGAATCGCCTTTAAACTTTAAAGCACGTGCAATATGATGAGGACTATTTCCCATTGATTTTTCAAATAATAAACATGATTCATGCATAATGTCTGTTTTATCCCGCTATTTGTGGGCAGTAAGACCCCATCTCAAAATTCAGCGAAAGCGAAGAAGTTAGTCGAGGATCAACTGCCCGTAAAAGCCCGATTGGTTCAACTAATAATCAGTGGGGGATGAACAAAACCCCACTGATTAAAGTTTCACTTTATGCTCCTCTAGATACCAGTAACGTCCAGCCATTTCTGGATATTGTAATTTATAATAAATATCTTCGAGTTGTTTTCGAAGATGTAATTCATTTGGGTATGTAAAGATGAGGCCATGCAATCTATCTCTTGCTTTTCCAAGATTATTATTTTCAATATCCTCTTCAATTCTTTTTAATGTTTTCTAGGAATTTTATTGGTCATAAACTCCTCCTTATTTAGAATAGAGATAATTATATTTTATAAGAAATACTAAAAATTAGAAATTCTATTTTCGAAAAAGATTGTACATTTTATTTTAATGTGCTATGATGATGTCAGTTGAATAGTTAAATTAAGCAATCCATATGTTATCAAGTGCTGAAAACGAACGAGAAAAAGTATGTGAGAACTAGTTTATGTTTCGTATTTGATAATGTGTGGATTCTTTTTTTAGACAGGAAGACTAAAAAATTTAAAATTTGTATTTTCTTAGGAGGAAATAATCATGACAGTAACAGGACAAGTAAAATGGTTTAACAACGAAAAAGGCTTCGGTTTCATCGAAGTTCCAGGCGAAAACGACGTATTCGTACACTTCTCTGCAATCGAAACTGAAGGTTTCAAATCTTTAGAAGAAGGCCAAAAAGTTAGCTTCGAAATCGAAGAAGGTAACCGTGGACCTCAAGCTAAAAACGTAATCAAACTATAATTTTATAGTTGATGATAGAAAAAAGGATGGCTAATGCCATCCTTTTTTGTTGTGGAGAAAGTTTTTTCAGAGTCTTGTTTTATATCTAAATCTCTTTTTCTATGTTACAACTGGTGAAAAATTATCTGGAATGCGTATTAGTTTTTGTAGAAGAATTAGTTCAGCAAGGGCATTTACTGCGTATGATAGTAAATAACTATAAATTTGTATTCTCTGTTGAAATGGGGAAATCTTTTCCAGATAGACCTTGAGTAACATCTTTTTTGTTAGTGTTGTTGTTGGAATTTTGTACGTTTTGAGATGATGTTTCTAACAGTTGTTCTTGTTCCTTGCTAGGGGTATTCAGGGCATCTGAGGGGATGCTATTAACCTGCTGGCTTAAGAGATTTTCTTTGTCCATAGTATACAGCTCCTTTTTGGAATTCGATAAAAAGCAATGTAATTATAAATAGCTACTTATATATATTGTGTTTTTGAATGACATTATATACAAAACTTATATTACAAAGTTAACTAATTAACGAATTGTTAGTGATGGATAAAGATGTACAAATTTGAAGTGTTTAATAAAAATTAAAAGCGGGTAACAAGTACCAATACTCTTTCTCATGTTTTATATAAGGACCATATTACAAATCAAAAAAGATGTAGGGAACCTTGGGAGAAAATATAGTTGTTTTTTAGGGAGAAGAATAAATAAAATGATACTACAAATGTAAAAAGGCATTCCATAAAGGAAGGCCTTTTATTGTTCTTGTCCTGATTTTTTCTTCTCACGTTTTTTACATTCTGGACATTTTGATTTACGAAACGGTTTAGCAAAGAATAGCAGAATGAAAAATAAACCGAATATAATACTAGCTGAGTTTTTCACGATAATGACGCTACTATTTTTCATTTGAATCGATGGTTGGATCTCTTTTTCCTCCATAGTGGCCCTCCATATATTGGATTTACATTTTAATTATAGCAAAGTTAATTGTTTTCATGATGTGAAAATAGGAAGGGGTAATAAATATTTATAGGTAGTATAAATGCTGTTTTTATAACTTTAAAATTAAAACATTACTATATCGTGATTTTTTTATTTAACAAATGTTTGATAAATGATAAAAAATTGTAAAAAAGCGGAACTTGTAAGCTATTTCCTTTTCATAGATGCTAAAATTATATATGCAGCTGCTAATATAAATGGAAAAAAGGAGATAATGGAGTATGGAAAGTAAAGTGGAACGCTATGTCGAAAATTATGTTGTAACGAAAAATACGATGGCCTTACTTCCTGTTATTCTAAGTGAAAAGAAAATTGTTACGCGAGTCGTTGAAATGAATGATTCTTTTTTCGTATTTCAAAAACCTCTAGATATTATAGAAAGAAGTTGCCGCAAGCATGGCTCTAGTTTCTTAGGCAGAAAAGAAGGAACGAAAGAGTTAACTCATATTACACATAAAGCACCGATTGCGATTAGTCCAGCAGATCAACTTTATTTTTTCCCTACCTATTCTTACTCTAGAAAAGAGTGTGCTTGGTTGTCTCATTTTTATATTGAAAGTAATAAAGAATTAAAAGATGGAAATCTTATTATTAGATTTATAAATGGCTTTGCTGTGAAATTAGAGATATCAAAAACTAGTTTTGAAAATCAACAAAATCGTACAGCGAAATTACGTACTGAATATGAAGATCGTAGGAAAAAACAAGGGAATCCTTGTTTTAAAGAGGTTGATAAAAAAGAGGAATCAACATTAAGACCCGCTTATGAGAGTGTGTATTTTGTGAAGGAAGGCGAAGTGTGAAAGGATGGGGGAATCCCCATTCTTTTTTGTTTATCCTGTTATTTGTGGGCAGTAAGACCCCCGCCTCAAAATTCAGCGAAAGCAAAGAAGTTAAGCGGGGGATCAACAAAATCCCCACTGATTAAAGTTTCACTTTATCAGTCTTTGTAGGTAAGGCGATATATTAGAAAAACCGAGTTGTAATTGTTATATTTAGAAAATCACCATTGTAATTTCATTTACCGAAAAAATCAAAAAAACAATCTAAATAACAAAACGAATGACACGTCCTGTCGAATATTGATAGATTATCATAGCTAAATAATGAAGGAATTCTTATGAAAGATATGGAAACTTTAATAAATACATCTCCATATGTCGTATCTACCATTTCCTCTTTCATATAAGCAATGATACAGTAGGGATAGTATTTAGAGTAAAGGGGTAAAGTGTAGAATGGATTTTCAGACAATCAAAGAGTATTTTTCACCAGAAAATATGGATCATATTGTTGAGAGTTATAAAGCGTTCGGACCACTTCTTGGTATTGGTTTACCGATGATAGAGGCGTTGATTCCAGCATTACCGCTTATCGTATTTGTACTGGCGAATGCTGTTGCATTTGGCTTTTGGCTCGGTTTTCTTTATTCATGGCTTGGATCAGTAATGGGTGCATTACTTGTCTTTTTCATCATCCGCCATTTTGGTCGCAGTCGTTTCTTTTCGTTTGTAAATAAGCATGAGAGAGTACGAAAAGCAATGGGGTGGATTGAAAGGAAAGGATTCGCACCGATTTTTGTTATATTTTGTTTTCCGTTTACACCGTCAGCGCTCATAAATGTTGTCGCTGGTTTATCCCGAATTAGTGTAAAACAGTTTGGTCTAGCGTTAGCATTCGGAAAACTTGTGATGATTTTTATTTTAACGTATATCGGTCATGATTTAATGTCATTTATTCATAATCCGGTGAAATCAGTTATTGTAGCGATTGGTATTTTTATTTTATGGTATGTCGGTAAGAAAATCGAAGTAAAGTTAGAACTACATTAAGAATAGTCTTCTTTGTAAAGGAAAGCTTCAGTATTAAAGGATAAGGGGAGAAGCAGATGAAGAAAACTTTGAAAAAAGAAGGCATGGAGTGGATACGAACAATTTTAATTGGTGTATTATTAGCTGTATTTTTTCGAACGTTTTTCTTTTCAACGTATGTTGTAGAGGGGAAGTCAATGATGCCGACATTGCAAGATGGCAATATGCTAGTTGTAAATAAGGTGAGTTATCAAGTTGGGGACTTGAACAGATTTGACGTTGTGGTATTTCATGCGAATAAAAAAGAGGACTATGTAAAGCGGATTATCGGTTTACCTGGAGATCATATTGAATATAAGCAGGATAAGTTATATATAAACGGTCAATTTATTGATGAGCCGTATTTAGAGAAGTATAAGAAAGAGATAAACGGAAGGCAACTAACAGGCGACTTTACATTAGAAGAGTTAACGAAAGAAAAACTGGTGCCACCTGGGTTTATTTTTGTAGTAGGTGATAACCGGCTCGGGAGCTGGGATAGTAGACACTTTGGCTTTGTAAAAGCTGATACAGTCGTCGGTAAAGTTGATTTGCGATATTGGCCAATTCAAGAGGTGCAAACGAATTTTTCAAAAGGTTGATATAATAGATAGAAGTATAGAAAAAGGCAAACAACTCAGTTTGTCTTTTTTCGTGTCCTATAATACAATTATAGTAGCAAACTAACGTTCGTTATGTAAGTGAAAGGTGGGGTTACATGTCACTTCGATTTGTGATTGGTAGAGCGGGAAGTGGAAAAAGTACACTTTGTTTACGCGAAGTGCAAGAAGAGTTAAAACAACGCCCGAGAGGGAAAACAATATTATATCTTGTGCCAGAACAGATGACATTCCAGACGCAGCAGGCGTTAATTGGAAGTGAGGATGTAAGAGGTTCTATTCGGGCACAAGTTTTTAGTTTTTCACGATTAGCGTGGAAGGTACTGCAAGAAGTTGGCGGAGCGAGTCGTCTTCATATTGATGAAGCTGGTGTACATATGTTACTCCGTAAAATTGTAGAGTCTCGTAAAGATGGATTATCGGTGTTCCAAAAAGCAGCGGAGCAAAACGGTTTCTTTGAACATCTTGGTAGTATGATTGCAGAGTTTAAACGTTACAATGTAACGCCATCTAACGTATATGAAATGTGGCAACAATTAGATGCGCATAGTAGCAGTGCCGAACAAAAGTTACTAGCGAATAAAGTGTATGATTTACAGCTGTTATACGATGATTTTGAACGTGCTTTAATTGGAAAATATTTAGATTCAGAAGACTACCTGCAATTGCTAGTGGAAAAGCTTCCGCAGTCTGAATATGTAAATGGTGCGGAAATTTATATAGACGGATTTCATTCATTCTCCCCGCAAGAGTTAGAGATTGTAAGACAGCTTATGATTTGCGGAGCGAGAGTTACGATCACGTTAACGATAGATGAAAAAACGTTAGCACAGCCAGTAAATGAACTCGATTTATTTTATGAAACGACGTTAACGTATGAAAAAATAAAACAAGTAGCGCGTGAAGAGAAAATAGAAATTGAAAAAACAATTCCACTTATGGAACAGCCGCGTTTTCATTCTCCGGCATTAGCGCATTTAGAAGCTCATTATGAAGCGCGTCCGAATGAAAAATTTAACGGTGAAGCGAGTGTAACGATTAGTACAGCTGCGAATTTACGAGCGGAGGTAGAAGGTGTTGCTCGTGAAATTCGTAAACTTGTTGCGGATGAAAAATATCGTTACCGAGATATTGCAGTGCTTCTTCGTAATGGGGAAAGTTATTACGATGTGATGCGAACGTTATTTACAGATTACAATATCCCGCACTTCATCGATGAAAAGCGCCCAATGTCACACCACCCATTGGTAGAATGTATTCGTTCTGCACTCGAGATTATTAGTGGGAATTGGCGTTATGATGCGGTGTTCCGCTGCGTGAAAACAGAGCTTTTATATCCATTAGACGTAAGAAAAGAAACGATGCGTGAAGAAATGGATGAATTTGAAAATTACTGTTTAGCGTACGGTGTACAAGGAAAGAGATGGACTGCTGAAGATCCATGGATGTATCGCCGTTATCGTTCTCTTGATGATACGAACGGGATGATTACAGACAGTGAACGTGAAATGGAAGAGAAAATAAATAGGCTACGTGACGTTGTAAGAACACCTGTTATTCGCATGCAAAAAAGGTTAAAGCGTGCAGGAACAGTTATGCAAATGTGTGAAGCAGTTTACTTGTTTTTAGAAGAACTGGATGTTCCGAAAAAACTAGAAGAATTACGTATACGTGCAGAAGAAAGTGGAGATTTCTTATTTGCGACAGATCATGAACAAGTATGGGAAGAAGTAATGAGCCTTCTTGATACATTTGTAGAGATGCTTGGGGAAGAGAAAATGTCTCTTTCTATGTTTACTGACGTTATGTCGACTGGTCTTGAGGCACTTCAATTTGCTAACATTCCGCCGTCATTAGACCAAGTGTTAATTGCTAATATTGATCACTCCAGATTATCTGATGTGAGAGCAACGTTTATTATAGGTGTAAATGAGGGGGTCATTCCAGCAGCACCTATGGATGAAGGTATGCTTTCTGATGAGGAAAGAGAAGTTCTTGGTGCGGCAGGGATTGAATTAGCGCCAACGACGAGACAAACTTTGTTAGAAGAACAGTTCGTTATGTATCAAATGGTAACGAGAGCATCTGAGAAGTTATACATTTCATGCCCGCTTGCAGATGAAGAAGGAAAGACGTTACTTGCGTCTAGCTTTATTAAGAAAATAAAAAGAATGTTCCCTAATGTGAAAGATTCATTTATTACGAATGACGTAAATGATTTATCACGTTCAGAACAAATTTCATATGTAGCAACGCCAGAAGTAACGTTATCTTACGTTATGCAGCAACTACAAACGTGGAAGCGATACGGATTTGAAGGGAATTTAGACTTTTGGTGGGACGTATATAATTTCTACGTAACTTCAGATGAATGGAAACAAAAAAGTAGCCGCGTCTTATCAAGTTTATTCTATCGAAATCGTGCGAAGAAACTAAGTACAGCAGTAAGTAGAGATTTATACGGAGATATAATTAAAGGAAGCGTCTCTCGTATGGAACTATTTAATCGTTGTGCATACGCTCATTTTGCGCAGCACGGTTTATCGCTTAGAGAGCGTGATATTTTCAAGCTTGATGCGCCAGACATCGGCGAATTATTCCATGCGGCATTAAAGAAAATTGCGGACAAGTTATTGCGTGAAAACCGCACTTGGGCGGATTTATCCATAAAAGAGTGTGAGCATCTTTCTGTTTTAGTAATAGAAGAAATTGCGCCGTTATTACAACGACAAATTTTATTAAGTTCAAACCGTCATTTCTATTTAAAACAAAAACTACAACAAATCATTTTCCGTACGTCAATCATTCTTCGTGAACATGCGAAGTCAAGCGGATTCGTACCAGTTGATTTAGAGGTGCCGTTCGGTATGGGAGGTACAGGGTCACTTCCGCCGATGGAATTCTCATTACCAAATGGTGTAAAGATGGAAGTAGTCGGCCGTATTGACCGTGTTGATAAGGCAGAAGATGAAAACGGGACGTTCTTACGTATTATTGATTATAAATCAAGTTCAAAAGCGTTAGATTTAACGGAAGTGTATTACGGATTAGCACTTCAAATGTTAACGTATTTAGATGTTGTTACTTCGAATGCACAGACGTGGATGAAAAAAGGCCACGCAGCATCACCAGCTGGTGTATTGTATTTCCATATTCATAACCCAATCGTTGAGATGAAAGGTGACGCAACGGAAGCTGAAATTGAAAAAGAAATTTTAAAGAAATTTAAAATGAAAGGACTCGTATTAGGAGATGCTGACGTTGTTCGTTTAATGGATAACAAACTTTCAACAGGAAGCTCAGATATTATTTCTGCTGGCCTGAAAAAAGACGGTAGCTTTAGTGCGCGTTCAAGTATTGCAAGTGAGCAAGAGTTTAACGTACTGCAAAAATATGTACACCATACGTTTGAAAATATCGGAAAAGATATTACAGAAGGTGTTATCGATATTGCTCCTTATAAAATGGGGAATAAAGCAGCATGTACGTTCTGTAACTTCAAATCTGTTTGTCAATTTGATGAGTCACTGGAAGATAATCAGTTCCGATCGTTAAAAGATATGAAAGATAGCGAAGCGATGGAGAAAATAAGAGAGGAGGTTGGCGGAGAATGATAGAAAATTGGCCTAAAAAACCAGAAGGTAGTCAATGGACAGATGACCAGTGGAAAGCTGTTGTAGCGAACGGACGTGATATTTTAGTTGCTGCTGCAGCTGGATCAGGAAAAACAGCAGTATTAGTTGAACGTATTATTAAAAAGATTATTAATGAAGAGAACCCAGTCGATGTCGACCGCCTGCTCGTTGTAACATTTACGAATGCAGCAGCGCAAGAGATGAAAAACCGAATCGGGGAAGCGTTAGAAAAGGTATTAATTGATGAACCAGGCTCTCAACACGTAAGAAAGCAGCTGAGCCTATTAAATAAAGCTTCCATTTCAACAATTCACTCATTCTGTTTACAAGTAATTAGAGGATATTACTACATGCTTGATGTTGATCCTCGTTTCCGTATTGCGAATCAAACAGAAAATGAATTGTTAAAAGAAGAAGTGCTAGATGACATATTAGAAGAAGAGTACGGAATCGAAGATAATACAATCTTCTTTGAACTTGTTGATCGTTATACGAGTGACCGTAGTGATGATGACTTGCAACGTATGATTTTAGCGCTTCATACAGAGTCAAGAGCGCATCCAAATCCGGAAAAATGGCTTGATAAATTAGTAGAAGCATATGACGTAGAAGGAAAGACAATTGAAGATTTAGTATATGCTTCTTATTTATTAGAAGATGTGAAATTCCAGCTTGAAACAGCGGAACAGCATATTCGTAAGGCAACTGAACTCGCAATGCTTCCTGACGGTCCAGCGCCTCGCATTGAAACCCTGCAAGCAGATGTAGCATTACTTGGAACGCTATCATCAGCTGCTCGTGAGTCGTGGACAAGTTTGTATGAAGCGATGCAAAACGTATCGTGGCAAACGTTAAAGCGTATTAAGAAAAGTGATTACAATGAAGAGGTTGTAAAACAAGTAGACTCTCTTCGTAATAAAGCGAAAGATGAAGTAAAGAAATTACAGGAAGAGTTATTTAGCCGCAAACCTGAAAGTTTCTTACGAGATTTTCAAGATATGCACCCAGTATTAGAAAAGCTTGTTCAACTTGTAAAAGTATTTACAGAGCGTTTCCAAGCGATGAAGCGAGATAAAGGAATGGTCGATTTCACAGATTTAGAGCATTTCTGTTTACAAATTTTAAGTGAACAAAGTGAAAATGGTGAAATGAATCCGTCAGCAGTGGCGCTCCAATATCGTAATAAATTTGCTGAAGTATTAGTCGATGAATATCAAGACACGAACTTTGTACAGGAATCCATTATTAAATTCGTAACGAAAGATTCTGAGAGTGAAGGAAACTTGTTCATGGTTGGTGACGTAAAGCAGTCGATTTATCGTTTCCGACTAGCCGAGCCAGGACTATTCCTAGGAAAATATAAACGCTTCACACAAGAAGGATTGGGCGGCGGAATGAAGATTGACTTAGCGAAAAACTTCCGTAGTCGTCATGAAGTACTAGCAGGTACGAACTTTATTTTTAAACAAATTATGGGCGAAGAAGTTGGGGAAATTGACTACGATGCTGACGCTGAACTAAAGCTAGGTGCTACCTATCCAGAAGGTGAAGATGTAGCAGCAGAATTATTATGTATTCAGCAAACGGAAGAAGAAGTAATAGACGGTGAAGAAGGTGCAGAAGTCGAAAAAGCACAGCTTGAAGCTCGCCTTATGGCGCAGCGCATTAAAGCGATGGTTGATTCCGGTTATGAAGTGTATGACCGTAAAAATGATAGTATGCGTCCGGTGCAATATCGCGATTTCGTTATTTTACTTCGCTCCATGCCGTGGGCCCCGCAAATTATGGAAGAGTTAAAATTACAAGGAATTCCAGTATACGCTGACCTCGCGACTGGTTATTTTGAAGCGACGGAAGTAAATATTATGATGAACGTATTCCGCGTTATTGATAATCCGATGCAAGATATTCCGCTTGCCGCTGTACTTCGTTCCCCAATCGTTGGATTGAGCGATGAAGAACTTGCAACGCTTCGTGCTCATGGAAAGAAAGGCTCGTTTTATGAAGTAATGAGCTCATTCTTAAAAGGGGCACCGCTTGAAGAGGAGCAAGAACTTCATGATAAATTAGAGTGGTTTTATAACTTACTGCAAGGATGGCGTGAATTCGCCCGTCAACAATCACTTTCTGATTTAATTTGGAAAGTGTACGGTGAGACAGGTTATTACGACTTCGTTGGCGGTTTACCAGCTGGAAAGCAAAGGCAGGCAAACTTACGCGTACTATATGACCGCGCAAGACAATATGAAGCAACATCATTTAGAGGATTATTCCGCTTCTTACGTTTTATTGAACGTATTTTAGAACGCGGTGATGATATGGGTACGGCGAGGGCCCTCGGTGAACAAGAAGACGTTGTTCGCATTATGACGATTCATAAAAGTAAAGGGCTAGAGTTCCCGGTCGTATTTGTAGCTGGACTCGGTCGTCGTTTTAATACACAAGACTTAATGAAACGTTTCTTATTGCATAAAGATTTCGGTTTCGGTTCGCAATTTATCGATCCGCGTAAACGAATTAAATATACAACATTATCACAGCTTGCGATTAAGCGTAAAATGAAAATGGAATTAATTGCGGAAGAAATGCGCGTACTATACGTAGCATTGACGCGTGCGAAAGAGAAGTTAATTTTAATCGGAACAGTTAAGGATGCAAATAAGGAAATGGAAAAATGGCTTGATGCGAGGGAACATAGTGAATGGTTATTACCAGATCACATACGTGCCGGAGCGTCTTGTTATTTAGACTGGATTGCACCTTCATTATATAGACACCGTGATAGTGAAATGCTTCTTGAATTAGGACAAGGAAGTATTCCAGATGAAATTTACGGATATGACACTAGCTGGAAAGTAGAAGTTGTGGACGGTAACACACTACTTGCACCAGAGCCAGTTCAAGAAGAGAAACAAGAATTGTTAGAAGCGCTTCGTGAGAAAAAGGCTGTTCCCCTGCAAAGTGAACGGAAAGAAGAAGTGTACGACAGATTAATGTGGAAGTACGGATATGAGGATGCGACATCTCATCGTGCGAAGCAATCTGTTACAGAAATAAAGAGAAATTATCAATCTGAAGAAGGTAGCGATAACGCCTTTATTAAAAAACTACGTGCACCAATTAAAACACGCCCGCGCTTTATGGAGAAAAAAGGGTTAACGTACGCAGAGCGCGGAACAGCAGTCCATGCCGTTATGCAGCATGTTGATTTGAAGAAGCCGATTACGGTTGAAGTTCTTCAAGAGCAAATTGCTGGAATGGTAAATAAGGAATTATTAACATTCGAGCAGGCGGAAGAAATAGCGATTGAAAAAGTAATTTCATTCTTTGACAGTGACTTAGGTAAAAGGGTATTAGCGGCGAAAAGTGTTGAGCGTGAAGTACCATTTACGATGATGCTTGCAGCAGAAGAAGCATATCAAGATTGGCAAGGGAAGAGTGAAGAAACGATTCTTGTCCAAGGGGTTATCGACTGCATGATTGAAGAGGAAGATGGCATTACGTTAATCGACTTCAAAACAGATACGATTGAAGGGAAATTCCCAGGCGGATTCGAACAAGCGAAACCAATTTTAGAAGATCGATATAAAGTGCAGCTTTCGTTATATGCAAAAGCACTCGAAAAAAGCTTACAACATCCTGTAAAAGAGAAATGTTTATACTTCTTTGATGGGAATCATGTTGTGAATATTGAGGGATAGAGAGCAGGAAGGGGCTATAAAAAATGACAACGTTAAGAACTTGTGAACAGGGACACGAGTACTATAAAAGTAGCGATTGTCCAACTTGCCCAGTCTGTGAGAAAGAGAGAAAACCAAAAGAAGGTTTTCTCTCTCTTCTTTCAGCGCCAGCAAGAAGGGCATTAGAGCACCGTGGAATTCACACTGTAGAAGAACTCTCAAAGTATAGTGAGAAAGAAATTTTAAAACTGCATGGTATGGGACCTGCGTCTTTGCCGAAGCTTAGGAAGGCTTTGGAGGAGAGTGGGTTATCATTTAAATAAAATGAAATAGTGCCTCTTCACTACTTACGTGTTTATACCACTATTTGTGGACAGTGAAGCTCTTGCTTATTAAAATTTCATTTTAATAATTTTGAATTACATAAAAGAAAAAAGTAGGAGAATATCTCCTACTTTTTTTACGCTGTTCCAATCTGATCTTGATCTGCCACATCAGAATCAAATGTATTCGTTGCACTAACACCGTTAAACGTATTCACGACAAACCCAACATTGGAAGCTCCAGATCCGTTATAGGCTTTCGTGTTTTCTTTCGGAGATACGTTATAAAAATCTCCTAAGTTGAAAGAGCCGTTACTGTTTTGCACGACGAGATTTCCTACAACTGAAGGCATACCATCCACCTACTTTACTAAGCTTTTTAATTACTATATGAATTATTGTGCGGAAGGTTCATCCGTAATATATTGGCGGATTTGTATAATACGAGAGTTATTAAAACCATAATCAACATTTCCAATTTGAAAGCAACCAGAATTTAAAAGTGTCCGCAATTCAACGTTATTCACTTCAATAAAAGGGCATTCATTTACAATATTTAATTTTACATCTGTCGTTCGTTTTGGAATTGTAATGTGTTCATCTGTAAAGATTTCAAAAGCATCAAAGCGACCTTCTCCCCGTATATAAAAAGGAATTTCACGGTGGACGGCAATAGCTCTACTTTTTAATTCCATTTGGTTTGCATCTCCAACTTGAAATACGGCAGTAATCCCTAAAGAAATAATAGAAACATTTTGGACAATGGACACATGATGCAACATAATTTTTCAGTCTCCTTAACCTGGAGTAGGAGGGACATCTGTTACTAATGGTACAAACGGACCCTCTGTAACTGTTTCAAATGGTGTATCGAGAATAGAAGATAGAATGAGGAGATTTGCATCTCCAATTAAAAAGAGTGCGGACGACGATACACCGTTCATTTTAATCTGTCCGACTTTTAACTCACGGTTTACAACGTTAAGGTTCATACCTACTTACTCCTTTCGGAAATTTCCCGGTATGTGCTGAATAAAGGAGAGAAAGGCTTTGTCAATATCTTGTTTCATTGCCTGAATAATGATATCTCGTAAATAATCTGGATCTGTTGAAATACCTTCATATGATTGCGCTTGTGATAAATAATAAGGGAGTCGATGCTCCATCTGTTTTTTTATGTCATCCACCATCATTTGTCGATACATTTCATCAAGCGGTGTTCTCTCTTCTTGTTCAAAATGGAGAATACGATTATATGCTTCTTCATCTAAGTATCGATGCATTTCTTGGAGGATACCTTGATAAAAGTCTGGGTTTGTTTCGGTTTCAGGGTTTACCTTCAATGTTTCTGTATCCACTTGAAAATCTTCAATTTGTTGTCCTTTTGCTGAAAATGGGTTTAAACCAATATTTAAAGTACCATTTAAATTTTCGACTTTTAATTGATCGAATTTGTATTCCACTTTTCCTACAGAAGAGGAGGGGCGATTTTTTAATTCGTTAAGCTCTTCTTGGAGTTGGCGCACTTGATCTTCTAAATTTAGGATGGCTGCTTGTTGTGTTTGAAGAGCTTGTTGAAGTTGGTGTAAGTAAGTATATATATCTTGATTCATTTGTGAAACCTCCTTTTCAATAGGGAGGGTAAAAATATTCCTGCTATATATTTATGACAAGGATGTCTTAAGAAGAACTAGTTGATGGTTTGATAGAAATAATTTGTCCTTTTGCCTGTAATGGGCGAAGCGGTTCCGTAAATCCGCCCGTATTTGAAAATTTAGATAGGGCTTTAATACTTCCGGCAGTACCAATTTGGAATACAGAAGAGGTTGTAATGCTATCAATTTTAATACTGTTGATGATGATACTTTGGTTTACATAAAAATTCAATGCAATTGCCTCCTTTAAGTTGAGCCAATTATCGCTTGATCGATTACATCTGAATCGTTGACAGTCGTTGCACTTTGATAATTGTAGACAGAAACATTATCTCCAACGTTGAAAGAGCCGGCCCCGGCGAAAGCACGTGAGTAACTAATAGGCCTAATCGCAAATACATCTCCAATATGAAAAATACCACTTGATCCAATATTGACGATACGAATATGTCCGACCATAGCTGGCATACAAAACACCCTTCGTTTTTAAAATTTTCTTTTCTACTATTGTATGGGCGTTTCCAATAAAATGTGTATTTTTTTGAAATAAAAGAAACACACGCATTATTGCGTGTGTGTTTTGAACGTTTGATTAGGGTGTAAATCCGTATGTACATGACAAATTACATTTAAGAGCCTGTCCAGTTCTTGGCTACAATCCACTGTTTTTTGAGAAGTCATTCCATAGCGTTCAGCAAAATAAATCATTTTTTCACGTTTTTTTTCAATCGCTTGCTCAAACATTGAAATCGGCTCCATCTCTAAATGAAATTTTTAGTATATATGTAGTACATATTATACAAAAACTTCATAAAAAAGAAATGCATTCGCTAAAAAAAGTAAAATTTCTACATTTTATGCCAAATGATAAAGGGGTAACGAATAGGGGATGAGAAGAATATTGTAAAAATTAGCGTGCATGAGAAGGTTTTTTTCTTGCGGATGCGAATACAATTAAAGGGTATGAGTTTTAGGATGGAGAGTGGAAATATTGCGTTTTGTAACGGCGAAGAAAGAAGAAAAGGTATTTGTAGGTATTGTAGATGAAGAAGAAGAAAAGGTATTACACTTAAGAGAAGCGCAAAGACAAAAAGGGGAAAAGGTTACAATCCCTATTACAATGTTAGAGTGTATTGAAAGAGGGACTGAATGCTTTGAGAAAGTATGTGAAATTGTAAATTGGGCAAAAGAGAACGGGGAAGCGGCGTATTATCCGTTAACAGAGGTGAAAATATTAGCGCCGATTCCAAGGCCAAGAAAGAATATTTTGTGCGTTGGAAAAAACTATCGTGAGCATGCGGTAGAAATGGGCGGAGTAGAGTCTATTCCAGAAAATATAATGATCTTTACGAAAGCGCCAACAACAGTTATTGGCATAAATGAGCAAATTAATGGTCACCCTCATGCAACGGACGAACTAGATTATGAAGGAGAATTAGCTATCATTATTGGTAAGCGAGGGAAGCAAATAAAAAAAGAAAAAGCGCTTGAGCATGTTTTTGGTTATACGATTATCAATGATGTAACAGCTCGAGACATTCAAAGAAAACATAAACAGTTTTTCCTTGGGAAAAGCTTCGATACATTTTGTCCGATGGGACCGTATTTAATTCATAAATCGGTGGTTAATGCGCCGAATGCATTACACATTGAAACGGTAGTAAATGGAGAAGTAAGGCAAACTTCTAACACAAATAAAATGATTTTTTCAATAGAAGAAATTATTTCAACGATAAGTAAAGGAATGACTTTAGAACCAGGTGATATTATCGCAACAGGAACGCCGGCTGGTGTCGGAAAAGGTTTTACACCACCGAAGTTTTTACATGCTGGTGATGAAGTGGTCATTACAGTAGAAGGAATTGGTACTTTACGAAATGTAGTGAAATAAAGAAAAGAGCTATCTTGTTAAAAGATAGCTCTTTTTTTATGGCCTTGGGTTATAGAGGTAATCGATAACGGCAAAAGTGTAAAGACCAATGAATGCAAGTGTACAAATGCCAAATAGTATAACCGTAAGTGCGCTTTTTTCTCGTCCAAAACCAATGATAGTAAGAATAACAGCAGTCCAAAATGATGCTTTCAGTAGTGTGAGTGTAGTAGGAGTTGAGTAATGAAGCCATGTTGTGGAAAGTAGGAAACCAAAGAATGTAACTAAAATAAAAGCTGTAGCTAAATAGTTAATATGTTTACCATATCTTAATAGCATGTCGCACCTCCTTTATGATTTTAAAATACAGAAAATTACAATTTTATCTTAATATAAATGAATATAAAAAGAAAGAGGTTGTCCCAACATGTCGGACAACCTCTCTATCATTACGATAATACAGCTTTAATTTTTTGGAATGCCCACTCTAAATCTTCTTCAGAGATTACTAGAGGTGGTGCGATACGAATTACATTTTCGTGTGTTTCTTTACATAATAGACCAGCTGCTTTTAGTTGTTCACAGTAAGGACGAGCTGGCTCGTTTAATTCGATACCGATGAATAAACCTTTACCACGAACTTCAGTGATCATTGGGTTATCAATCTCTTTTAATTGCCCAACTAATTTTTCACCTAATTGAAGAGAACGCTCTGTTAATTTTTCTTCTTCTAACACTTCAAGAGCCGCGATAGAAACAGCACATGCAAGTGGATTACCACCGAATGTAGAACCGTGAGAACCTGGCTCAAATACACCTAAAATGTCGCGGTTTGCTGCTACGCAAGAGATTGGGAACACACCGCCGCCAAGTGCTTTACCAAGTATGTACATGTCAGGAGTTACATTGTCCCAGTCACAAGCAAATACTTTACCAGTACGGCCTAAGCCAGTTTGGATTTCATCTGCTACAAATAAAACGTTTTCTTTTTTACATACTTCAAAAGCTTCTTTTAAGTAACCAGCTGGTGGGATATTAATTCCTGCTTCACCTTGAATTGGCTCTAAAATGAATGCTGCTGTGTTTGGTGTAATTGCCGCTTTTAATGCTTCTAAATCACCGTAAGGAATTACAACGATGCCAGGAAGCATTGGACCGAATCCACGCTTGTACTCTTCATTTGAAGACATAGAAACAGAACCCATTGTACGTCCGTGGAAGTTATCTTCACAAACGATGATTTCAGCACGGTTTGCTTCCACTTTCTTCACATCATAAGCCCAGCGACGAACTGTTTTAATTGCAGTTTCAACAGCTTCAGCACCTGTATTCATTGGAAGTACCATTTCTTTATTAGTTAGTTTCGCAACTTTTTCGTACCAAGGACCTAATTGATCGCTATGGAAAGCACGAGAAGTTAACGTAACACGATTAGCTTGGTCAATTAAAGCGTTAATAATTTTCGGGTGACGATGACCTTGGTTTACTGCAGAATATGCACTTAATAAGTCCATATAGCGGTTTCCTTCAGGATCTTCTACCCAAACACCTTCTGCTTTAGAAATAACGATTGGAAGTGGGTGATAGTTATTTGCTCCGTATGTGTCTGTAAGTTCGATAATATCCTTAGTTTGAATCATGATTGTTCCCCCTTTTGTTATTACAAGAAGTTTGTAAATACTCTAAATATTATATCATTTAAATGTAAAAAAGCGAAACATTTCCTGAAAATAAATGAACATGTTATCATATAGAGTGAAAAAGTGTGAAAAGAGGAGGTAAGGGATACGATGGTACATATGCATATTACAGCATGGGCGTTAGGTTTAATTTTATTCTTCGTTGCGTATTCACTTTATTCAGCAGGAAGAAAAGGGAAAGGTGTACATATGGGGCTTCGCCTAATGTATATCATTATTATTGTGACAGGCTTCATGTTGTACATGAGTATTGTGAAGACAGCAACAGGTAGCATGCACATGTGGTATGGCTTAAAAATGTTAGCTGGTATTTTAGTTATCGGTGGAATGGAAATGGTTCTTGTGAAAATGAGCAAAAACAAACCAACAGGGGCGGTTTGGGGCTTATTTATTGTTGCGCTAGTAGCAGTATTTTACCTTGGGCTGAAATTACCGATTGGCTGGAAAGTATTCTAATAAAAAATAAAGCCACCTTATGATCTCAAAGACTTGGGAGATTATAAGGTGGTTTTTTACTTTATCCCGTAAACATCAGATTGGTGAAGGCTAATAATCAGTGGGCTACCCCACTGATTAAAGTTTCACTTTATGTCGCATCGATATGCAACTCTTCTCCATTTACTTTCGTAAAACGGAACATATTTTTATTTGACGTAGTGTGACGGACGAAATGGTGCTGCAGTGTACAGATCATTTCTTCGTTATCAAACAAAAGAATATTTACTCCTTCGCGTGACTCCTCTTGCGGTAAGAAAGATAAATAATTATGACAATACATGCAATCATATAAAGAGTAGTGAAGTGATTGCAATGATTCGGTTAATAATGTGAAGACAGAGTCAGGTAATTCCTCCAGCCATTCATTATAGCTAAGAAGTAACTTTTTTCGAATACGTATCATTTCACCATTTTGCAAATGGTGTTGCTCGTTGGCGATTTGTAATACATCTTGTTCATAGAAACGGGCTGGTAGCCAATTGTTATTATACAAAATTTCAAACCCATCTTCGGCAATATCTTCTAATAAAAACGCTTCATCATTTTCATCATCAAAGAATACCCACTCATTGTTTATATATTCTACATTACCGACTGTATGAGCACGGGGCTGATTATATAAAATATGTTTACGTTGTATCATACACGATTTCTCCTTTATGAAAAGTAGTTATTCCTGTTATAGGCAGTTCGTGCATTCTTTATAACTAGACACATATAGACATAGGTGGGCATACAATAAAACACGTTTTACTGAGTGAAAATGCTATTCCATATGTGGATAGTAGGTTATCGTCAAGTTTTTCATTTTTTTGATCCGCACTCTTAGGGTGGGGATTACTGCACGTTCAAGAAAAGAAATAAGATGGAAGGATGATTTATATGTGCGGGATTACAGGATGGGTGGATTATAAACGCTCATTAGAAGGAGAAAGAGATGTCGTTACGAAGATGGCTGAGACGTTAGCGAAACGGGGGCCGGATGATAATAAAGTTTGGATTAAAGGAAATGTCGCATTTGGGCATAAGCGGTTAATCGTTGTGGATCCTGAGGGCGGTAAACAGCCGATGACTTGTTTAAAAGGTGAAACGAATTACGCCATTTGCTATAACGGTGAACTTTATAACACAGAAGACATTCGAAAGGAATTATTAAGAAGAGGATATACGTTCAAAGGTCATTCTGATACAGAAGTATTATTAGCTTCTTATATTGAATGGAAAGAAGAATGTGTCGATCATTTAAACGGTATATATGCGTTTGCAGTATGGGACGAACAGAAAGAACAAGTATTTATTGCGAGAGATCGATTAGGTGTAAAGCCACTTTTTTATAAATATGATAGCGGACGCTTACTATTTGGTTCGGAGTTAAAAGCGATATTGTCGCATCCAGATGTGAAGGCGGAAGTAACGTTAGAAGGATTATCAGAAATATTCGGGCTCGGACCGTCAAGAACGCCTGGCCACGGTATTTATGCTGGTATAAAAGAATTGCGTCCAGGTCATGCAATGACATTTTCAAAGAACGGTTTATGTATATGGAGATATTGGAATGTAGAAAGTAAAAAACATGAAGACTCTTTTGAAGAAACAGTAGAGAAAACGCGCTTTTTATTACAAGATGCTATTACAAGACAGCTTGTTTCTGATGTACCACTATGTACTTTTTTATCGGGTGGTGTAGATTCGAGCGCTATTACAGCTATTGCAGCGAAAGAATATGAGAGATCAGGAAAAGGGCAATTACACACGTATTCTATTGATTACGAAGATAATGACAAATACTTTAAAGCGAATGCATTCCAGCCAAATTCAGATGCTCCGTTTATTAATTTAATGACTGAGACATTTCAAACAACCCATCATCGCTGCGTCATTTCGAATGAAAAATTAGCAGAGTATTTAACTGAAGCAGTACTCGTTCGTGATTTGCCTGGTATGGCAGATATCGATTCGTCATTATTATGGTTTTGCCGAGAAATTAAACAAGATTTTGTCGTTGGCTTATCTGGAGAATGTGCAGATGAAATATTTGGTGGATATCCGTGGTTTTATAGAGAAGATGATTTACAATCGAGTGCATTTCCGTGGATGCGTTCTACAGAGGCACGTGAACAACTTCTAAAAAAAGAATGGAGAAATAAATTAAATTTACAACAATATGTACAAAGGCGCTATGAAGAGTCGATTCAAGAAGTTCCTATTTTAGAGGGGGAAAGTCCGCTAGAAGCAAAAAGACGCCAATTATTTTATTTAAATATGGTATGGTTTATGACAACATTATTAGACAGAAAAGACCGCATGAGTATGGGAGCGAGCTTAGAAGTACGTGTTCCATTTGCAGATCATCGTCTTGTCGAATATGCGTGGAATATTCCTTGGGAAATGAAAATGTATAAAAACCGCGAAAAAGGTCTATTACGTAAAGCGTTAGAAGGTGTACTTCCACATGACATCTTATATAGAAAGAAGAGTCCTTATCCGAAAACGCACAATCCGCACTATACAAAAGCAGTAACAGTATGGCTTCAAAATCTATTAACGGATAAAGGTTCAATTTTACACGAACTGTTTGATAAAGAGCAGTTGAGCGGATTGATTCAGTCTGGCGGCAGTGCATTTCAAACACCATGGTTTGGTCAATTGATGACTGGGCCACAGCTTTTAGCTCATTTAGCACAAATTCATGTTTGGTTTAAAGAATATGGGGTAAATATTAAGGAATAAGGGAAAAGCGGCTTACAATTATGTAAGTCGCTTTTTATTAAAGAAATTGTCATATAAAATTCAAAATCACCTTATAAATAATACTTAATTAGAATTATTATTTTGACGTACTTATTATTACTTGTTATAATTGGAAACAAATGTTCTGAAAAAGATTCTCATTTATAAAATTGAGGTGTTAGATAGATGACAAAGAAAAGAATAGGTTTACTCGTAATGGCGTATGGAACACCAGAATCATTAGACGATGTAGAGGCATATTATACACATATCCGTCACGGGCGTACGCCATCAGAAGAAGCGCTTGAAGATTTAATTGGGCGCTATAAAGCGATTGGTGGAATTTCACCGCTTGCAAAAATTACGAAAGAACAGGCGCATAAATTAACAGATTCAATGAATAACATATTTACAGAGTATGAATTTACTTGTTACTTAGGTTTAAAACATATTGCACCATTTATAGAAGATGCTGTAGAAGAAATGAAGCGTGATGGGATCGAGCAAGCGATTAGTATCGTATTAGCGCCGCATTACTCTACATTTAGCATTAAAGCGTATAATGACCGTGCTATTCGTCTTTCAAAAGAAATCGGTGGTCCTGTTATTGAACCAATTGAACAATGGTATGATGAACCGAAATTTATTTCGTATTGGGCAGACCAAATAAAAGAGACGTTTACAGAAATTGATAATAAAGAGAAAGCAGTCGTAATTTTTTCAGCGCATAGTTTGCCGGAAAAAATTATTGCAGCAGGAGACCCTTATGTAGAACAACTAAAGCATACGGCAGATTTAATTGCAGAAGCTGCAAATATTCAAAACTATACAATCGGTTGGCAAAGTGCTGGGAATACTCCAGATCCGTGGATTGGTCCAGATGTGCAAGATTTAACGAAAGATTTATATGAAGAGCATGGGTACGAATCTTTCATATATTGCCCAGTTGGTTTTGTAGCGGAGCATTTAGAAGTTTTATATGACAACGATTATGAATGTAAAGTTGTAACTGATGAATTAAATGCCAAATATTTTAGACCAAATATGCCGAATGCACAATCAGCATTTATCGACTGTTTGGCTGAAATTGTTTCCAAAAAAGTGAAGGAAATAGTTGACAAAGATTTAGTTTTGAATAATAATTAATTTATAATAATTTTAAATAAATAATAATTACTACGAAATAAAGAGGAGGATCCCCCTAGATGAATCCAAATAATCGCTTAACAACAAACCAAGGTGCTCCAGTTGGAGACAACCAAAATTCTCGTACAGCCGGTCGTCGTGGACCAGTATTATTAGAAGACTATCATTTAGTAGAAAAACTTGCGCACTTTGATCGTGAACGTATTCCGGAGCGTGTTGTGCATGCACGTGGTGCAGGTGCTCACGGTGTATTCGTAACGAAAAATAGTATGAAGCAATATACGAAAGCTGCATTTTTACAAAATGAAGGAACTGAAACGCCTGTATTTGTTCGTTTTTCAACGGTTATTCATGGTCAAGGTTCTCCTGAAACAGCACGTGACCCACGTGGGTTCGCTGTTAAATTTTATACAGAAGAAGGAAACTACGATATCGTAGGTAATCATTTACCAGTTTTCTTCATTCGTGATGCAATTAAATTCCCAGATATGGTACATTCCTTAAAACCAGCACCTGATACGAATATTCAAACGCCAGATCGTTATTGGGATTTCATGACGTTAAGTCCAGAATCTACACATATGATGACATGGGTATTTTCTGATTACGGTACACCAGCAAGCTATCGTGAGATGGAAGGTTTCGGCGTCCATTCATTTAAATGGATTAATGAAGAAGGTAAAATTGTTTATATTAAATACCACTGGAAACCACAGCAAGGTGTACGTAACCTAAATGCGAAAGAAGTGCAAGAAGTACAAGGGAAAGACTTCAATCATGCAACTCGTGACTTGTTCGATGCAATCGAAAAAGGAAATCATCCGAAATGGGATTTACACGTACAAGTTATGCAATTAGATGAAATGGATTCTTTAGACTTTGATCCACTAGATCCAACGAAAGTATGGCCAGAAGATCGCTTCCCATTAATGGAAGTAGGGACAATGACGTTAAATCGTAATCCGAAAAACTTCTTTGCAGAAGTAGAACAAGTAGCGTTCTCTCCAAGTGCAACTGTAAATGGTATTGAGCCATCGGAAGATAAATTATTGCAAGGTCGTTTATTCTCTTACCCAGATACACAGCGTTATCGTCTTGGTGCAAATTACTTACAAATTCCTGTAAACTGCCCATACGCAGCTGTTCATAATCAACAACGTGATGGTGCGATGCAAGTGAATCAAAACCCATCTACAATCAACTACGAACCGAGCCGTCAGGCTGAAAATCCGGTTGAAGACCCAGCTTATCGCGATTCAACTATGAAAGTAGAAGGCTATGTATCTCGTGAAAAAATTGACAAACCAAATGACTTCAAACAAGCAGGTGAGCGTTACCGTTCATTCTCTAAAGAAGAGCAAGATAACTTAATTGCAAACTTAACGAATGACTTGAAAGACGTAAATGAACGCACGAAATTATTAGCTGTTTGTAACTTCTTCCGTGCAGATCAAGAATATGGTATGCGTTTAGCGCAGGCATTAAATGTTGATATTACGCAATATGTAGGAAATGCTCCGAAATAAATAGGAAAAGACGACTGTTATGAAACGGTCGTCTTTTTTATGTGTAAAGTTACACGCGGGTATTCTTCAGTTTCGTTATGTCGGAATTTTTTGGTAAATCGATATCTTGAAAGAAACAATCGATATATTTGAAAAATCGTTGATATATCCAAAAAACCGTTAATATATTTCCGGTTATACTAGGTGGGGTATGTTGCCCGGTGCGCAAAAAAGAGATGCAATCTATTAGTAATAGATTGCATCTCTTTTTTAGTTCACTCGCTCAGTATACTCATAAGCTTTCTCCCCATGCATCGAAATATCAAGTCCCATATGCTCCTCGTGCTCATCTACCCGGACAGGGAGGAAGAAGTTGATTGCTTTAATAATGGCATACGTCATTATAATTGTGAACGCATATGTTGCGCCGATCGCTACAAGTTGTTTCAACAGCAGCGAGGCGTTTCCGTAAAATAATCCGTTAGCGCCATCGCCGTTTACGGCAGTAGTTGCAAATAATCCTGTCGCAATACCGCCCCAAGTTCCACCGATGCCGTGACATCCGAATGCATCGAGTGTATCGTCGTATCCGAATTTTGTTTTTAAGAAAAAGACCGCTCCGAAGCATAATACGCCGCCAATTGCTCCGATAAGAAGAGCTGAGAAAGGTGTAACGAACCCGCAAGCTGGTGTAATAGCGACTAGACCGGAAACGGCGCCACAAGCAGCTCCCATCGCAGTCGGTTTTGATTGGAAGAACCACTCTGAAAGCATCCAAGTTAATGCTGAGGCAGCGGCAGCTATATTTGTATTAATAAATGCAGTTAAAGCTACATCATTTAAAGATAATGCGCTTCCGACGTTAAAACCGAACCAGCCAAACCATAATAAGCCTGCGCCTAACATTGTAAATGGTAAATGGTGAGGAGAAGAACCATTTATGTTTTTTCGTTTTCCGAGGAAAATAGCTAATACAAGACCAGCAACTCCGGAAGTGATGTGAACGACGTTTCCGCCAGCGAAGTCTAGTGCACCAAGTTCCCTTAGCCACCCGCCGACGCCCCATACCCAATGAGCGACAGGATTGTAAACAATCGTTGTCCATAAAAGGATAAAAATAAGAAAGGCAGAAAATCGCATTCTTTCAGCAAATGCACCTGAAATTAAAGCTGGAGTTAAAATGGCGAACATGAGTTGAAACATCATGAATAAATTGTGAGGAATAGTAGATGAGTAGTCTGGATTTGGTGCGTAGGTAACTCCGTTTAGACCGAACCAATCAAGTGTACCGATAAGTCCGTGCCAATCTGGTCCGAATGATAAAGAATAGCCGATAACAATCCATTGAATCGAAACGATAGCCATTGCACTATAACTATGCATCGTTGTACTGAGTACATTTTTGCTGCGAACCATACCTCCATAAAAAAGTGCCAATCCTGGTGTCATCAACATGACCATTACTGTCGTCACAAACATAAAAACTGTATCTCCCATATTCATGATTTTCCCTCCTATAATGTTAGAAAAAATAACATTGTTTTGTTATGTTTCATATCATATTCGAAAAGGAATTAAAAATCAACTAAAAATTCAGAAAAATATATATATGATGTTAGAAAATGTAACATAGATTATTTTGTGAGGATTGAAATCGACATATGCGTTTCTCTCGGATAATTGGTATAATATTCTTACAATTAAAAACTTGGGGGATGCGTGTGGGAAAAATACGGACTAGGAAACTATTCATTTGTTTTTGCTTAGCTTTTGTTTTGTTTGTACCAATACATACTTTTGCAGACGAAAAAAGAGAGTGGAAAGATGAAGTTATATACTCCATTATGATTGATCGCTTCAATAATGGAGAACCGAAAAATGACAAACAATTAGAAGTTGGTAATTTAGAAGGGTATCAAGGCGGGGATATAAGAGGAATTATAAAAAGGTTGGATTACATAAAAGAAATGGGTTTTACTACCGTTATGCTTTCGCCGCTTTTTGAAAGTGGAAAGTACGATGGATTAGACGTGCGAAATTTTAAAAAGGTAAATGAACATTTCGGGACAGACAATGATGTGAAAGAACTTGTAAAAGACGCTCATGCAAAAGGAATGAAAGTTGTATTTCAATTTCCGCTTGGAGAAAACGAACAACAGGTAATTGATGCAATGAAATGGTGGATAAAAGAAGTTGATTTAGACGGAAGCTATGTTATACATAGTGAAAAAAAGCCGCGTTCCTTTTGGGATAACGCGCAAAAAGATATGCAAGTGATAAAGAAAGATTTTCGTATTATGACAAAGGAGGATAGCGAATACAACGAAAAAATAGTAGAATCGTTTTCCAAAGCGGATGTATCGGTGAAATCGTTATACGATGTGAGTAAAAAAGAAGGGGAATTTGTTACGTTTTTAGATGATCAAGAAACAAAAAGATATGCGCGTATTGCAAAAGAAAATATGTATTATCCGCCATCACGTTTAAAACTGGCGCTTACTTATTTGTTAACATCACCTGGAATTCCGAATTTTTATTACGGAACTGAAATTGCATTAGATGGAGGAAGTGTACCCGATAATAGACGATTAATGGATTTTAAGTCAGACGAAAAGTTTATGCAGCACATAACAAAACTAGGTGAACTTAGGCAGGCGAGACCGTCTTTACGACGCGGTACGTTTGAGCTTCTGTATGATAAGAGCGGGATGAGCATACTAAAACGAAAATATAAAGATGAAGTAACTTTAGTAGCAATTAATAATACGAAAGAAACACAAAAAGTCTCCTTACCTGCAAGTGCAATTGGTGAAAAACAAGAGTTAAGAGGATTGTTGCAGGATGAAATTATAAGAGAGGAAAACGGAAAATTTTATCTCGTTTTAAAGCGTGAAGAATCAAACGTGTATAAAGTTAACGGAGAAACAGGTGTGAATTGGTTATTTATCTCCTTAATCGTTGGTGTGAATGTATTATTTATTGCGTTTCTAATTGCAGTTAAAAGGAAGCGTAGATGAGATGAGAAATTACTCGCTCTATGTTCATGTCTTCTTATTGTATTTGTAAGTTTGTTCGGCGGGGCAATAGTGTTATTCTGTTGATATGAAATTTCTTAAGAGAAACGATGTGAGAATGAAAACGTCCCTAGTGAGAGGAGGGCCAGGTTAGGAAGAGGATTTTCTTCCTAACCTGTTTTTTGTGTTAGCACCGATAGGGAAGAATCTTTGAAGCAATCAATAATTGCAACTATATTAATTTTACATTACATTAAAAGTTAGAGAATACTCTTATACTAATACAGTGCTAAATAGTAGGTGGGAAAATGGAGTTTTACGATTTGGGTATTACCATTAAAGAGCTTAGAATTAAAAAAAATATATCACAATCCGAATTATGTCATGGAATATGTTCGCAAAGTCAAATTAGCAAAATAGAAAAAGGTGTGATTTATCCATCTAGTATATTGTTATATCAATTATCAGAAAGACTTGGTATTGACCCAAATAATATATTTGCATTAACTCAAAACAAAAAATTAAAATATGTAGAAAATGTAAAATGCGTAATAAAAGATTGCTTAAAGCAAAAACAATACAAAGAACTTTATGAAATAGTGAAAAAAGAGAAAAACGAAAATAACTTCCAATCAACAGAAGATAAACAATTTTTAATATGGCATGAAGCGATTGCTATATTTATGGTGGATAAATCAATAAAAACTGCTTTAGATTTTTTAAATAATGCATTAAAATTAACTGTAACTAATTCTGATTTTTTATCAGAAAGAGAAATAGATATTATGCAGACAATTGCTATATTCCATGGGGAAAATAAAGAATATGAAAAAAGTATTAATATATTAAGAAGGTGTTTAACTAATTTTAATAAGTTAGATTTTCCTAGAGATAAAGAAATTAAATTGAAAATTATTTTTAATTTAGCAAAAATTTTAGGTCATGCAAATCAACATGAAGAGGCAGTAAAATACAATGATATGGGTATCAAACTAGCTATTAATCTAAATACTTTATATTTACTAGGTGAATTATACTATGGAAAAGCTTGGAATTTATTGAAACTTAAACAACCTAATGAAGAAGATGTTGCAAATAACATGAAAAAAGCATTATTTATATTTGAACTAACAGAAAAAGAAAATCTGATAAAAATGGTTAAAGAAAAATATTTTGAAAACCAAACTGAAAAAAGTCACTCATAATTCATTTGGAAATCACTTGAAATATAATAAAACCTACAGGGGAAATCTCTGTAGGTTTTATACTTATAAACTTGCTTCTAAAATATTAGTGCTTAATATAAATTTTTGAATAAGAGTTTACTTAGCGCTTTAGCGTACTTTTTTATTTTGAAGCCTGCATCTTTATTAAAGATGTATGCTTCTTTTTAAATCCATCCGAATATTATTGGTTCAAGTCGGAGGAAGGTACTTTGGGGTGTCTTTTCTTTAGATCTTTATCATTAACTATTTAATGTTTTTTAAATGATTACATGACATATTTTTTTTGTACCAAGCTTTGTTGATACAGTTAGATTTATCCGTTAGTGTATTCGTATTATTAGAACATCCTACAGTATTTAGGGAGAATGTGGCTAATAAAAACCATAATATTAATTTCTTCAAAAAACCACTTCTAACTCTTTTTTAATTAACATTTTTTAGATCCTTACTAATTTTACATTACATTAAAGGTTGGGAAATATTCTTATACTCATAAATTGTTACGTTTTGGCGGGGAGAGGAATTATGAGTTACAGCGATTTTTAAGATGACTTTGGCCCAGGATGTGGTTATTAAGAAAAGTAATTCAAATTGAAGGGGAAACGTCTTAAGGTATATTTTTCTTATTTTCAATAAGGTCTGCTAAATACATGTATAAAACAAATTCTACAATAAGGCCTAGTTTAATCATGCGCTCACTTGTAAAGTATTCGTATGGTTAGACTCTGTTCACTTAGTGATTTTCACCGCATATACCATTTTTCTATGGTTTGTTCTCGGAATATTGTCTCTACAAAACAAAAAACTCCTCTAATTAAGAGGAGTTTTCTTTTTAGCGGTAGTTAATGAACTGTACGTCGATTGGTAAATCAGCGCTACGAACAGCTGCGATTACTGCTTGTAAGTCATCACGGCTTTTCGCTGTAACACGTACTTGATCATCTTGTACTTGTGTTTTTACTTTTAATTTCATTTCTTTAATGATGTTGTTAATTTTTTTAGCGTTATCTTTATCGATACCTTGTTGAAGTGTTGCGCGTTGGCGAACAGTGTTGCCAGTTGCAGCTTCAACTTTTCCGTAATCTAAGTTCTTAATTGGAACGTTACGTTTTACAAGTTTAGAGATAAGAACGTCTTTTACTTGCTCTAATTTAAACTCGTCATCAGAAGTTAAAACAAGTACTTCTTTTTCTAATTTAATATCACTTTTACTTCCTTTAAAGTCATATCGGTTTTGTATTTCTTTTAATGCGATATTAATTGCGTTTGTTACTTCAGGTAATTCTACTTTCGAAACGATGTCAAAAGAACTATCTTTTGCCATAGTTAGCACCTCCAAATAAATTTCTAATCTTGTTATGTACTGTACATACTAAAGTATAGCTGAAAACGAGTCTAGACTTAAGTGTTTTCGTACTTATATTCATGTAACCTCATTTTATTATAGTGAATTTTGGGCAGTTGGACAAATACAGGAAAAATCATGTTATAATTAACTTTTGTTTGGAATGATAAAAAAGATAATTTTATATATATAGAAGGGAATTAAAAAATATGTATTTGCAAATAGGATCGATTGAACAGGTAACTGTTTTACGCGAAACGGAAATCGGATATATGGTTGGGAATGAAGAAGAGGAAATTTTCCTACATAAAAACGAAGTAGCTGGAGAAATTGAAGAAGGCGATACGATTGATGTATTCTTATACCTTGATCACCAAAATCGTATTTCAGCAACAATGAAGGAACCGATTATTACAACTTATGATTGGAACTGGGTAAAGGTTGTAGAAGTTATTCCTAGTTTAGGTGTGTTTGTTGATATTGGTGTGTCAAAAGATATACTAATTCCAGCTGATGAGTTCCCGATTTATATGCCAGTATGGCCAGAAGTAGGCGACGAATTATATTGTACGTTAAAATTAACGAATCGTGATCGTTTAATTGCTCTTCCGGCAAGAGACAGTGATATGCAAGAAATTATCGTAGATGCAACGCCATCTATGCGTAATAAAAACGTAAATGGACGTGTATATCGTTCGCTTCAAGTTGGTTCATTCATACTAACTGATGAGCATTTCCGTGCTTTCTTACACCATACAGAAAGAAAAGAACAAGTTCGCATCGGTCAGCGTGTAACGGGCCGTATTATTGACGTGAAAGATGATGGTACAATTAACATTTCACTTCTTCCTCGTAAAGAAGAAGGAATGGAAGACGATGCTGCAGTAATTTATGCATATATGGAAGAACGAGGCGGAGCAATGCCGTTTTGGGATAAGAGCCATCCAGAAGATATTAAAGAACGCTTTAACATGAGTAAAGCTGCATTTAAGCGTGCACTTGGTAAGTTGATGAAAGAAGAAAAGGTTTACCAAGAAGAAGGTTGGACTTACTTTAAGAAATAAAGTAAATGAAAAAAGAACTATTCTTTCTCTGAATTTTTAAGAGAAGGGATAGTTCTTTTTATTTTTAATAATGTATTCGCTCTATAAGGTAGATATTGTGAAAGAAGTAGGCAGGATGGAAACTAAAGTTATAGAAGAGGTATGTTATAAAGTTTTAAAAATATATGGTTAATTATTATATAGTTTTTTAAGTGAGATTTTGATTGTAGTATTTCTTATGTGATTCATTAAAAAGGCTAAAAGAATATAAGAGATTTATCGCAGTGTTTGTACTGCCTATCCTGCTATTTGCCGGGCAGTAAGATCATCACTGATTAAAGTTTCATTTTATGTATAAAATTGTGATAGCTTTTACACTGTGTTTTGAATTTTTACAACGCTGACAGTATTAAAAATATAAAATAATTAGGATGATTATATGCATATTTGGACACTAACAAATTGGCGGAAATATTATAATCTAGAAGAGAAGAGTCATCGCATGGGACTACGAGTAAAATTCGATAAAGATGTTGATCCTGAAGTGAGAAGAGCTATTAAAGAGTTTTGTAAATGGATACGCCGAGAATATTTTTTTCCAATTAGAGTACCTATTTATGTGAAATCTTCATATAAAATAAAGGCGATGGATGGTGAGTTGACTTTCTTTGAACCATTTAATCGAAATGATGAGCCGTATATTCGTATTTCGACAGGAGATTATTACGATGAGCTAGAGAAAAGAGGGAAAGATGACGCTTTGGGAGGATATTTGTTTACTATTGCGCATGAACTAACGCATTATTTCCAATGGATTAATGATATAAGACTAACGAGAATTGGATATGAGAGGCAGGCTACTACTTATTCAGGATATATTATTGATGAGTATAAAGAAACTAGAGAGCATCCGTGAAATAGAAACTTTATAGATAATTGGAAGTATGATAAGTAGCAATGGGCTTGAATGAATGCCCTAATATTTAGGGGCTATCCGGGATTAGATATCTGAGTTATTAAACAAAAATAAGTGTGAGTAATACGCTTTGACGAAAAGGTGTGTATATGAAATTTTATAACGCAGTATATCTTATAATTTCTTATGATGGTGAGATATTGAAAGAGAGGTACGAAAATGCAAGATAATGTACTGGAACAATTGATAAAGAGTCTCTCGGTATTATCCCTTGAAAAAGAACACGAAATAGCAGCAGTTGATTTACATGATATATATGAGAGCACTGAAAGATTCGAACAATTACTTGAAAATATTATGAACTCACAACAGTCTAAAGAAGACTTAATAGATGCGCTAATTGAAGTGGAGATAGAATTAGATCACATCAATTGGCATTACAAAAGCTTGAAGAAAAAGTTGGGAATATTGATGAAAGATTAAAAAACACAACCTTATGTAAAAAGATAAGGTTGTGCTTTTTTTTAATTTCCTTGCGGAGAAACAAGAGTAAACGTATCTTTCAAATCACTATCATTTATTTTAATATTTGCCTTTTTTAATTCCTCTTGTAACAATTTTTTGCTGAATACAGGATCAGCAGTACGTTCTTCCTCTAAGTTTTTGCGAATAGAGTCTTTCACTTCATCATAAGGCTTTAAAGCTTTTTTATCAGTTAATTTAATAACGTGATAACCGTTTGATGATTTTACGGGATTGCTAATTTGTCCAACATTTAGTTTGTAGGCAGCGGTTTCGAATTCAGGGGCCATTGTACCTGAATTGAAGTATCCAAGGTCTCCACCTTTATCTTTTGATAGCAGATCTTGTGATTCTTGTTTTGCTAATTCTTCAAATGAAGCACCAGCATCTAGTTTACTCTTTATTTCTTTCGCTTCATTTTCGTCACTTACTAAAATGTGACTCGCTTTAATTTCTGGCTTATAATGGTCTTTTACGTCTTTTTCTGTAATGCTTTTCTTAATCGCTTCATTCATAGCAAGTTTGAACTTAATTTGATTTTTGAAATCCTCTTCATCTTTTAAACCATAATTTTCTAATACTTTTTTGAATTGATCTCCATATTGTTTTTTTACTTTTTCTACTTCTTTATTTACCCCTTCATCAGGTACTTTATATTTTTTTGTGATGACGTCTTGTGCCATCATTTCGTATAGCATGTCTTTTCCGTAACGATCTTTCAATTGTTTTTCGAAGTTATCCTTTGTAATGGTGGAGTCTGTTGCTGTAGCGACTGTAGCTGAGCCATTCTTTTGTCCGCAAGCAGATAGCATCAATATACTTATTAGTGCAGTAATAATGAAAATATGTTTCCCTCTCATGCCAACACCTCATCCGAATATGTTATCGCTATTGTAGAATATAGAAGTGAACATGAAGTGAATTTTTAATGTTTTTTCCTTTAAAATGTAAAAAAGTACATCAACATAATTGTTGATGTACGATGGAATCAAAGGTGATCGGTCTTTTTAGAGTATGCACGTTTACCTTGCTGAATATTTTTTTGCTCTTGCTCATTTTTTTGTGTGCGTTTTGCGTTATTATCACGTGCTTTTTTGTCGTTATCACTCGTATGTGGCATATGTATCAACTCCATTTCTAAACGTTGTACGTTTATCATTTCCTTTTTCGTAAAGACTATGTATAGCGGTGCATTTATGAAGGGTAAAGGTGGATTCGAAATGGATTTGAAGTTGAATTATACTGAACTTATAAAGAAGTTAATCGTTGTAATCATCGCAGGTTTATTAAACGCGATTGGGATGAATTTATTTTTAACGCCAGCAAAAGTGTATGCGAGCGGCTTTGCTGGATTGTCTCAATTATTATCACAAATATTAGGTGATTTTTTATCGATTCACATATCTACGGGAGTATTGTTTAGCTTATTTAATATTCCTGTCGTTATTTTAGCGTGGAAAAAGGTTGGAAAGGCCTTCACCTTTTTTAGTTTTCTTTGTGTTATATTTATGACTCTGTTTCTAGAAATCATCCCTGTTAGAGCGGTTTCGAATGATATCATATTAAATGCGATTTTTGGCGGGATTATTTCGGCAATTGGAGTAGGGATTGCTTTAAAGTGGGGTGCTTCTACAGGTGGATTAGATATTATCGCCATGATTTTATCAAAAATAAAAGATAAGCCTGTCGGTACATACTTTTTCTTTTTTAATGCAATTATCATTATCGCTGCTGGCTATGTATATGGATGGGAAAAAGCGTTATATACGCTAGTGACTTTATATGTATCAACGAGAATTATTGATGCAATTCATACTCGTCATGTAAAGATTACAGCATTAATTGTTACGAAGAATGGGGCAGATGTAAGAAAGGCGATTCACTCGCGATTAGTAAGAGGGATTACAACGATACCAGCAACAGGTGCTTATACAAATGAAAATAAAGAAATGTTAATGATGGTTATTACCCGTTATGAGTTATACGAATTAGAGAGGATTATTAAACAAGTGGACCCAGGTGCATTTACAAATATACTGCAAACAGTTGGGGTATTCGGATTGTTTCGGAAAGATTAAAGAGGACCAAAGTTGGTCCTCTTTTTTAATGTAAATTCGTAATGTTTTGCAATTGCTCTTGCATTTCACGGAGCTGAACTTTTTCAGCAGTTGAAGAGTTTGCGTAAGCGGATTGCAAAGCATTTTTTGCTCTATACACGAGATCTTGTTGCTCAGTACCGCTTGAACAAGATACGGCATTTTCAACAGCATCTCTAGCTTGTTGGAATAGTAAGTTCCCCATTTAAACCCCTCCAAAAGAAGAGTTACTTCTTGCTTTTTCTGCCTCAGCTAATGTACCTCTGTACGGGAATCTTGCATCATGCTTCATAACAGCATCGGCTCCTTGTTGGATAAAACGTTTTGATTTGTTCTTTTTACCCATTCGAAAAACCCCCTTTATTTAGCTGAAAACAATCGACGCGATGTCTCATGCGTCTACTTATAGTATGGACATTTGGCAGGAAACTATAAGTAGGGAATTTTTAGATTACAACCCAAGAACCTCTTCTAAATATAAAGCAATACCATCTTCTTCGTTCGTTAACGTCGTATGGTTTGCGAGTGATTTTAATTCAGGGATGGCATTTCCCATTGCGATGCCGTGACCAGCAAATTCAATCATTTCAAAATCATTATCTTCATCACCGAAAGCGATAATGCGCTCTTGTGGAATGTTGTAATGACTAGAAATTTTTTGTAATCCAACTGCTTTATTTAATCCGCTTTTCACAATTTCAATAATCGGCCAAGGTGCGCCCCATTTTCTATGGTCGATTACTTCCGCATGCATATCGGTTAAATGTTGACGAATTGCAGTAGAATGCTCGTCATGTGCGTCAATTAATAAGCAAGTTGGATGATCGTTTAAAATATTTAATAAGTCTCCCGTAAAAATCTTAGGAGAGCCGAATTCGAAAATATGTTTTTTATCTTCATCAATTTCACGAACATACACATCGTCCATTACTTCCGCGTATATATTTTTTACGCCAAAATCAAAGCAAGCTCGGACAATTTCTTGCGCTGTTGCTAGCTCAAGAGGAGAGTGATGTGTTCCCCAGTTTGAATCAAGAGGATGATGTACGTAAGCGCCGTTAAAGTTTACGATAGGTGTGTTAAGATCAAGTTCTTTATAGTAATCATAACTAGCACGGAATGGACGTCCTGTTGAAATAACGACAATATGTCCCTGTTCCTTTGCTTTTGCAATTGTATGTTTCGTTCGAGTGGAAATTATTTTGTTGTCTGTTAATAAAGTGCCGTCTAAGTCTAATGCGATTAAATGTTGTTTGTTCATAATTTCACCTCTTATAATAATTTTTTTGTATCTATCTGTATTTCCGTTTTTAATATGCAGAAATAAGAGGTTAGACTCGGTGAAATCACCATAGATGGAAATTTCACTATATATCCATCTTACGTCTCAAAGTGCTGTGGTGTCTACTATTTATCGTTGGAAATTAAGAAAAGTCAATATCTTTTTAGAAAGTTCAAACAATGTTTCTTTCATTATGTACAAATTGTGAAAAGGGTTACATTGCTCGTGTGATGAGGCATATAATGAACATGTAATCTTCTCGTATATGTTTGACTCTCCTTTGAAACTAGCCTAGAGTAGGTTGGTTTCTTTTTTTTTCTACAAGTAGGAAAGAAATCCCTGCTTACGCTTGTGTCATTCATATATATGTACAAGAATGAGATGTAGTACTGTTTCCTAAACATGACAGAAAAGCTTTCTTTTAAAATGGATATACTAATGAGGCAAGACGTCATGGAAGGAGAATGAAGATGGGACAAAATCGCAGGTTTCGTTCTGGACAAAAAGCGCCGAATGATGGCATTTACGTAGAAATTGGTGAAACGGGAAGTATGGTGAAAGATCCGCAAATGGTGAAATTAACTGCCGGTGAAAAGTTTCCGGATAACACGAATCATAACCGCCAGTGGACATATAAAAGAAAACCGTAACAGAAGCCGCAATCATTATTGCGGCTTTTTTGTCGTTACACATTGTAATTTCATTTACCGTATTTTTTAGCAGTATAATGAATGCTCTCTTTTTCTTTTTCAAATAATAAGTTTGAAAATACATAGGCAAAATTATTGTATAAAAAAGTCAGTTGGCGTATAATCAAATCAAAGGTCAAAGAAAGTCAAACTTTTGGAGGGCTGTAAAGATGGACTTAAATCAAATGACAACAAAAACACAAGAGGCGATTATGAGTGCCCAATCTTTAGCGGTATCTCATCATCACCAAGAGGTGGATACTGTTCATCTATTACTTGCATTATTAGAAGAGCAAGATGGATTAGCAGTACGTATATTTCAAAAAATGAATGTTGATATAGAAGCATTAAAGCAAGGTGCTGAAAGTTTAATTAAAAAGAAACCTTCTGTAACAGGGAGCGGTGCAGAAGTTGGAAAATTGTATGTAACGAGCGCTCTGCAACAACTTCTTGTAAGAGCAGGGAAAGAAGCAGAAAAACTGCAGGATGATTACATTTCAGTAGAACATGTATTGCTTGCTTTTTCTGAAGAAAAAGGCGATATAAATCAATTATTTACAAGATTGCATATTACGAAAGATAACTTATTACAGTCTTTAATGACAGTTCGGGGGAATCAAAGAGTGACGAGTCAAAATCCAGAAGCAACTTATGAAGCGTTAGAAAAATATGGCCGTGATTTAGTGGCGGAAGTGAGAGCAGGGAAAATCGATCCTGTAATCGGCCGTGATAGTGAAATACGACGTGTAATTCGTATTCTTTCACGTAAAACGAAAAACAATCCTGTTTTAATTGGGGAGCCAGGTGTTGGTAAAACAGCAATCGTTGAAGGGCTAGCACAGCGTATCGTGAAAAAGGATGTACCTGAAGGATTGAAAGATAGAACGATTTTTGCGTTAGATATGAGTGCGCTCGTAGCAGGTGCGAAATTCCGTGGTGAGTTCGAAGAGCGTCTGCAAGCTGTATTAAATGAAATTAAAAAGAGTGAAGGACGCATTTTATTATTCATTGATGAACTTCATACAATAGTTGGAGCTGGTAAAACAGAGGGAGCCATGGATGCAGGAAATATGTTAAAACCGATGCTTGCGCGCGGTGAACTGCATTGTATCGGGGCGACGACGCTCGATGAATATCGCAAATATATTGAGAAAGATCCAGCGCTAGAAAGACGTTTCCAACAAGTATTAGCAGAAGAACCAACTGTTGAAGATACAATTTCCATTTTACGTGGATTAAAAGAACGCTTTGAAATTTATCACGGTGTAAATATTCATGACCGTGCGATTGTAGCAGCGTCAGTTTTATCAGATCGATATATTTCAGATCGCTTCTTACCTGATAAAGCAATTGACCTTGTTGATGAAGCGTGTGCAACAATTCGTACAGAAATTGATTCTATGCCAACAGAATTAGATGAAGTAACGCGCCGCATTATGCAGCTGGAAATTGAAGAAGCGGCTCTTGGGAAAGAAACGGATCGTGGTAGCCAAGAGCGTCTAAAAACATTGCAACGTGAATTATCGGATTTAAAAGAAGTTGCAAGTGGCATGAGAGCGAAATGGGAGAAAGAAAAAGAAGACATTCACAAAGTTCGTGACTTACGTGAACATTTAGAACGTTTGCGTCGTGAATTAGAAGAAGCAGAAGGCAATTACGATTTAAATAAAGCAGCCGAACTTCGTCACGGGAAAATTCCCGCAATTGAAAAAGAGTTAAAAGAAGCGGAAGAAATGGGCGCGCATAATAAACAAGAAAATCGTTTATTACGTGAGGAAGTAAGTGAAGAAGAAATTGCAGATATTGTTTCACGCTGGACTGGTATTCCTGTTGCGAAACTCGTGGAAGGTGAACGCGAGAAATTATTACGCTTAGAGCAAATCTTATCAGAGCGTGTCATCGGACAAGAGGAAGCAGTAAGCTTAGTGTCAGACGCAGTTCTTCGTGCTCGCGCTGGTATTAAAGATCCGAACCGCCCGATTGGTTCTTTCATCTTCTTAGGACCAACAGGTGTTGGTAAAACAGAACTTGCAAAAACGTTAGCCCAGTCTTTATTCGATAGTGAAGAGCAAATGATTCGCATTGACATGTCTGAGTATATGGAAAAACACGCCGTGTCTCGCTTAATTGGTGCACCTCCTGGATATGTAGGATATGAAGAAGGCGGTCAATTAACAGAAGCGGTAAGACGTAAACCATATTCCGTTGTTTTATTAGATGAAATTGAAAAAGCACATCCAGAAGTATTCAACATTTTATTACAAATGTTAGATGATGGACGCATTACAGATTCGCAAGGTCGTACAGTGGACTTTAAAAATACAGTTATTATTATGACTTCAAATATTGGATCTGCTCATTTACTAGATGGAGTAGAAGAAGATGGTTCCATTAAGGAGGAATCAAGAGACCTTGTAATGGGGCAATTAAGAGGACATTTCCGCCCTGAATTTTTAAACCGTGTGGATGAAATTATTTTATTCAAACCTCTTACAACGAATGAAATTAAAGGCATTGTTGATAAAATTGTAAAAGAACTACAAGGTCGTCTAGCTGACCGTCACATTACAGTAGAATTAACAGATGCAGCAAAAGAATTTGTTGTGGAAGCCGGTTTCGACCCAATGTACGGAGCTCGTCCATTAAAACGATACGTACAGCGTCAAGTGGAAACGAAATTAGCACGAGAATTGATTGCAGGAACAATTACTGATAATAGTCACGTAGTTGTTGATGTAGAAAATAACGAATTAGTCGTTCATGTGAAATAAAAATAAAAAAGAGTTCGGATAAAATCCGGACTCTTTTTTTAGTGTTGTTCTACTGGCTCGTTTGGAATTGCAGCTGAAATTGCTAGTACTAACACAGCAAGAACAACTGAGAAAATAGACGCTTGGTTAAAGTCGTATGTACCGCCAGTCATAGAGCCGATTACATAGCTCATCATATGTACAAGTAAGAACGACCAAATTAATGCCCAAATGAAACGCATATTTTACACCTCTATTCGTTCAATCTGTCCTTATTGTAACACAATTGAAAAAAGAATATAGAAAAATATTTGTAGATTTTTCAACGCAAATTTGCATTCCGTTCATACATTATAAAAGAGTGGTTTTATATGTTTAGAAAATAAGGCGGGGGAAAAATGAGTATTACGGAACGTTTTTTTTACTTAGAAAAAGAACCATGTGTCATTTATTTACCGGAGAAGCCAAATGGATTTTCTGTTATGCTCCTCGGTGATTATAACTACTTTATTGAGAATGGTACAAGTTTATGGACACAGCATGCGGGTAGATCTTATTTTTTACATGGCCTTATTGAGCAAGGCTACACAGTCTTTTCTTCTAATTTATACGGAAGACATTGGGGAAACGACCAATCTGTTCGTCTAGCGAAACGTTTATATGACGTTGTGTTGAGAAAAGAGACATTGAATGCGAAAATGCACATTATGGCAGATGGTATGGGAGCACTTGTAGCACTCGAAATGATGAACAAATACCCTGAGTGTATACGCTCTGTCATTATGTTAAATCCGTGTTTAGATTTACCAGAATATGTGGAGTTTGAGAAAGAGCATAAGTTTTTTTACAAGAGACTCGTGAAGGAATTAAGTTTGGCGTATGATGCCAAAGAAGAAGAATTAGAATCAAAAATAAATAAGAAATCATTTACGCTTCTTCCATCTTGTGTACCTGTTAAAATTTTCGTATCAACACAAGAAAAAAGAGGAAGAAAACAGCAGTTGCGTAGATATGAGAAAATGAGGCAACTAAATCAATGTGATACTTCTGTCTTGTTCCATCTGCAAGATGTGAAATATAAAATGGTTAGGCAAACGACCGATTTCTTTAAAAAATATGAAGAAGAATTATGAAGCTCCCATATACATAAATGAGGAGCTATTTGTTTCAGAGGGAAAGGGTTGGTGGTATGGAACGCGTGCTAATTGTAGGTGCACTTACGTTTGTAGGTTATCACCTTGTAAATAAAATGATTGCAGAAGAAGTGGAAGTATATGGTCTTGATTTTGATGAATTCGATAGTATGACGAAAATTAATGAAGAGAAGTTATTATTAATTGGGCGAAATGCATTATTTACGTATTATTCGATAAGAGATGAAGATGGATGGAGATCGGTTGAGGAAGAGAGATTCGATACTGTTTACTTTTGCTTATATGAGCCAAATCAGCAAAGTGGATTTCGGAATGAAAGAGTCATATTACAATATTTAAAGCGAATTATAAGAATGTGTGAAGAACAAAAAGTGAAGTTAAATTTAATTTCTTCTATTGAAGTAGGCAGTACAGATGAATCCGAAAATAAGCGACTATTTTTGAAAGTAGAAGAAGGATTGAAAAAAGGGAATTTACAATATAGTGTATTTCGAGTTCCAACATTATATGGACCGTGGCAACCGTCCTTTATGATGTTTCATCAGCTTATTTTATCAGAATTAGGTGAAAAAGAGTGCCGTTGTACGATTGAGGAAAAGGGGAATGATTTACTTTACGTTGAAGATGTATGTGAATACTTATGGGAAAATGGAACGAACGGGGCGCATCTTGGTATATACAATTTACTTAGTGGTAAACAGTCATTATGGGAAAAAGGTATGAATCTTTTACGCGCGGATGATAAAGTAAATAAAAATAATAACGAAGTAAGAGATGAGGCTATCGAGGTAATTTCAATAAAAAGAAATACTCCGTTAGAATACGGTTTAAATAAGCAACTGGCACACATGAAAAAATATAAAGAGTTATACGAAGGGTAGTACGCGTGTTACACTATTGTATGTGAAAGTTTTAATGGAGAGGAAGAGCATAATATGAACGAAAAAAGCATGCAGTTTTTACAAATCGCAATGAAGCATTTACCGGAAGCAAAGGCAATTTTAGATGATAATGGAATTGCACTTGATATGGAGAAGGCACAGCCGGTGTTAGAGTTGTTAATGAAAGTTATGAACGAGGCCTATGAGCTCGGGAAAGCAGATAAAGAATAAAAAGAATAAAAAGCATCTTTTTAAGATGGAAGAGAGGCCCGAACCGTGGATAGAAGCGGTCAGGGCCTTTTTTATTCTTGCCTGGGAGAAAACCAGAGATATGAAGAGGATAAAGGAAAAGTAGTGAGGAGAACTCTCTAGTTTAGAAGGAAAGCAGATAAAGAATAAAAAGCATCTTTTTAGATGAAAGAGAGGATCGAACCGTAAATAGAAGCGGTTTGAGTCTTTTTATATTTGAGAGGTATGTTTCTATTTCTTTTAATGAAAAATAACGTGAATAATGCGTTAGCTTTCTGTTTTATGCGAAATATATTCTAGACAAAAATACATTTATGTTTTAAAATTAGTACCAAGTCATAATAATTGATATAAAACGGAGGGCTGCGATGTGAACGTGGGCATTTTAGGGATCGGAAGATATGTGCCAGAAAAAGTAGTCACAAATCACGATTTAGAGAAAATAATGGAAACATCCGATGAATGGATTCGTACGAGAACGGGAATTGCAGAAAGACGCATTGCCGATGATACAATAGATACTTCATATATGGCCGTAGAGGCTTCTAAAAAAGCACTTGAAGATGCAGGAATTAGCGGAGAGGATATCGATCTTATTTTAGTAGCAACAGTAACACCAGATCGTGCTTTTCCAGCAGTTGCTTGTGTAATTCAAGAAGCAATAGGAGCGAAACATGCAGCTGCAATGGATTTAAGTGCAGCATGTGCTGGTTTTATGTACGGAATGATTACAGCACAGCAATTTATTCAAACAGGAACGTATAAAAATGTATTAGTAGTTGGTAGTGATAAACTATCTAAAATTGTAGACTGGAACGATCGAAATACAGCAGTACTATTTGGAGACGGAGCCGGTGCTGTCGTAATGGGAGCCGTTTCAGAAGGTAAAGGCGTTCTATCTTTTGAATTAGGAGCAGACGGAAGTGGCGGCAAGCACCTTTATCAAGACGAGTATGTTATGATGAATGGCAGAGAAGTGTTTAAATTTGCCGTTCGTCAACTTGGTGATTCTTGTCTTCGCGTTTTAGATAAAGCTGGTCTTACGAAAGAAGATGTGGATTTCTTAGTACCGCATCAAGCAAACATTCGTATTATGGAATCTGCAAGAGAGAGGTTAAATTTACCACAAGAAAAAATGAGTATGACGATTGAGAAGTTCGGTAATACATCAGCTTCTTCAATTCCGATTGCAATGGTAGAGGAATTGCAAAACGGACGTATTCAAGACGGTGATTTAATTATACTTGTTGGTTTTGGCGGCGGATTAACATGGGGAGCAGTCGCTCTTCGTTGGGGTAAATAAGGACTGAGAGAAAAAAAGGAGTGTATTTTGTATGGAAAAAAAGAGGGTCGTAATTACAGGACTAGGAGCTGTTACACCGGTCGGAACAGATGTTGAAACAGCGTGGGAAAACATTAAAAAGGGTGTATCTGGAATCGGGCGACTTACAAGAATTGATCCAGAACTATTTCCAGCAAAAGTAGCAGCGGAAATTAACGACTTTGAAGTCGAGAAATATATTGATAAAAAAGAAGCGCGCCGTATGGATCGCTTTACACAATATGCAGTAGCAGCAGCGAAAATGGCAGTTGCAGATGCAAAGCTTGAAATTACAGAAGAAAACGGACCTCGAATTGGTGTATGGATTGGATCTGGTATTGGCGGTATGGAAACATACGAAGAACAATTTAAGATTTTTACTGAGAAAGGCCCACGCCGCGTGAGCCCATTCTTCGTGCCGATGATGATTCCAGATATGGCAGCAGGTCAAGTATCAATCGCAACAGGAGCAAAAGGAATTAACACTTGTTCTGTAACGGCTTGTGCATCTGGTGCAAACTCAATTGGTGATGCATTTAAAGCAATTCAGCGTGGTGATGCTGATGCAATGATTACAGGCGGAGCAGAAGCACCGCTAACAAGTATGGCATTCGCAGGATTTAGCTCAGCGAAAGCATTAACATTTAATGAAGACCCAGCAACGGCTTGCCGTCCATTTGATAAAAACCGTAGCGGTTTCGTAATGGGTGAAGGTTCAGGTATTCTAATTCTTGAAGAATTAGAGCACGCATTAGCACGCGGTGCTCACATTTACGCGGAAATTGCTGGTTATGGTGCAACTGGAGATGCGTTCCATATTACAATGCCTGCTCCTGGTGGGGAAGGCGGAGTGCGTGCAATGCGTCAAGCTTTAGCTGATGCAGGCCTACAGCCAGAAGATATTGATTACATTAATGCGCACGGTACAAGTACTGATGCGAATGAAAAATATGAAACGATGGCAATTAAAGAAACTTTCGGCGAGCACGCGTATAAAGTAGCGATTAGCTCAACGAAATCAATGACAGGTCACTTATTAGGAGCAGCTGGTGCTGTTGAAGCGATTTTCTCTATTAAATCAATTACAGACGGAGTAATTCCTCCAACAATTAACTATGAGACACCAGATCCAGAATGTGACTTAGATTACGTACCAAATCAAGCGAGACACCAAGAAGTAAATGCAGTATTAAGTAACTCATTAGGATTCGGTGGTCATAACGCAGTGTTAGTATTTAAATCGTATAAATAATCGATGAAATAAGGAGTTTTTTCGCAATCTATTGCGAAAAAACTCCTTATTTATTTTTACGCCTTTTTCTCCTGTAGCATATACATAAGAAAAAGGAGGGATAAAGATGGGGATTGTTGAAACAGCTGAATGGCTACATTTATATTATGGACGGCCAGAAAAACTTTGTGAGAAATTTACGAAGTATATTCCGTTGCCAAAAGAAAGGTTGTATCGCTTTTTAATTTCAAAAGGGATGTATCGCCCGATCATGCGCGGAGAAAAGGAAATTAAAGAATTAGAGGAAAAGGAAATTTGGAAAGAATTGAGCCTGGAGTATGATAAACTGAAAAATTGGTTAAAAGGTCCAGATGTCCCTGTCTTTATTTTATTATCAGATTCCTATAATCGAACTGTACAAGAAGAGTATAACGGTAGGGCTGGATTATCTATGCGTCATGTTATTTTCTTATTCGTATGTGGGCGGAATTCGGTAGAAGAATTAAAAGTGTTATTGGCGCATGAATATCATCACATATGCAGGTTACATCAAATTGAGACGAAAGAAACAGAATATACATTACTTGATACGATGATTATGGAAGGGCTAGCGGAACAAGCAGTAACAGAAAGGTATACAGAAAAAAACAATGCACCGTGGACGGCGTATCTTTCACAAGAAGAGGCTGTTTATTATTGGAAAAATGTTGTACATGAAAGAATAAGTATAAAACGAGGAACAAGGGAACATGACATCTTATTAAATGGCTTTCACTCTTATCCGAAGATGCTTGGCTATGCGCTTGGATTTCATATTGTCAAAGATTGTGTAACTTTGGAAGGAGAAGATACACTTTCTTTATTATCTATAGATGCAAAAGAAATATTGAATAAAGCAAATACATTTCATATATAAAAAAACAGGAATTCTATTTCCTGTTTTTTTAGTATTAATAGAAGAAAAAATAATAATTAGAATATATTTCCTCAAGTGGAATAAAGTTAAGCAAAAATGAACATAATGATTGGTACAAACAGTAGTGAAGTGAGGGGTAGTGAATGTTATATCTACATGATGTATGGGTAAATTGGTTTGAAGGTGAAGAAAATGGGTATAACGTTTGTCATTTTTACGAATGGCGGAAAGATGATACGATTGAGCTATTAGATCAAGTGCCATTATTAAAAGTAGATGCCACATTATATCATTACATCGAGAACGAATTGTTAGAGCTTCCGCAAAAAATGCTGGAAGACGTACATCATAAGGCTTATATTCGTAAAAATCATGAACGTTTGCAGCAAGAGTATTGCTTTGTTGTTACAGATGGAAAAGGAATTATTGCGATTGACACAATTGGTTACAATGTACCAATTCGCAAAAGTAGACTTATACCACGTCAAGAGCAGATGGTATATGAGATGGTAGAAAACGTACAAGCAGAAAAGTATGAGTTCCAAGTAGAAGAAACAGAAAAAGAACATCACATTTTATCACCATCGCCTTTCATTATGAATGGCTTGACTCGTAAAGAAAGACAGCTAAAACAATTATTATTTATGGCGTTAGATCAATTACATACAACGAAAAACACAGCAGAAATTCGCTATTGGTTCACAGAGTGGGATCCATCAGCATATGGAATGGTTCAACATATGGAATTTGAAGATATTTGGGCTAAGCTGTATGATGAAGCGAAAACAGGCTGGTCTGATAAGCACGAACAATTATGCGAGCGTCTCGTAAAAGGGCAGCCATTTTTTGAAAAGTTATGGGAAATGGAAAATGAGCAAAAGGTAAATTAAAAAACCGCCAATTGGCGGTTTTTTAATTTTGTAGAAATCTAGTTCCAGCGGCAAGAATGTTCGGTGGCTTCGCGCCTTCACATTCTAAACGAGCCGCCTCCGCTTTTTGTAGAAATCCAGCTCCGGCAGCAAGCTCTTCGTGTCTAAGAACCTTTCGCATAAGAAGACAAAAAGCGTCTTCTATGCGAAAGAACCTTAGCCAGTCAGAGCTGAACGAGCTGCCTCCGCTTTATATGTAATCTAGCTCCGGCTCCTAACCCTTCGCGTCTAAGAACCTTCCCCACAAGAAGGTAAAAAGCACCTTCTGTGGGAAAGAACCTTAGCCGTCAGGGCTAAGCAGTCGCCTCCGCTTTATATGTTACCTACGTTTTCTGCTTAGTCCCATTGCGTTTTCTACTTTGCGTAGTTGTTTGAATGCAACGCGGTTTGCTTTTTCTGCACCTTTGTCTAGGATTTCGTCTAGTTCTGGTGAGTTGATTAGTTCGTTATATTTGTCTTGGATTGGACGAATTGCTTCTACGACTACTTGCGCTAGGTCGCCTTTGAAGTCGCCGTATCCTTTTCCTTCGTACATTGCTTCGATTTCTTCAACTGTTTTTCCAGAGAATGAAGAGTAGATTGTTAATAAATTAGAGATACCAGGTTTGTTTTCCTTATCAAATTTCACAATACCTTCAGAGTCAGTTACAGCACTCTTAATTTTCTTTTCAATTGTTTTTGCCTCATCAAGCATACTAATCATTGATTTTGGATTCGGATCAGATTTACTCATTTTTTTCGTAGGCTCTGTTAATGACATAACGCGAGCTCCTACTTTTGGAATGCGAATTTCAGGCATTGTGAAGATTTCGCGGTAACGTTTGTTGAAACGCTCTGCTAAGTCACGTGTTAATTCGATATGTTGCTTTTGGTCATCACCAACCGGCACGATTTCAGTGTTGTAAAGTAAAATATCAGCAGCCATTAATGGTGGATACGTAAGTAATCCAGCTGGAACTGAATCTCTACCAGAAGCTTTATCTTTATATTGCGTCATACGTTCTAATTCTCCAACGTAAGCAACAGATTGCATGATCCATCCTAGTTGAGCGTGTGCTGGTACTTCTGATTGTACAAATAAAGTAGCTTTTTCAGGATCGATGCCGCATGCTACATAAAGTGCAGCAAGACTGCGGATGTTTTTACGAAGCCCGACGGGATCTTGAGGTACTGTAATCGCATGTTGGTTTACAATACAGAAATAACAGTCGTGTTCATTTTGAAGCTCTGTAAACTGCTTCATTGCTCCTAAATAGTTTCCAAGTGTAATCGTTCCACTTGGTTGAATACCAGAAAAGATAACTGACATAAGTAATTCCTCCTAAAATAGAATGCGTGATGTGGGGAAGAGAAGGCAAACAAAAAAGCCCATTCATCCCAAAAAACTATAGGGACGAATGGACCGTGGTACCACCCTAATTATTTCACTACTGTGAAATCTCTCTAATCCATAATAACGTTTGGATATAACGCCAAAGCCTACTACTTTCGGTTCGGTTTGGTGCTCAAAAGCCCATTCCATACTGTACAATTACTTGTTCACACCAACCACAAGCTCTCTGAAATTGCCTCAATATGTACTCTTCTTTATCATCGCATACATATAAATTTATTTATTGTTACTTGAGCTCTTTTAATATGAAAGAACTAAAGTTTTATAACAAAATGTTTTGCTGATTATTATATCATATGGGATAGTGTTTGCAAACTACATCAAAATAGTAAAGCTAATGAGTGTCGAGAACAACCCAAGGAAGATACCTGTAATACAAATTGGATATGTCCATTTGAATGAATATGTTTTATAAATACGTTCTTTCTTATCTGTAGGTTCCTCGACTTCTTCAATTAAAGAGTCAATCTTTTTGTTCGTACCAAATACTCTTTGGAATGCGTAAATGGTTACATTGAAAAAACCATTTTGAAATATGTATAAAAAACCGCCGATAAGAATAAAAAACAGTGCAATATAAAACAAAATGTTGACAAAGTTCAACAAAAATTGAGATGAAATGAGGAATGCACCAATACTAGAAGCAATCATCGCTATAAAAATTAGTATACAAGTATGAAAAAAAACTTTATTCAAAATATTCCCCTCCGTCAAAATATTACTAGAATTATTATACTATAAAAGCTATAATAAGTACTAGGATTAATTTTTTGAAAATTATACGCAATTAAAGGTCTGATTTTAAGATGATGGTAGCAATGTTAATGTATCCCTTTACGAAAAATTAAAAATATAAATATTTTATTAAAAATTTTAACAAAAAAACAAAAAACTATATTCACAATTGTTATATTATATGTATAATGAAAATTGTAGAAACTTGGAGATTATTCTTTCAATTCTACTTTTTAACAAGTGAGGGTACAGGAAGTGCAATTAGGGGAGGCAACACAACATGAAGAAAAAGATACCGTTATTACTTGCATCAACTTTAACTGCAAGTATGTTGCTTAGCGCGTGTAGCTACCAAAAAGATGACGCAAAAGCAAAAGGGAAAGAGAACGCTACGAGTAGTAGTAACGGAAAACAGATTCTTAATTTAACAGAGTTATCTGAAATTCCGTCAATGGATGCATCATTGGCATCTGATTCTTCATCTTCTACAGCATTAAATAATACGATGGAAGGTTTATATCGTATTGGCAAAGATCAAAAGAGAATGCCTGGAGTTGCAGAAGATGTCGAAAAGCTAGATGATGGGAAGAAATACATATTTAAATTAAGAAAAGATGCGAAATGGTCGAATGGGGAACCTGTAACAGCTAAAGATTTTGTGTATTCATGGAAAAGAGCAGTAAATCCAGATACAAAAGCAACGTATTCGTACATTATGTTCGATATTAAAAATGCAGAGAAAATTCATAAAAAAGAATTACCTGCTGACCAATTAGGTGTAAAAGCGATTGATGATTATACATTAGAAGTAGAATTAGACAATCCCGTTCCTTACTTTATCGATTTAACAGTTTATCCAGTATTTTACCCACTAAATGAAAACTTTGTAAAAGCACAAGGGGATAAATTTGGTTTAGAGGCAAATACAACATTATATAACGGTCCATTCGTTATGAGTGATTGGAAACATGAACAAAGTTTCCAATTCAAGAAGAATCCTTCATATTGGGATAATAAAACGGTTAAAATCGAAGAAATCAACTTTAATATTGTAAAAAATACAGCAACTGATGTAAATTTATATGAGACAAACGCGATTGATCGAGCGGCTTTAACGTCTGAATTTGTTGATAAGTTTAGAAAAAGCCCAGAGTTCCAAACAAGAAAAGAAGCAGGGGTTGCTTACTTAAGATTTAATCAAAGTAATCAGTACTTAAGTAATAAAAACTTAAGAAAAGCAATTTCAATGTCCTTTGACCGTGATAACATTGCAAAAGTTATTTTAAATAACGGTGCAATTGGAGCTTACGGATTTGTTGGAAAAGATTTCGCTGAAGGTCCGAATAAAAAAGATTTCCGAGCTGAAAATGGAAAGCTAGTTGAAACAAATCCAAAAGAAGCGAAAAAGCTTTGGGAAACAGCGAAGAAAGAGCTTGGAACTGATAAAATCGAACTAGAATTCTTAAACTTTGATAATGAAGATGCTAAAAAAGTTGGGGAATTCTTAAAAGGTGAGATGGAAAAGAACTTACCAGGTTTATCAATTAAAATTAAACAGCAACCATTCGCACAAAAAAATAAATTAGAAGATTCTCAGCAATATGATATTGCGTTTGGTATTTGGGGACCAGATTTCCCAGATCCAATTTCATATTTAGATATGTTTGTTACGAATGGTTCTCAAAATAAAACAGGGTATTCTAATCAGAAATATGATGAGTTAATCCTAAAAGCTAAAACAGATACAAAAGATTTACAAGCTCGCTGGGACAACCTTCTAGAAGTAGAGAAGATGTTAATTAAAGAGGATGCAGTTATCACTCCAATCTTCCAAAAAGGTTCAGCGTATGTAGTAAAAGGTGCCGTAAAAGATATTATCCCTATTAACTATGGTGGTAAATTAACTTACAAATGGGCATCTGTTGAACAAAAATAATCTTTTTTTCCATCGTTTACAAGGGTATATGCCTATGATGGGCATATGCTCTTATTTTAAAAAAATAAAAGTAAGAATATTTTAAACTATCTTATTGCTTTTGAGAAAAACGGGGAGGTGCTTGATATGGGACGTTATGTATTAAAACGTTTCGTGTACATGGCTTTGACATTATTTTTAATTACTACACTGACTTTCTTTTTGATGAAATTACTTCCGGGTTCTCCGCTTAAAAACCAGGAGAAGCTATCACCGGCACAAAAAGAAATCATTCTTGAAAAATACGGATTGAATGATCCGGTACCAGTTCAATACGCACGTTACTTAGGTAACCTAGCAAAAGGTGATTTAGGGGTATCATTCCAATATGATAACCGCCCAGTAACAGACATGATTGTGGATCGTATTGGACCATCAGCCCAATTAGGTTTACAAGCGATTATATTAGGAACATTTATCGGTTTAATTTTAGGTATTGTTGCCGCACTTCGTAATAATACGTGGGTAGATTATAGTGCAACAGTTATTTCGGTACTCGGAATGTCGGTACCATCATTCGTATTCGCCGCATTACTGCAATATTTCGTAGGGGTAAAACTTGGCTGGTTCCCAGTAGCATTCTGGAAAGGACCAGAGTTTACTGTAATGCCTACAATTGCATTATCGATGGGAGTTATCGCAACAATCGCACGTTTCTCTCGTGCAGAATTAATTGAAGTTATGCAAGCCGATTACATTTTAACAGCGAAAGCGAAAGGAATTAGCCAAGGCGTTATTATTGTCAAACATGCACTTCGTAATGCGTTAATTCCAGTTGTAACAATTTTAGGACCAATGGTTGCGGCATTAATTACAGGAACACTTGTTATCGAGCAAATTTATGCTGTACCAGGACTTGGGGAACAATTCGTTAAATCGATTACTTTAAATGACTATACAGTTATTATGGGAACTACGATTTTCTATAGTGCAATCTTCATTTTAGTTATTTTCATTGTCGATATTTTATACGGAATTATTGATCCTCGTATTCGTTTAGCGGGAGGGAAAAAATGATGAAAGATGTACAAAAATTATCTCCAGATTTATTTCAACAAGCCAATCAAAATAATGTTGATAATGAAGTCATTGCCCGTCCAAGCCTAACGTTTTGGCAAGATGTAAGAAGACGTTTATTCCAACATAAAGGTGCGATGCTTGGCCTTGTATTATTAGTTATCATTGCACTATTAGCGATTTTTGGACCGATGGTAAGTAAACACTCGTATAAAGAGCAAGATTTAGGTCGAGCGAAATTACCACCAAAAATTCCAGTTATTGAAAATGTTCATTGGTTACCATTTGACGGTACAGATCAATATGGTGTTGACCAATATGAAAAACGTGATATTAAAGAGTACTTCTGGTTTGGTACAGATGATCTTGGCCGTGACTTATGGACAAGAACATGGGAAGGTACACGCGTATCATTATATATCGCTCTTTTAGCAGCAGCAATTGACTTAGTAATTGGGGTTGCATACGGAGGTATTTCAGCATTCTACGGCGGTAGAGTAGATAACATTATGCAACGTATTATGGAGATTATTAACGGTATTCCATACTTAATCATCGTTATTTTAATGGTAATCATTATGGGATCTGGTATTTGGTCAATTACACTCGCGATGGCGATTACAGGTTGGATAGGGATGTCGCGTATTGTTCGTGGACAAATCTTAAAGTTAAAAAACCAAGAATATGTATTAGCATCTCGTACATTAGGTGCAACAAATACACAATTAATTGTGAAACATTTAATTCCAAACGTAATGGGACCTATTATCGTAATGACAATGTTTACAATTCCATCAGCGGTGTTTGGTGAAGCGTTCTTAAGTTTCATCGGTTTAGGAATTCAGCCGCCATTTGCGTCACTAGGTTCTCTTGTAAATGATGGTTATAAATCTATTCAAACGTATCCGCATATGATGTTCATCCCTGCGGTTGTCATCAGTATATTAATTTTAGCGTTTAACTTAATGGCAGACGGATTACGCGACGCGTTAGATCCAAAAATGCGTAAGTAAAAGAGGGGAGAGGCAAAGATGAAAACATTGTTAGAGGTAAAAGATTTACAAGTCTCCTTTGATACACATGCAGGTGAAGTACAAGCTGTACGCGGCGTTACTTTTGATTTGAAAAAAGGAGAAACATTGGCGATTGTAGGAGAATCTGGTTCAGGGAAATCAGTTACTTCTAAAGCGTTAATGGGATTAATTCCGAATCCTCCTGGACGCATTAAAAATGGTGAAATCGTATTTGAAGGTCGTGACTTAACGAAATTAACAGAAAAAGAAATGCAGCAAGTACGCGGTAAAGATATCGCGATGATTTTCCAAGATCCAATGACATCATTAAACCCAACGATGACAATTGGAAATCAAATTATGGAAGGTCTAATTAAACACCAAGGGATGAGTAAAGCAGATGCACGTAAAGTTGCTTTAGAATTAATTGACCTTGTAGGTATTCCAAATCCAGAAGCTCGTTTAAAACAATATCCTCACCAATTCTCAGGTGGTATGAGACAGCGTGTAGTTATTGCGATGGCGTTAGCTTGTAACCCGAAATTATTAATTGCCGATGAGCCGACAACAGCGCTAGACGTTACGATTCAGGCGCAAATTTTAGAACTTATGAAAGACATTCAGCAAAAAACAGAAGCAGCAATCATTTTCATTACGCATGACTTAGGTGTAGTAGCAAACGTTGCGGACCGAGTGGCAGTTATGTACGCTGGTAAAGTTGTTGAAATTGGAACTGTAGATGAAATTTTCTACAATCCGAAACATCCATATACTTGGGGTTTAATCGCATCTATGCCAAGTTTAGATGGTTCAGAAGAAGAGTTATATGCAATCCCTGGAACGCCTCCAGATTTATTGAAGCCGCCAAAGGGAGATGCTTTTGCACCACGTAACCCACAGGCACTGAAAATTGATTTTGAAATGGACCCACCTTTATTTAAAGTAAGTGATACGCACTATGCGGCAACTTGGTTACTTCACGAGCAAGCTCCAGAAGTAAAACCGCCAGCAGTCGTTGAAAAACGCATTCTTCAAATGAAAGCAGGTGAACAACATGACTAAACAACGTGAGAAATTAATTGAAGTAAAAAATGTAAAGCAGCACTTCGACGTGAGTGGTGGTGTTGTCAAAGCGGTTAATGATATTTCATTTGATATTTACCGCGGAGAAACATTTGGTCTTGTAGGAGAATCAGGTTGTGGTAAATCGACAACTGGAAGAACGATTATTCGTTTATATGATGCAACTGCTGGTGAAGTATTGTTCGATGGTGAAAACGTACATGGTAAGAAATCACGCGCAGAACTGAAGAAATTCAACCGTAAAATGCAAATGATTTTCCAAGATCCATACGCATCATTAAATCCTCGTATGACAGTAGGGGATATTATCGCAGAAGGTATTGATATTCACGGATTAGCGAAAAGTAAAAAAGAGCGCATGGACCGTGTTCATGAACTATTAAACACAGTTGGTTTAAATAAAGAGCACGCAAACCGTTTCCCACACGAATTCTCAGGTGGACAACGTCAGCGTATCGGTATCGCTCGAGCGCTTGCTGTAGACCCAGAATTTATCATTGCCGATGAGCCGATCTCAGCACTTGACGTATCGATTCAGGCGCAAGTTGTAAACTTACTGAAAAAGTTACAAAAAGAAAAAGGTTTAACATACTTATTCATCGCCCATGATTTATCAATGGTAAAATACATTAGTGATCGTATTGGTGTAATGTACCGTGGCCAAATCGTTGAGTTAACAACAAGTGATGAATTATATGCGAATCCAATTCATCCATATACGAAATCACTATTATCAGCGATTCCACTTCCAGATCCAGATTATGAGCGCAATCGTAAACGTATCGTATATGATCCATCACAGCATAATTATGGTAGTGAAGCACCAACAATGCGTGAAATTCGCCCAGGACATTTCGTACTATGTTCGGAAGCGGAGTACAAGAAATATAAAGAGATTTATCAATAAGAAAAAGAGCCATTCTTCTGTTATGGAAGGATGGCTCTTTTTCTACTATATAAAAGAATTGTATACATTTGTCGGTCAGTCGATATATTTAAAGAATCGCCGATATAAATCTCATGTATCATTAGTGATATCCATATGCAAAATTACTGAACTTGAACAGAAACATTCTCCTCTTGTTCTTCAGGTTTAACAAGTGCATAACGCTCCCATGCTCTACTTTTCCAGCGGAAGAACATAATAATGGCACGTGTCCATTCGTCGATGGCGATTGCTAGCCAAATACCAACGAGCCCCATATCTAAATGAAAGGCGAAAAAGTAACCTAGTGGTAAACTCATTAACACCATAGAGAATGCACCGATTAAAACAGGATATTTTGCATCACCAGCTGCACGAAGCGAATTAATGATGACGATGTTCATCGTACGTCCCGTTTCAAGTAGTACACTTAGTAAAAGAACACTTGCGCCTAACCCGATAATGTACGGATTATCTGTAAACAGTCCCATTAATTGTGTACGGAATGTAATAACGAGAGCGACCATACATAAAGTTACACCAATCGCCCATTTTACACTTTTCCACAAGCGTTCGTATGCTTCATCTTTTTCGCCACCACCAACGAGGCGGCCAATAATAATGGCTGTTCCCATACCAATTGCAATAGCGAATAAATAAGTGAACATAGAAATGTTCGTAGCGTATTGTCTAGCCGCTAACGATTCCGTTCCTAAATATGTTGCATAGTATAAGAAGACAATTTGACACGCTTGATACATAACTTGCTCAAAAGCAGATGGAATCCCGATTTTTAAAATTTTCCCGATATATTCTTTTGATAAGGTGAAATAATATTGTAATTTTACACGATATTCCATAACGCGGTATAGTAACCAGAAGAAAACAATAAGCGCTATAAGTCGGCTGACAGCAGAAGAAATGGCAGCCCCTTGTACACCGAGCTCAGGGAAACCAAATTTCCCGAAAATGAGTACATAGTTTCCAGCGATATGAATCATATTCATTCCGAGTGAAATAAACATCGCTTGCTTTGTGAAACCGTGTACACGGATAATTGCGGCTAATGAGTTAATAATAGCTTGTAGGAAGATGGCTCCTCCGACGATAGATAAGTAGTTTTGCGCATACGTTAGTACATCGCCTTGTAAGTTCATTGCGAGCATCATATGTTTCGAAAATAAAAGAAAACCAGCGCTTATAACGAGCCCAACTATTAAATTTAATGTGACGGCTAATGCTGATATTTTAGATGCTTCCATAAAGCGTTTGGAACCGAGGTATTGAGATACGACGATAGCTGCGCCGTTCCCGATGACTTCTAGTACCAAAATAGCGATATGGAGGTATTGATTCGCTGCACCAACCCCAGATACAGCATCGTCTGATAATGCACTTAACATGAAAGTATCAGCGATCCCCATTAACATAAAAAGAAAAACTTCTAGAAAAATAGGCCATGTTAATAAGAATAAACTTAATTTCTCAGTAGGCCCGTTTTTTGCCTGAATTGCTGCCATGTCCGTCCCCTCTTTACCGATATCTATTTTTAGCAAAATGTATCGTAACATACTTTCTTAACCTTTGCACTCATTTTAGCCTACATATTTTTATTATGAAGAGAGTGCTATTTTATGATAAAAACAAAAGGATAATTATACATAAAGTATTATGAGATATAAAATTCATTTTTCTCTGATAATTTAGAAAAGTATAAAAAATATTGTTTTTAACACTTTAGTAAGAATAATCAGCAATATGAAACGTTTACAAAGATTTATTTTTTAACAGGAAATTTTAATGAAATAGAAATATAAATATACAAAAAATATATTTGTGTGTATAATATGAATTATTAGAACATATATATATTTCTTTCTGTTTGAAAATGAAAGGGCTAACATTTTTATGGAGGGTGGAAGTATGAAAAAAAAGATGCCAGTTTTTGTAGTATCAACAGTAGCAATGAGCATGATGTTAGGGGCATGTAGCTACCAAAAAGATGAACCGCAAGCGAACGCAAAAGGGGATAGCGGGAAAAGCGGTGCGAAGCAAGTTATTAATTTAATTGAAACGCAAGAAATTCCAACGATGGATCCAGCGTTATCAGCTGATGCAGTTTCTTCAAGAGTAATGGGTAATACGATGGAAGGCTTATACAGTTTAGGAAAAGATGATAAGCTAGTTCCTGGTGTAGCGAAGGAATTCCAAAAATCAGAAGATGGTAAAAAATATACATTTAAATTACGTGAAGACGCAAAATGGTCAAATGGTGATCCTGTGACGGCAAAAGATTTCGTATACGCATGGCAAAGAGCGATTAACCCAGATACAGCTGCGAAATCAGCGTACATTATGTATGATATAAAAAATGCAGAGAAAATTAATAAAAAAGAGATGAGTCCGGATCAATTAGGGGTAAAGGCGATTGATGATTATACATTAGAAGTGGAATTAGATAATTCAATTCCATACCTTGTAGATTTAATGGTATATCCAATCTTCTATCCTGTGAATGAAAAGTTTGTGAAAGAGCAAGGTACGAAGTTTGGTTTGGAAGCGAATACAACGCTTTATAACGGACCATTTACATTAAGTGATTGGCAACATGAACGTAGCTTTAAAATGACAAAGAGCGCGTCATATTGGGACAATAAAGAAGTGAAGATTGAAGAAGTAAACTTTAATATTGTAAAAGATACATCTACGCCAATTAACTTATATGAAACAAATGCAATTGATCGAGCGTCGTTATTAGCGGAGTTTATTGATAAATATAAAGGAAAACCAGATTTCCAAACAGTAGAAGATACATCTGTATTCTTCCTTCGTTTAAATCAAAAAGATCCAGCTTTAGCAAATAAAAATATTCGTAAAGCAATTTCACTTGCTTTTGACCGTAAGCCATTCGTGGATACATTATTAAATAACGGTTCTAAGCCAGCAACAGGATTAATTCCTGATAACTTCATTAAAGGACCAGATAAAAAAGATTTCCGTGCTGTAAACGGGGATATTGTAAAACCAAACGTGAAAGAAGCGAAGAAATATTGGGAAGCTGGTAAAAAAGAACTTGGTAAAAATGAAATCGAATTAGAATTATTAAATGAAGATGTAGAGTTATCAAAGAAAACTGGTGAATATTTAAAAGGTGAATTAGAAAAGAATTTACCAGGTTTAACAGTAAAAATTAAACAACAACCATTCGCACAAAAACTAAAATTAGAAGATGCGGGCGATTATGTCATGTCATTCTCTGGATGGAGTGCGGACTTCCCAGATCCAATTACATATCTTGATATGTTTGTAACAGATGGGTCACAAAATAAGATGAAGTACTCTAATCCAAAATACGATGAAATCATTATGAAGGCGAAAAAAGATGGAAGCGATGTAAATGCTCGTTGGAAGAACTTATTAGAAGCAGAAAAAATGTTACTTGATGATGCTGCGATCGTTCCAGTATATCAACGTGGTAGAGCATATTTACAAAGAGATTCAATTAAAAATATGTATAACCATAAATATGGCGGCGATTTAAGCTTTAAATGGGCGTCAGTAGAGAAGTAAGAAAAAAAGCAGGTGATCGCCTGCTTTTTTTTAATACGTTCGTTTCTTATAAATGCCTTTTCCGCCAACTTGGTTCCAGCCAGATTGTACATCCAAACTTTTGTTAACAAACTTCATTTTTTCTTTTCCACCAAAGAGCTTTTCGCCGATGCTATTTGTAATGACACCAATCAATGCTGTTATTCCGATGATGAGGGCAGCAACCGTAATAAAATCAATAAAAAAAGCAATCATTTGAAAACTCCCCCTTTGCCTGTCTGTATGTTTATTGTATGAGATAAAAAATGAAAAAGAAAGAAATGTCAGAAAAATATTTAATTTACTTTAGAAATCGTGTAGACAGGAGGGAGGATATTTGTTAAAATGAGAACAAACGTTCCTTTTTATTCTCATTTGTATAGTCTTACATTTCTTAATTGATTTATCAAGAAAAGGTAAGAAAACGTTCTCTTTTTCATAGGGAAGATTATAGATAAATAACTATATATTATATGAAAAATCTATGAGAAGTGAGTAGTAAAAGGATTGAAAGTTATTGTTAAAGTACAGCTGAAGTGAGCGTAATCATGTTACATAGCAGTGAAATGCACGGAAGAGTTTTCTCAACTAGCAGGAAATTTACTGTATATTTCTTGCAAAATCTATTGTATAATGATTATAGAAGTTACTTATTAAAAGTAATTGTTGTTTATTATAAGTTGTTGCTTACATGAAATGCGATTTTTGTACTTTTCAATAAGACAAGTTATCGCGAAAAATTGCTGAAGTTAGAAATTAAAACTGTATTTAGTACAGAATTTGTACTCTTTAAGGAGAGTGAGCTTTGTATGGTAACATTATATAGTTCTCCAAGCTGTACGTCTTGTAGAAAGGCGAAATTATGGCTAGAGGAAAATCATATTCCCTATACAGAACGTAATATTTTCTCAGATCCATTAACGATTGAGGAAATTAAAGAGATTTTACGTATGACAGAAAGCGGAACGGATGAGATTATTTCTACTCGTTCGAAAGTTTTCCAAGAATTGAATGTAAACTTAGAGTCTTTACCACTTCAAGATTTATATAAGATGATTCGTGACTATCCAGGGATTTTACGTCGTCCAATTATGATTGACGAGAAACGCCTTCAAGTTGGTTACAACGAAGACGAAATTCGTCGTTTCTTACCACGTACAGTAAGAACGTTCCAATTACGTGAAGCACAACGTCTTGTAAATTAATTATAATAATATGAAAACCTTCTACCTATTATATAGTAGAAGGTTTTTTTTAATGTTTCACATTGCGTAATCGAACTTGTTGTACGATAAAGCCGATGCATAAAATAGTGAAAATGAACAAATAAGGAATGCTTGTAGTGAAACTTGGATTGTTATGAAAAAAGGTTGCAAGTCTGTCTTCATGTGTAACCATTTTTCCTGCAGTATAGGCAAGAATCGCTGCACCGCAATAAATGAGGAATGGAAATCGTTCCATAAGTATTAAAATAAGTTTGCTGCCCCAAATAATAATCGGGATAGAAATGAGTAAGCCGATTATGACGAGTAAAAATCTCCCGTGAGCTGCACCTGCAATGGCAATAACATTATCAAACCCCATAACGAGATCCGCGAAAACAATTGTCCGCACAGCTTGAAATAAAGTTGTTTTTCCTTGAATAGAAGAAAGATCGTTGCTATTATCGGTTAATAAATTGACTGCAATTAATGTAAGTAAAACCCCGCCAATCAATTGTAGAAATGGAATGTCGAGTAAATAGACAGCTAGTATAGTAAGGATGATTCTTAGTACAATCGCTAAAAGAGTACCGATCAAAATAGCCTTATTTCGTTTCGATTCAGGTAAATTTCGGCTAGCTAGTGCGATGACGATTGCATTGTCACCACCTAATACAACATCGATACCGACAATCATTAGTACGGATGTTAAAAACTCTAAGTCCATTCGTCTGCCTCCATTTATGATGTTTTAATAAGCGAACTATATGTATGTGATGAAGAAAGTTGTTGTTAAATAATCTCTTCTAATAGAAGTTTCACTTTATTACAGTGTACGGGGGAATGTGGAAATGTATGTCCAAATTTTTTGTAAGTAAGAAATCGCTATAATAATATATTTATGTAGTTTATCGAGTAAAGATAGGCATATAACTATTTTTGTAAAATAAATCGATTTTATTTCCATTCTGGAGAATCTTATCATAAAATGAGAGTACAAGAATCTATTGATTTGTCATATGAGTGGGGAATCCCTTCATAACAATTCTAAGCAGGAAGGGAGAGTTGTATTTTGGATATTGAAAGAATTAATGATCATACGATGAAATTTTTTATTACGTACATTGATATAGAGGATAGAGGATTTAATCGTGAAGAAATTTGGTATGATCGCGAACGAAGTGAAGAGCTCTTTTGGGAGATGATGGACGAAGCTCGTGATCATGACGATTTCTTTATTGATGGACCGTTATGGATTCAAGTGCAAGCAGTCGATAAAGGGATTGAAGTACTTGTCACGAAAGCAGAGCTTTCAAAGGACGGACAAAAGCTGGAACTACCGATAGGGGTAGACAAAATTATAGATATTCCTCTAGATGAAGGCATCGAATCATTATTCCAACAAGAATTAGTCGAAGAGGTAGAAGAACAAACAGGAACAAACTTTAATGAAGATGGTACGTTTGGCTTTTTAATTAAATTTAATGATTTTGAAGATGTCATTTCATTAAGTCATCGTCTTATCTTTGAAGATATAAAAGATGAGCTGTATTCATTTGAGGACCGCTATTATGTATATGTGGAATTCGATGAAGTGCTACATGATGAAGAAGAAATCGATCGTATTTTAAGTATTATTTTAGAATATGGAGAAGAATCAACTTTAACAATTCATCGTGTAAGTGAGTATGGAAAACAAATTGTGAAAGAGCATGCGCTTGAAACGATTCGCAATAATTTTCCTGCTAAAACGTAGGCCGATTTCTGTAGTATGAAATCGGCTTTTTATATGAAGAATAGGAAAGCTTTCTTAGTTAGGAGGTAAGAGATGAAAAATACGTTAAAGCTGATTTTCTTTATACTGCTATTGTTCGCATTATTTGTTTCGTTACGTATGTTTATTGATGTAGCATTTTATTCAGATGTGATTGGGATAAAAGATGTTTCGATTTTAGGTATTATTAGTATTTTATTTACAGTATCTGCGTTTTTAATTGGTTGCGTTATTTTCTTAGAAAATCGACATCCATCTAAAACACTTACATGGTTAATTGTTTTAGGAATTTTTCCGGTATTTGGTTTCTTTGCTTATTTATTATTCGGACAAAATTTTCGAAGAAAAAGAATGTTCCAAAAGAAGGCGTTACTTGATGAACAGGCGTTTTTACAATATAAAGGGCATGAAGATTACGAAGAACGAATTTTACGCAATCATAAGCATCAAGAACTGTTATTTCGTTTAGCGGATCGATTAGGAGCTTTAAATATTTCATTTCAAACTGAAACGAGGACATTAACAAATGGAGATGAAACGTTTCGGGCTATTTTAAATGGGTTAAAACGAGCGAAACATCACATTCATATGGAATATTACATTGTGCGTGATGATAAATTAGGAACAGAAATTAAAGATATTTTAATACAAAAATCGAAAGAAGGCGTTGTTGTTCGCTTTTTATATGATGCGGTTGGAAGTTTTAAGTTATCGAAATCGTATATTGAAGAATTAAACGATGCAGGTGTAGAAATGATTCCATTCTTTCCTGTGCGCTTTCCGATTTTAAACGATAAGATTAATTATCGAAATCATAGGAAAATTGTTGTGATTGATGGGAACGAAGGATTTGTAGGCGGATTAAATATCGGTGATGAGTATTTAGGGAAAAATAAATATTTTGGCTTTTGGCGAGATACGCATTTGTATTTACGTGGTGAAGCGGTTCAAAGTTTACAACTTATTTTCCTTCAAGACTGGTTTTATATGACTGGAGAGGCTGTGCTAGCCCCTGAATATTTACAAGCAAAAGCAGTTGAGGGTGATCATTGGGGAGGAGTGCAGCTAGTTGCAGGTGGCCCCGATAATAAGTGGGAAACGATTAAGCATTTATATTTCGCAATGATCGCTTCTGCTCGGAAATCTATTTGGATTGCAACGCCGTATTTTATTCCGGATGATGATATTTTATCCGCATTAAAGGTTGCTGCACTTGCTGGTATTGATGTTCGTTTATTAATGCCGAGTAAACCTGATAAGCGCACTGTCTTTTACGCATCGAGATCGTACTTCCCAGAGCTTTTAGACGCAGGAGTAAAGATATATGAATACGAAAAAGGTTTTCTTCATAGTAAAATTGTCATCGTTGATTCTGATTTAGCTTCAATTGGGACAGCTAATATGGATATGAGAAGTTTTCATTTGAATTTTGAAGTAAATGCCTTTTTATATGATACAGATAGCATTAAAAGACTTGTTCAAGACTTTAAAGACGATTTAGAAGAATCCAGTGAAATTCACGTCGATCGTTTTCATAAAAGGCGTCTGCATAGACGAATTGTTGAATCAACGTACCGGTTATTATCGCCATTATTATAAAAAGAGATGTCCGAAATTGGGACATCTCTTTTTTAAAAGGAATTTGTAATAAATTGTAGAATATAAGGAGCTGAAAGGGTGTGATTCCGATATTTATAGCTAAAAGAGAAAACGGAGAAAAAATTCATTTACTCTATAATTGTAATGAAGAGCTTTTGCGCCGTATGCGCCAACAGGAACGATTCTTTTGTGTAGCTTGCGGAAAGGAAGTGCAAATGAAATTAGGGAAACAAAAAAGTTGGCATTTTGCTCATAAAAAAGTGGATTCATGTCTTGCCTTTTATGAAGCGGAATCAAAGTATCATATGCATGGCAAAGAATTGTTATATAGATGGTTCAAACGTCAAAACTTTCAGGTGGATATAGAGTACTACCTCCCAGAAATTAAGCAGCGACCAGATGTTTTTGTAGAGAGGGCGGGTAGAAAAATTGCAATTGAATACCAATGTGCAAACCTCGCTATAGAGCAGCTGTACAAAAGAACATATTCGTATTGGCAAGCTGGTATACAGGTCATTTGGATCGTTGGTGGAAATCAATTGAAAAAGCAATCTGCATATTGGATGAAATTTTCCTCACTTATGGCTTTCTCCTTACAATCTTATCCTCAGCCACTTCTTATTTTCTTCTGTCCGAAACAAAAATCATTTATGAAATGTGCATTTGTCACTCCCTTTTCTACAAATGTTTTTTTCTCACATACTATATATTTACCAACTGATGCGACTACTTTTGAAATGCTTTTTTCTCCTGTTCCTTTCGGGAAAGAAAGATTGGGTGAAGAGTGGAAGAAGAGAAAGAAAAACTTTCGCCAAAATGCCTTACCGATTTGGAATTATAATTATAAGTCATTATTACGCCTCTTATATCAATTTAAATGTACCCCAGCGAGCTTTCCTTCTGAAATTGGTGTTCCACTCCCTTCTGGATTTGCTTTTCAAACAAACCCATTTATATGGCAAGCTTTTCTATATATGAAGTGTATAGGAGAGCTTGCAGTGGGAGAGTGTATTTCTCTTCAATACGTGTGTAGTTATGTAAAAAGGTATACGAAAAGGCGGATACTTCCGTACTTTTCGCAGCACATATGGAAAATGGCAGTTACTGAATATATGACATTTTTATGCTATATAGGTGTTTTACGTAAAGTGGGAACTTATACGTACCGAAAAATAAGGGATGCCGTGATGTTAAAAACAGAGGAGGAAATTATGAAACATGATGAGATTTGCTTAATACATGCGCTATCTTTATTTGAGGCAAATTTTAACATGAGAGGAGGAAAAGCGGATATAATAAAGAATGATTGTGAAGGAATTACATAAGAAAAAACGAATTGTACTTAAGTAGAGATATTTAAAGGAGGGCTTAAAGAATGTCTGAACAAAACAAAGCGAAAGCATTACCAGATCGCAACGAGATTGAAGAAGCAAGTACGTGGCGATTAGAAGATATTTTCCAAACGGATGCAGAATGGGAAAAAGAATTCCAAGCTATTAAAGAGCTATTACCGAAGTTAACTGAATTTAAAGGGAAACTTGGTGACTCTGCGGACAATTTACTTGAGGCATTGCAATATGAAGATGAAATATCAATGCGATTAGGTAAGTTATATACATATGCTCATATGCGTTACGATCAAGATACAACAAACTCTGTATATCAAGCATTAAATGATCGTGCAACAAATTTATATTCACAAGTATCTAGTAGCACAGCGTATATTGTGCCTGAAATTTTATCGATTTCAGAAGGTACATTGCAAACATTCTTGAAGGAAAATAGAGATTTAAGTGTATATGAACATGCATTAGAAGAAATTACACGTCAACGCCCGCACGTATTATCAGAAGCTGAGGAAGCTTTATTAGCGGAAGCATCTGAAGTAATGAGTTCATCAAGCAATACATTCGGTATGTTGAATAACGCGGATTTAAAATTCCCATCTATTAAAGGGGAAGACGGAGAAGAAATAGAAATTACACATGGCCGTTACATTCAGTTTTTAGAAAGTGATGATCCTCGTGTTCGCAAAGATGCATTTAAAGCTGTATATGAAACGTACGGAAAATTTAAAAACACATTCGCAAGTACGTTAAGCGGAGCAGTAAAACGTAATAATTTCAATGCGCGTGTTCGTAAATATGATTCTGCTCGCCAAGCTGCACTGAGCAATAATAATATTCCAGAAGCAGTATACGATCAACTCGTTGAAACAGTAAATGACAACTTACATTTATTACACCGTTACATCGATATTCGTAAGCGTGCACTAGGACTTGATGAGCTTCATATGTATGATTTATATACACCACTTGTACCAGAAGTGAAAATGAATGTGAAATACGAAGAAGCGCAAGACCTTTTATTAAAATCTTTAAACGTACTTGGTGATGAATATGTTGATATTTTGAAAGAGGCATATGAAAATCGCTGGGTAGATGTGTATGAGAATAAAGGAAAACGAAGCGGGGCATATTCATCTGGTGCATATGGAACAAATCCGTATATTTTAATGAACTGGCATGATAATGTAAATAATTTATTTACACTTGCTCATGAGTTTGGTCATTCGGTGCATAGTTACTATACAAGAAAAACACAACCGCACGTATATGGTGATTATTCCATCTTCGTAGCAGAAGTGGCATCTACTTGTAATGAAGCACTTCTAAATGATTATTTATTAAAAACGACAGAAGATAAGAAAGAGCGTCTATATTTATTAAATCATTATTTAGAAGGGTTCCGTGGTACTGTATTCCGTCAAACGATGTTTGCAGAGTTTGAACATATTATTCATAAGAAAGTACAAGAAGGACATGCTGTTACGCCAGACATGTTAACGGAAATTTACTATGATTTAAATAAGAAATATTTCGGTGACGCTTTAGTAATCGACGAAGAGATTGGTTTAGAATGGTCTCGTATCCCACACTTCTACTACAACTATTACGTATATCAATACGCAACAGGATTTAGTGCAGCGACAGCTCTATCTAAACAGATTTTAGAAGAAGGACAACCAGCAGTAGAACGTTATATTAACGAGTTCTTAAAAGCAGGAAGCTCTGATTATCCAATTGAAGTGCTGAAAAAAGCAGGAGTAGATATGGCATCTCCTGAACCAGTAAAAGAGGCACTACAAGTATTTGAAGAGAAATTAAATGAATTAGAAGCATTATTATTTGAAGAAAAGTAATGAAAAAAGACGAGGGATTGTATCCTCGTCTTTTTGTTGAATAGATTCAATGTCGATATTTGTCGGAGAGAAAGGTGAATTTCTTTGTTTTTCTAACTGAAAGGATAGTTTTACGACTGATTTTTAAAATTAAAACCCTTTGAATCGTTTTTTATAATTGAAATAAGAGAGAGTGATAACGATGATTCCGAATAAAAGAGGTAAGGCAATAATTTTAGGAAAAGCTTGTAGTAGAGAGAGGATGTACAAGAAAAAAGAAACGATGACAGCTAGAAAGAGAAGAGCAATATAAGATTTTTTCATAAATAAACCCCCTAAATGACCTTTTTTATAGCTTATTCAAAAATGAAAACGTTTAGAATGTGACAAAAGTGTGAAATTCGACAAAAGGGGTTGTCATCTGACGTCGAATCTTGTAATATAATAAGCGTGAACGAATTCACATACAAACATATACCCCTTTGTTTGAACGTGAAAATTTCTCCCATCCCCTTTAATATTTTTATAAGCCGTAAAGAAGAAGACCTGGTGTTTACACCAGGTCTTTTTCTTTTGCTATCCATTTCCAATAACGTTCGCATTTTACTTCTATCATTTGTACTTTTCGTTTCAGTTGTAATTTTTTTAGTTCGCGTTCAATTTCTTGTTGCGGACAATCATAAATAAATGCTACTTCTTTTGAAGATATAAATTGTGTTGCTTCTAGTAACACTTCTAAAGGTGGTAATGGTTCTGGCTCAATTTCACATTTTACAAGTTCTTTCAATAATTGTACGTATACATCGTAGGAATAATTTCCAGCGATTTTAATACCTTCTTCATCTGAGTTCGCATGAAAAAAGACGAGGGAAGGTATTTCTGTAATATGCATTTCATTCGTGAATTTCAAGTCACATTGGAAAGCTTTTTTTGCACTAGCAGAATGTAGATCTTTTTTAAATTCTTCTACATCAATATTGCTATCTTTCGCACATGCAAGTAATAGTTCGCAGTCAGGGTTTGATACATTTTCAAGGAAAATGTATTCTTGGAGTTTTCGCAAAAACTTCGAACCTGCTTTTCGGCCTTGCAACTCCGCTGCCTTAATTGCCATCGAAACTAAATATGGTGTTGACGATGCTTCTTGCATATGTACCTTTCCATCACATGAAAAACCTTGTAAACTGGTTGTCTTTTCCCACACAAATCGAATATTAGCAGGTTTATTCCATTTGTGTGAGGAAGCGTTCGTTCCATCCACTTTTCCTGTTACGATATGACGAATAGAGAAGTATTTCCCGTATTCAAGCCATAGTTTAATAATAAAAGGCTCAATTTCCCAGCAATCTTTACAAAGTGGATCAATAAATAAATATGCTTCTACAGACTTATGCTCGCATGCGGAAGGAGATGGCATATTTATATGCTTTGCTTCCTGCTTATCCATTACACTTCACCTGTTTCGTTTGGAGTATTAACCATATGCTGAGCGGTTAATGCTAAACGTTCAAAAACAAACTCTCTTATATGACCATGAACTCCAGTATCATCCATTGCTTGCTCCATACATGATAGCCAAGCTTCTGCTCGTTTTGGAGTAATCTCAAACGGAAGATGGCGTGCCCTTAACATAGGATGACCATGTTCTTCAGTGTACAAATTAGGACCACCTAAATATTGTGTTAAAAATTGCTTCTGCTTCCTAGCGGTTTCTGTTAAATCTTCCGGGAAGATGGGAGATAAGTCAGGGTGTTTACTGACATAGGAATAAAATGTATCTACTAATATTGCAATGCATTGTTCACCGCCAATTCCTTCAAATGGTGTCATCGGTTGCTTGCTCATCCTTTATAAACTCCTTTTTCCATGAAATGTATATCTATTGTAGCAATGGAATGTTCGAGAGGGCAAATAAACAGCTTTCTCAAAGATTCTTTGCTTATTCTACGGGTGTAAACTTTTTTAGTGAGATGTATCCACTAGTGAAACATATTCACTAGTGGAATTTTCACTTTAGCGTGCTTTTTTTTGTTTGGCAAGGAAAAAGCGTTTTACTTTGTTATTTGTATGGCGAACAGGTATGTTATGTTGCGTTAATAAATGAATAAATGCAGCTTTTCCTGTTTCTTCATCTTGCACTTCAAATTCAATTTCATAATCATCGTGATTGTAATAGAAACTATGATCAAAGACAAGCGTTCCGCCTTTAAATAATGTTTCTGCTCTTTCTGTTGTTAAACTACCCATATATGTTAAAGCAGAAACAGGAATTTGTAATTTGTGTAATTGATCTACTACTGCTCCTTGAATGATTGTGTTTGTTTCCATCATCATTTTTGCTTCGTCTTCTGTTACGACTTGATGCGTTTCTAATAAACCGATTTCTGCAGGTTGTTTCAACGTTAACGTATAAGTTTCTCCTTTATGACGAATACGAAGTGCAGAGCCAGCTTCTTTTAACGAGAAGTCAGGTGTTTCAAAGTAGTGATTCACTTGTTTTGTAAATGCTTCAATAGAAAACGATTTACATAATGTATCGAATTCTTCTTTTGTAACGATATTTTTGAATTCAATTTCAATTTCTTGTGTCATTGTATAATCTCCTTTTGAAAAATAATTCTTTACACATTATCGCTTTTTCATAAATTTGGTTCAATGTTTTATTTGTTTGCGTCCATGTTATGATACAATAATACTGTTAAGTAAGACAGGAAGTTGAGATGGAGGAGTTAGAGCATGCAAAATAAAATCCAAGTTAAGAGCGTAGAAAAGAGAGAGAATGCTCTTATTTTTTGTGCGGAAAATAGTGAAATAGAGGTAAAGGAGTTAAGTGCGCGTAATCACGTACTTGTAGACTCAGACAATTTATCATTTTTATATATCTTAGAAAATGAATCATCTTTCATTTATGTAAGTATTCCGCACACATGCTGGGAAGCAATGCATGAAGCGATGAATAACGATGTGGTTATGTTCGTTCGCGTGAATGACATTGAAATGGAATTAGAAGGATTAAAAGAAGAAGTAGAATATTTAGTTGAAAATATTGAAGGTAATGCAAATTACGGAGAAGAATTAGTAACTGCTGTAGAAAAAGTATTTCTATAAGCAAATGGATTGATTTTGGTGGTGGTTGAAATGAATCGAAATTGGGAAGAATTTTTAGCACCTTACCACCAAGCGGTGGCAGAGCTAAAAGTGAAACTAAAAGGAATGCGTACTCAATTTGCAATGTTAACAGAGCATTCTCCAATTGAGTTTGTAACAGGAAGGGTAAAGTCGGTTGCAAGTATTATTGATAAAGCGGAGAAGAGAAATGTACCGCTAGACCGATTGAGAGAAGATATGCAGGATATTGCTGGGCTTAGAATGATGTGTCAATTTGTTGATGAGATTAAGCCTGTTGTAGAATATCTTCGAAAACGAAATGACTTTGAAATCGTGGAAGAACGTGATTATGTCACGCAAAAGAAAGATAGCGGTTATCGTTCTTATCATGTTGTCATTAGTTATCCTGTTCAAACGATTCAAGGTGAACAAAAAGTATTGGTAGAAATCCAAATACGCACGCTAGCAATGAACTTTTGGGCAACAATTGAGCATTCTTTAAATTATAAATATAGTGGACGTTTTCCTGAAGATATTAAAATACGATTGCAACGTGCAGCTGAAGCGGCGTTTTTATTAGATGAAGAAATGTCTTCTATTCGTCTTGAAATTCAAGAAGCGCAAAAGGCTTTTTCAAGAAAGCAAGAAACGAAAGATTCCGAATCATAAACTAAAGGGTGTTGGGCGATGAAATTTACAATTATGTCAAAGGGAGATCAATCATCAGATACACTGGCAAGCACGATGAAAGAGTACTTGCTAGATTTTGGATTTATAATGGATGAAAAGGAACCCGATATTGTAATTTCTGTTGGGGGAGATGGAACGCTTTTATATGCGTTTCATCGTTATTATAATCGATTGGATGAAACAGCATTTGTTGGTGTACATACAGGACATCTAGGTTTCTATGCAGATTGGTTACCAACAGAAGTAGAGAAATTAGTAATTGCGATTGCGAAAACACCATTCCAAGTGGTGGAATATCCGCTTTTAGAAGTTATTATTCGCTATGTGAATGGAAGTAAAGAGTCACAGTATTTAGCGATGAATGAGGCGACTGTAAAAAGTGCAGAAGGTACATTAGTAACAGAAGTAGAAATACGCGGAGAATATTTTGAAACATTCCGCGGAGATGGCCTTTGTATCTCTACTCCTTCAGGAAGTACCGCGTATAATAAAGCGCTTGGCGGAGCAATTATTCACCCATCTATTGAAGCGATTCAAATTGCAGAAATGGCGTCCATTAACAATCGTGTATTTCGTACTGTAGGATCGCCACTCGTATTGCCGAAGCATCATACATGTGTGTTAAAGCCAGCTGCAGGAATGAACTTACAAATTACAGTGGATCATTTAACGATGGTTCATCAAGATGTGAAATCAATCCAGTATCGCGTCGCAAACGAGAAAGTACGATTTGTTCGTTTCCGCCCATTCCCGTTCTGGAAACGAGTTCGTGACTCGTTTGTTGCAGATAAATAGAAAGGGTTATATATTTGAACAGATTTACATTGAAATGGGATATAGGGCCGGCTGAAGAGGGAACTTTAGTTAGGGAATTTTTGAAAACGAAAGGTATTTCTAAAGCCGCTTTAACGGATATAAAGTTTCATGGCGGAGCAATTGAAGTAAATGGTCAACATGCGAGTGTTCGTCATCAGTTGCGTGCTGGTGAAGAATTACGTGTCTTTTTTCCAGTGGAGGAAAGAAGTGAAGGGATGATGGCAGAAGATATTCCTTTATGCATTATATATGAAGATGACGCGGTTCTTATCATTAATAAAGAGGCGAATATGTCAACGATTCCGTCTAGAGAACATCCGGCAGGAAGTGTTGCCAATGCGCTGTTATCTCATTATGATAAGCAGCATCTTGCAAGTACAGTGCACATCGTAACACGTTTAGATCGTGATACTTCGGGGCTTATGCTTATTGCAAAAAATCGTTTCGTGCATCATCTTTTATCGAAGCAGCATCAACAAAAAGCTGTGAAACGAACGTATGAAGCAATTGTTCACGGAAAGATTGTAGAACGAGAAGGAATGATTGATGCACCAATTGGTCGAAAATCTGATAGCATTATTGAGCGAATGGTTTGTGAGGATGGACAAAGGGCAGTTACTCATTTTAAAGTAATTGATAGTACATATCATAAGACACATGTAGCGCTTGAGCTTGAGACAGGAAGAACGCATCAAATTCGTGTGCATATGGCTCATATAGGACATCCATTACTTGGTGATAGCTTATATGGAGGGAGAAGGGATGAAATGAAACGGCAAGCACTTCATAGTAAATCTTTGACGTTTTATCATCCTATTTTAGAGAAAGAGATGTCTTTCACTATAAAGCTTCCAAGCGATATGCAAGAAGTGTTGCGGCATACTTAAAAAGGGAACAAAATTCTTATATTATAAAGAATTTTGTTCCCTTTTTTCTTAGCGGAATAATATTAAAATTTGGTTTTCACCCGTACGCTTTATAACGAAAAATCCATTTTCGGCTTTTGTAGCAATGCCATTGTCATTTGGAAGACAAAATCCATGTGCTTCGCAAGTGCCGTCATCACGTACTAACATTTGTCCAATTAATCCGACAGGAAGCCACTCGGCGCGATCTTTTCTGGCTACATATTTGCGAGTTGGATCCCATTCTGTATTTAAAAGAGGTTGTATTTCTTCGGTTTCCGTCCATACATATTGGCGTTTTCCAAAGTTATCTGTTTTATAACGTTTTTCCCAACTTAAAGCCCCGCTATTTCCTATAAGGGCAGGGGTTGCACTAGATATTCCTAAAATGAACGAGTCGTGTGAAGTAGCTATCCGAATTTTTTCTTCGCTACTAAATGTAACGAAATAACCGACATCAATAGGTTTATGATCTTCGGTTTCAAACATTTGTGCAAAATCCGTTCCACTTGCATTGTAAGACGCACCCTCAATGTACATTTCTCCATTATGGGCAAGCCATTTAGCCCCGATATTATGGTCGGTGTCGCTTACACCATTTGCAATAAACCAAGAATAAGCTTCTTCTGCAGTGCCGAAGCGCCCCATAATATGGCTACCTGCAAAATGAGCTGTTGATGTATGATGACCTTCCGCATGAGAAGAGGATCCGTTAGCGATAGTTGCGGTTCCTTCTGCGTGTGCTGCTTCGCCTAAAGCAATCGTCTGTTTACCCTCTGCATGAGAATAAGCTCCGCCTGCTGTCGTTTCACTTCCCTCACTATGCGAACTATGTCCAGTTGCTTTTGAGTTTGATCCCTCTGCATGAGAGAAAGAACCTTTTGCGTGTGTTAATAAGCCTTCCGCATGTGCTGCCATGCCCTCCGCATGAGAGTGAAGCCCTTCCGCATATGCATATCGGCCGCCCCTTTTAACTTTTGTATTTTCAGGTGTAGGTGTCTCAATTATGAGTGGTTTTTCAGTTTGTATATCATTCGATGAAGCCAATGCCTCTTTTATTTTTTTTACTTTGTTTATAATAGCAGCTGGAATTTCTGGTTCCACTTTTTTATTTATTGCTACAGAAATATTTTCTTCCGTCTTTTCTTCTGTTTGATTAGAATGTATTACCTGTTCATCTTGATTTGAGAGCTGTTTATTTTTTTGTTGCATCTTTATTTTTCTGCGATCGATTATGCGGCTCATCACAGCATTTTCTAAAGAGACATATGTTGGTTTTACTTTGCTTTTTTTTGATGACTCTTGTTCTTCCAGTTCTTCTATCGCTGCAGCCCGAATACTACACCAGTTGTTAATTCCGTACATGGGCAGATATAAAGGGGGAAATTTTCTTTTTTGTTTAGAAGATTTTTTCTTCATTCTGTCACCTCCTGCGACATTATATGTAGTGTAATTAAAAAAAGATGCACTTTATTGCATCTTTTTTTAATTACTTTACCTAGTTTTATATGAGATCTGCCTAAATAATACGGTAATCTTTCGCTAAGTAAGGTAGTTATGAAATTGGACGGAATTTCTCAGCGACAAAAGGTAAAGAAGAAGGAACAGAGATAGTCTCCATTTCAGGATAACGTAATCCGGTTAATTTGCCACCAAATACAGCACCAGTATCAATATTGACTGTCTGATTGACGAATCGAGGTTCTGCTACTGGTGTATGTCCATATACAATCCAAGCTTGCCCCTTGTACTCTTGCGCCCAATCGCGACGGACAGGTGAGCCATCGGCATGCTTTTCTCCTGTAATATCGCCATATAATACAAAGGTTTGTACTTTTTTATCTCGTCTTCCTATGTAATCTTGCCGAATCCCAGCGTGACATACGATTACTCTTTTTTCATCTAGTATGTGGTAGAGCGGTGATTGTTCATAAAGAGTGATAAACTTTTCTTTTATAATGTTTTGCTTATGAGAAGGGAGTGCCTCATATTCAGCAACAGTTGTTTCAAGTCCGTGAGCGACTGTTACATTACGCCCAAGGAAAAATCGATATAGTTTATTACAGTGATTTCCAGGAGCGTAATAAGCTTCTTTTTTATGTATGACAAGTTCCCATACAATTTCAATCATACGTAATGAATGAGGACCACGGTCTGTAATATCGCCAACGAATGCAAGTTTACGTTGGTCAGGGTGAACCGGTAGACCGCTACTCCAGTTATATCCTAGCTTCTCTGTTAAATTTTGAAACTCTTGGAAGCATCCATGAATATCTCCTATAATGTCATATTTCATATTTAAACCTCCATCGTATTTTTCATTAGTATATCTAAAAAAAGGATAGAGATAAAAATATAGCGTTTTTGTGTTGTTCATTTAAACATAAAGATTTTCGTTCTTGAGCGAACATTTAAAATGAATCCAATCGCAATCATGTATGTAAGCAGTGAACTTCCTCCGTAACTCATAAGAGGTAATGTTATCCCTGTAATGGGAAGTAATCCGATTGTCATCCCGATATTTTGGAATACTTGGAAAGTAAACATTCCGATTGTACCAGCGCAAATGTAACTACCGAAAGGGTCATTACTTTCTAAAGCAATATGAATCATTCGAAAAATGAGTAAGAAAAAAAGAGAAATAATGACACTTGCGCCTAGAAAGCCAAATTGTTCAGCGACATTAGTGAAAATAAAATCTGTATGTGGTTCTGGAAAATATACTTGTCCATTTTCCCACCCTTTTCCTTGCATTTCTCCGGATCCAGTCGCTAAGAATGCTTGTCTTAATTGATAGCCTTGTGCATCATATTTGTAAGGTGCTAACCATCCGTAGAAGCGATTTAATTGATACTCTTTTAAAATGTGTGCTTTAAAGAAATCTGTGTGAGTAAAAAAAATATATATTAATGTAGATCCAGCAACGAAAGTACCTGAAACTAATCCAAAAATAAAACGCCATCGTATGCCAGAAACTAGTATCATTGCTGCAAGCATCGCTGAAATGACCATTGTGTTTCCTAAATCTGGTTCTTTTGCAATAAGTAGTAGTGGTGGCAAGCTTGTCGCAAATATTTTTCCAAGTAGTAAAAAATCGTCATGTATCGTTTGGGAAAAATATTTCTCATTATGATTTGCTATAATTCGTCCAATGACGATAATTAAAAACAATTTCATAATTTCAGAAGGCTGAAAATTTCCGATGCCTGGGAGCCTGTACCAAGCGGTAGCGCCTTTAATTGTAACGGCACCTGGTACTTGAAGTTCTAGTCCAATAAGTAGTACCATTGCAAAGCTGTACAAATACCAAGCAATTTTTTGATAACGATCGAAGTCGATAATCATAATAACACCAATGGCTATAAATCCAATGAAATACCATTGGATTTGCTTTAGTACAAAATTGACGTTTTGTAAAAATGGCGGTAAAGAGGCTTGCGCACTTGCAATAGCACAACAACTAACAATCCCAATGGCAAATAAAATAAATAGTAATACGTAGTCTATTTGATATTGAGAATTTGGATCTTTCAATGTAGGTATTCCTTTCTACTGCTCTTTATAGTAATGGATTTTATCCCGCATTAATGGGCAGTAAGACCCCCACCTCAAAATTCAGCGAAAGCGAAGAAGTTAGGTGGGGGATCAACTGCCCGTAAAAGCCCGATTGGTGAGAGCTGATTAAAGTTTCACTTTATAGTATGAGAAAGAATGTATGAACTATACGAATGATTCACATATAGTCCATACACTTTTAATTTTGCAGAGTAGTTTAATTGTTTAGCTCTTTAATAATTATATCCAAACAATGAGAGAGACGTACATGTGCGTCAGGAAAAATATCTAGTTGATGAAGATAGTATTTTAAGGAACTTTTACACCATTGGTAAGCACTAAGTAGAGCTGCTCTATAGTCCGTAGTATTTTGTAAAAAGCCATATTCTTTTGCTGTTATAACAAGGTGTGTGAAATCTTCACAACCTTGAAGGAGCTTATTGTGTATTTGTTGTCCAGCATGGTAGCGAAATTGACTTAAAGGCTCAGAAATGTATATTGCATTTCCTTTAGAAAGTAAAGAAATCCATGAGGCCATATCAACACTACAAGAATATTGTCGCTCTTTAAGGGTGCCAAAAGGTTCAGTGAGCAATTCCTTTCGGAACAAAGTAGTTGTAGGCTCACCGATAATGTTGTGTCCGCCCTTTAACATCCAATTACCTAAAAATATCCCGTTTAATGGGGTGTCTTCACTATATAACCTTTGTGTTGGATGGGAATCACCTATTAGATTTCCATGATCATCAATGCGTACTCGATAAGAAGTAACAAGAGCAAGATTTTTATTGGGATCTTGCTCAAAATAGGTCATCATTTTTTGTATTTTATGCTTATAAAACACGTCATCGTCCATTAAAAAATTTATATACTCACCATTTGATTTTTCTATGAGCATAAGGTCATTGTGAAATTGTCCTAGAGTAGGGGTATTTCGAATGTATGTTATATTTTTATAATTTGGTAAGTATTGTTCGCGTATTAAAGTTGCTGTTTCATCATTTGTACTATCATCTCCGATGATGATTTCAATATTTGAATAAGTTTGTGCCAATGCACTTTCTAGAGCAATTTTGAAATAATGAGGCCGATTATAAGTAGGAATAAGGATGGAAACGAGAGGTGGATTTTTTTCATTCATCATACATAACTTCCTTTCAGAAGCTTTTTTTTGTTAGAACAATATCTTGGTAACTTGTATATTCATGTCTGCCGCACCATAAACCGTAATGCGGCTTATTGATTATTTCTAGGCCGTACTTATTCAATAGATTGCAAATATCTGTCTCAGGATAAGCAACTGCGAAATTCGGAATATCTTTATTTACAACGTAGCAATTTTCGATTCGATGATAAAAACCTAATGTACTTTGTCCTGCATTTAAATAATAGGATGATTCAGGGTTTATAAGAAAGAATGTAATGAAACATCTCCCGTCTTTTTTTAATACACGTACAATTTCAGATACGTAATGTTCTAATTCTTTTGGGAGAAGATGTGTAAATACAGAAGTTAAAAAGATAAAATCGAATGTTCCGTCTTCATAGGGAAAACGATATTGAGAGGCATCTTCTTTTCCTTCCGGATTATAGAATTGATTGTATATGTCAACATGTTCAAAGTGAAAATTATTACGCATAGTTGAAATGTTATTTTGACACCAAGTAATTCCATCTTTAAACAAATCAAATCCATAATACGCTCCATCATCATTTAAGTAATTCATTAATGGTACAGCCATTCGGCCGACACCGCAGCCTACATCTAATACTTTTTCATTTGATTTTAAAGCACCAATTTGAATAAAATGCTTTAGGAACTCTTTTCCAACCTTTTTGAAGTCGCCACCTACATATTGGACGAGTTCAGGAGGGGGGAGTAAAGTCATTTCTTTGTTAAGTTCACTCATGAGTATACCCCTTTCTTGTATGAGAAGATGCAGTAAATCTATTAATAAAATTTTCAATTTGTAGTGAGAGAATACAGGAAAACAATTGTTATATGTAAGGAGATTCCGAAAAAGAATACTTAATTGGATTAGAAGTGAGAGAAGAATGAGTGAAAATGGAATCTCCTATAGATTAAATCTTTTTTTATTCTTTTCTCCAATAAACGCCAAATACATCAATTTTAGTAATAGGGGCTTTTAAATTTCGTTGGTTTCTAAAGTCTGTCACAGCCTCAGCGCATGGCGGTAGCCCGTAGTCATCGATAATTATATAGCCACCTTTAGAAACTTTATCATATAAGTTCACGAGACCATCCATTGTGGATTCGTACATATCACCATCAAGCCGTGCAATTGCTATTTTTTCAATTGGTGCTGTTGGTAAAGTATCTTTAAACCAACCTTTTAAAAATTTCACTTGATCATTTAGTAAATCATATTTTTTGAAATTCTCTTGTACTTGTTCTAAAGAGACGCGTAAGTAATCGAATGTGTGTAAATAATCACCGTAATCTTTTGGATATTGTTCTAGATTCGGTGCTGGCAAACCTTCAAATGAATCTGCAACCCACACATTACGATCCGTAATGTTGTTTGCTTGTAAAAAACCATTCATAAAAATGCATGATCCTCCGCGCCATACACCTGTTTCAATAAAATCACCTTCTATATTTTCACGAACAACGGTTTCCATCGCCTCTTGTAATTGGTTCATACGTTCTCGACCAATCATGCTATGTGCTGCTCTTGGCCAATCCATTCCATCATGACGTTCACTTTTAGAAACATTTGGTTTTACAATTTTTAAGTTATGGTTTTCAGCATATTGCTTAATGAATAAAGGGAGGGGGACTGTAACTGGTTCGAATTCTAGTTCTTTTGAAATATGTAGAGATGCGGGTAAGTATGCCTCATATTCTAACCATATTTCAAATAAAATGGTCTTCTTTAGCAATTCGAGATAAAGCTGAACAGCAGATTTACTTTCCATATTTGTGCCTCCTGCAAAATGTCATACAACAATATGATTATGTAGATAGCGAATGTTTCATGATTGAATTTGAAATTGAAAAAGCAGTAAAACTGATATCAGTTTTACTGCTAAGTAAAAAATTAAGCGATTTTTTCAATAATAATAGATGCATTTGTACCAAGAGCTAATGATAGCCCAAGTCCTGTAACGATTACTTCAACTAATGATGGAGTTGTCGTAATTTGCGTAATTGCTTGAACAACGATAGGTGCTCCAACTGAGATTAAAGTAGCCCCAGTACCTGGTACAGATACCCCATTTACTTGGATTGTAAGCCCCCCTAATACACTTATTGCCGCAGTATATACGATAACAGTGATTTTATAGAATCCAGTTTCAGCAATAACGAAAGTATCAGCATCTAATTGAGAAATTGCTGTACCAAACTGAGATCCAACAGTATTAAATGGTACTGGAGCATTTAGTCCAAGATCTAAAGAAATTCCAGCGGAGTTAAATGCATACAATCCTGCTGGAAGTCCTAGTCCGGATGGTCCAGTCGGTCCAGTCGGTCCAGTAGCCCCAGTCGGTCCAGTAGCTCCAGTAGCTCCAGTGTCACCAGTCGGCCCTGTAGGTCCAGTAGCCCCAGTGTCACCAGTCGGCCCCGTAGGTCCAGTAGCCCCAGTGTCACCAGTCGGCCCCGTCGGTCCAGTAGCCCCAGTGTCACCAGTCGGCCCCGTAGGTCCAGTAGCCCCAGTGTCACCAGTCGGCCCCGTAGGTCCAGTAGTCCCAGTGCCACCAGTCGGTCCAGTCGGTCCAGTCGGCCCTGTAGGTCCAGTCGGCCCCGTAGGTCCAGTTGGCCCTGTAGGTCCAGTCGGCCCCGTAGGTCCAGTCGGTCCAGTCGGAAGGGTAAACGGTGGTATCGGTGGTAATGTAGGTCCTACAAGATTAGGGTCAAATGCACTAGCTGATAAAGATTCATCGGGATTTAATCCATTTGAATAATTATTATTTGACATAAATTCACCTCCATAAAGCGTTCATTATATAGTAGATGCAAAACCGAAAGAAAATGACACGGACATTTGAATTATTGAAAAGAAATCTTAAACTACTTGAACAATTTAAAAAAATGGAAAGTTTAGTATATGTATAACATATGATTGATTTGGAAGAGGGTGATTATGTTGAACAAGCAAGGAATTACAATTAGTTTATGTATGATTGTTCGAGATGAGGAGGAGACAATAGCCCGTTGTTTAGAAACAGTTGAAAAAATTGTGGATGAAATTATAGTAGTTGATACAGGTTCCGTCGATCGAACGAAAGAAATCGTAGAGAAATACACTTCTAACATATATGATTTCCAGTGGATTGATGATTTTGCAGCAGCAAGAAATTTTTCTTTTTCAAAAGCGACGCAAGAGTATATATTGTGGCTAGATGCAGATGATGTCTTATTAGAAGATGCTCAAGAAGCATTGAAACTTTTAAAAAGAGAATTAGATCCTAAAATTGATGCTGTTTCGATGCCTTATCATCTTGCAATGGATTCTAACGGGAAACCTTTATATTGTACAAAAAGAAATCGACTTGTAAAGCGTGAAAAACAATTTCAATGGTTTGGAAAGGTTCATGAGTATTTAGCTATTTCTGGTGAGGTTTTTAGTAGTAATGTTGCTATTACACATAAAAAAGAAAAAAAAGTAACAAATCGTAATTTGAAAATTTTTCAAAATACTGTAGCGGCAGGTGAAGAATTAAGTCCGAGAGATTTATTTTATTACGCAAATGAATCTACGGATAACCAAAAATATGATGATGCAGTTCTTCTATATGAAACATTTCTTAATCAAGACGAAGGATGGTATGAAGAGAAAATTTATGCATGTGGTAAGTTAGGAGATTGCTATGCAAAGCTCGGAATGTGGGAGAAGGCAATCGAATCTTGTGTGAAGTCGTTTCGGTATGACGTCCCTAGAGGAGAGAATTGTACAAGAATAGGATATATATATATGGAACAAGAAAAATATAATGAAGCGATATTTTGGTTTAAACTTGCTACGGAAGTACCAATGGCAACGGAAAGTCCTTTCCATAGTCCAGCTAGCTACACATGGCTACCCTATTTACAAATGTGTATTTGTTATAGCAGGTTAGGGGAGCAGGATAAAGCGTATTATTACAATGAATTAGCAGCTTCTTATGTTCCGAATAATGCTGCAATTGAATATAACCGTAAATATTTTCGGGGAGTTTTTGATAAACCATATAAAGTGTAATAGGTTTCGTTTTTTAGAAATGATTTATCGCTATTCTAACTCTAATAGATTGGTTATATATTAGAGTATCAGTAACGTAACCAATATAAATAAAAGATTTTATACTGCTATTTGCGGGCTAATAATCATTGGGGGATGAACAAAATCTGCACTTTATAGAATTCATATGAGATTTATATTTCTAATTCAATTTGCATAAGGAGTGTGTGAAATGAATCGCGAAAAAAGTTCTTTATATGAAGAAAAATCCGAGCATTATTATAATGCAGCGAATCCGAATTTATTAAAGCATATAAAAAAGGAATGGAAAGAAGTTCTTGATATTGGTTGTTCGAGCGGTGCATTGGGAGCAGCTATTAAAGAAAACGGTACACGTGTATCAGGAATAGAGGCATTTCCAGAGGCGGCAGAAAAAGCGAAGGAAAGACTAGATCATGTTATTTTAGGGGATATAGAAAAAATAGATCTTCCTTATGAGGAGGGGCAATTTGATTGCGTCCTATTTGGGGATGTATTAGAGCATTTATTTGATCCGTGGGCTGTGATTGAAAAGGTTAAGCCATATATAAAGCAAAATGGTGTGATTTTAGCAAGTATACCAAACGTTGCTCATATTTCAGTATTAGCTCCCTTACTTGCTGGAAATTGGACGTATACAGAATATGGTTTATTAGATAAAACACATATTCGTTTCTTTACATTCAATGAAATGCTAAGAATGTTTTTAAAAGCAGGATATTCAATTAGTAAAGTAGATCGTGTATATGTTGATCATAAAATGTATGAGCCGCTTATTGAGGAGTTATATGGAATTTGTAAAAAATATCGTCTTGGAAGTGGCTTCATGGCTGAGACAGTTGTATTTCAGTATATTATTGAAGCTGAAAAATCACAATTATGAGTGCTGCAGACAAAACAATATTATTTGTTACATGTATAAATGATCGGAAATTGTATGCAAACTGCGTGCGACATATATTGCAATTGTTAGTACCGCCAGGGTATATTGTCCAATTTATGCCGATTCGAAATGCGAAAAGTATGACGAGTGGATACAATCAAGCCATTTCGCATCCAGCGAAGTATAAAGTGTATTTACATCAAGATGTTTTTATTATAAATAGGGCTTTTTTATACGGATTACTTCAATTATTTGAGGAACATGAAAACCTTGGGATGATTGGGATGGTTGGAGCGCAATATGTTCCTCCGACTGGCGTATGGAACGAAGGGCGTGGAATTGTAGGGAAAGTCATTGGTTATATGAATGATTTGTTTTATATGGCAAGTTTAGAACAACCGTATCATGAATCAAAAACATTTATTCCTGTAGAATGTATTGATGGTTTATTAATGGCCACACAATATGATGTTCCGTGGCGAGAAGACTTATTTGACGGATTTGATTTTTATGATGTATCTCAATCATTTGAATTTAGAAAAGCAGGATATACAGTCGGTGTACCTGTACAGCGCGATGCTTGGTGTATCCATTATCATTTTGATGTGAATATGACGAACTATGAAAAGTATCGGAAAATATTTGTGGAACACTATATGTCAGATGTAAATAAGGAAGAATAAAAGGGGGGACAAAAATGAAAGATCATACAATATTAGTCGTTGTTTGTGTAAATAATGAGGAGCTTTTCAAACAATGTGAGAGCCAAATAAGAAACATTTTTGTTCCCCCTGGTTATGTCGTGCAAATTTTTCCGATACGAGATGCGCAAAGTATGGCAAGTGCATACAACCGAGCTCTTTCATATCCAGCGAAATACAAAGTGTATATACATCAAGATACATATCTTATTAATCGAGACATGTTTTCTACACTTATATCTCTTTTTAAAGAAAATGAAAAGCTTGGTTTAATAGGAGTCGCTGGGGCTCAGTTTTTACCGAATAACGGGATATGGTGGGAAGGAAAAAATTTAGTAGGGAAAGTGATTGAATATAGAAGACAGAATTATCAATTATTAAATTTAGATCAGGTTTTTTATGGTAATCAACCATTTTTGTCAGTTCAGGCAATTGATGGTTTATTCATGGCAACGCAGTATGATATTCCGTGGCGAGAAGATTTGTTTCAAGGGTTTCACTTTTATGATGTGTCACAGTCTTTAGAGTTTCAAAGGGCTGGTTATTTAATTGGTATCCCAAATCAAGCAAATTTATGGTGTATTCATTACAACGGGGATGAGTTTGATGCGGATACATATGAGAAGTACCGGAAAGTGTTTGTAGAACATTACAAAGATATATTATCTCCATCATAAAGGAGAGATGCAAAGTGAAAGGAATTATTTTAGCAGGTGGTACTGGATCGAGATTATATCCAATAACGAAAGTAACGAATAAACATTTACTTCCTGTTGGTCGGTATCCGATGATTTATCATGCGGTATATAAGCTAAAACAATGCGATATTACAGATATTATGATTATTACAGGTAAAGAGCATATGGGGGATGTTGTTAGCTTTTTAGGGAGTGGTCATGAATTTGGGGTTTCCTTTACGTATCGTGTGCAAGATAAAGCGGGCGGGATCGCACAGGCGTTAGGGCTTTGTGAAGATTTCGTCGGGAATGATCGTATGGTAGTTATATTAGGTGATAATATTTTTTCAGATGATATTCTTCCGTATGTTGAAGAGTTTGCAAATCAAAAAGAAGGTGCGAAAGTGCTATTGCAATCTGTAGAAGATCCCGAAAGATTTGGCGTAGCACATATTCAAAACCGAAAAATAGTTGAAATTGAAGAAAAGCCGAAAGAGCCGAAAAGTTCTTATGCGGTTACGGGAATTTATTTGTATGATTCGAAAGTCTTTTCTTATATTAAAGAATTAAAACCTTCTGCACGGGGAGAACTTGAAATTACAGATATAAATAATTGGTATTTAAAACGAGGGGTACTTACTTATAATGAAATGAACGGCTGGTGGACTGATGCGGGAACTCATGCTTCGCTTCAAAAGGCGAATACGTTAGCGCGTGATATTAATTTTGGGAAACAGTTTAACGGAGAATAGGTGAGAATATGAAAGTTGTAGAAACAAATTTTACCGATGCAAAATTGTTAGAACCGAGGTTGTTTGGAGACGAGCGTGGCTTTTTTTCAGAGAGTTATAATAAGCAGGTGCTAGAAACATTAGGGATAACGTATTCATTTGTACAGGATAACGTATCTTATTCGGCTAAGGCAGGAACGATTCGGGGACTACACTTTCAAAAAAAACCGAAAGCACAAACGAAACTCATTCAAGTTATGCAAGGGGCAATTTATGATGTTATCGTTGATTTACGAAAAAAATCACCAACATTTAAACAATGGAAAGGATATATTTTAAGTGCAGATAACCATCGGCAATTACTAGTGCCAAAAGGGTTTGCGCATGGATTTTGCACGCTTGTTCCGCATACTATCGTTATGTATAAAGTAGATGAATATTATAGCGCAGAGCATGACTCAGGATTACTTTGGGAAGATAAAGATTTAGCAATTCCTTGGCCAGTAACCGATCCTATATTGTCCGATAAGGATCAGATATTACCATTATTAGAGGAATATGAAGATAGTTTTTAAGTAGGAGCGTTGTTTATGAATATATTAGTAACAGGTGGGGCTGGATTTATTGGAAGTAATTTCGTTCATTACATGCTACAAAGTTATGAAACATATAAAATTATTAATTACGATGCATTAACATATAGCGGGAATTTAAATAACGTAAAATCTCTTCTGGATCACCCGAATTACTCTTTTGTAAAGGGAGAAATTCAAAATGGAGAGCTATTAGAACACGTTATAAAAGAGCGGGACGTACAAGTGATTGTAAATTTTGCAGCTGAATCACATGTGGACCGTAGTATTGAAAATCCGATTCCTTTTTATGATACAAATGTAATTGGGACGGTCACTTTATTAGAACTAGTTAAAAAATATTCGCATATAAAACTTGTGCAAGTATCAACGGATGAAGTGTATGGCTCTTTAGGAAAAACAGGGAAGTTCACAGAGAAAACGCCGTTAGCTCCAAATAGTCCATATTCTTCAAGTAAGGCGAGCGCGGACATGATAGCTCTATCTTACTATAAAACATATCAATTACCGGTTATAGTAACGCGTTGTTCTAACAATTATGGACCGTACCAGTATCCTGAAAAATTAATTCCATTAATGGTTACGAATGCACTAGAAGGAAAAAAACTACCGTTATATGGTGATGGTTTAAATGTAAGAGATTGGTTACATGTAACGGATCATTGCAGTGCGATTGACGTTGTTTTGCATAAGGGACGTGTCGGAGAAGTATATAATATAGGTGGAAATAATGAAAAAACAAATGTAGAAGTTGTGGAACAAATTATTACTCTTTTAGGAAAAACAAAAAAAGACATTGAATATGTTACAGATCGTTTAGGGCACGATCGTCGTTATGCGATTGATGCAGAGAAAATGAAGAATGAATTTGATTGGGAACCGAAATATACGTTTGAACAAGGATTACAAGAGACGGTGAAATGGTATGAAAAGAATAAGGAATGGTGGAAACCACTAAAAGACCAGTAAGGGGCATGTTAAATGAAAGAGAGGGTTATCATAACAGGAGCAAACGGTCAATTAGGAAAGCAACTATTTGAAGAGTTAGACTCTGAAGAATATGACATATATCCATTTGATAAAAAGTTATTAGATGTGACAAATATATCCCGAATACAACAAGTGGTACAAGAAATAAAACCACATATAATTATTCATTGTGCTGCCTATACGAAAGTAGATCATGCGGAGAAAGAACAGGATCTTGCATATAGAATAAATGCAATCGGAGCTCGAAATGTAGCGGTTGCTTCACAATTAGTAGGGGCGAAGCTAGTTTATATTAGTACTGATTATGTATTTCAAGGCGCCAGACCAGATGGATACGACGAATTTCATAGTCCAGCACCGATAAATATATATGGGGCCTCTAAGTATGCGGGGGAGCAGTTCGTCAAAGAGTTACATAATAAATATTTTATCGTTCGCACATCGTGGCTATATGGTAAATATGGGAATAATTTCGTGAAAACGATGATGCGATTAGGAAAAGAAAGAGATGAAATATCTGTTGTAGCGGATCAAATTGGCTCTCCTACGTATGTAGCGGATTTAAATATGGTTATTAATAAGCTCATTCATACTCCTTTATACGGTACATACCACGTATCAAACAGAGGTTCATGCTCTTGGTTTGAATTTGCACAAAAGATATTTTCGTACGCCAATATGAAAGTGAATGTATTACCTGTTTCAACGGAAGAATTCGGGGCTGCGGCTGCGAGACCCAAATATTCTATCTTTCAACATAACATGCTAAGATTAAATGGTTTTTCACAAATGCCGTCTTGGGAAGAAGGATTAGAGCGGTTTTTTATAGAAACCAAAAGTCATTAACAAATTTCTGTTAATGACTTTTTTGTTTGCCTTTAAGCGGTTTTATGGTACTATAATTATAGTATCAGGTACTAATAACAAGTATAAGTATTTCTGGGAGGATATATCATGGAACTATTACAAGGGAAAACATTTGTTGTTATGGGCGTTGCGAACCAAAGAAGTATTGCATGGGGAATAGCTCGCTCTTTGCATAATGCAGGTGCAAAATTAATATTCACATATGCAGGAGAACGTTTAGAAAGAAACGTTCGTGAATTAGCGGACACATTAGAAGGACAAGAATCACTTGTATTACCTTGTGATGTAACGAATGATGAGGAACTTACAGCTTGCTTTGAAACAATTAAACAAGAAGTAGGTACTATTCACGGTGTAGCACATTGTATTGCTTTTGCAAATCGCGATGACTTAAAAGGTGAATTTGTAGATACTTCTCGCGATGGATTTTTACTTGCACAAAATATTAGTGCATTCTCTTTAACAGCTGTAGCAAGAGAAGCAAAAAAAGTAATGACAGAAGGCGGAAATATTTTAACGTTAACATATCTTGGCGGCGAGCGCGTTGTGAAAAATTATAACGTTATGGGTGTTGCGAAAGCTTCATTAGAAGCGAGCGTGAAATATTTAGCGAACGATTTAGGTCAACACGGTATTCGTGTTAACGCTATTTCTGCAGGACCAATTCGTACGTTATCTGCAAAAGGTGTAGGCGATTTCAACTCAATCTTAAGAGAAATTGAGGAGCGCGCACCACTTCGTCGTACAACAACGCAAGAAGAAGTTGGCGATACAGCAGTATTCCTATTCAGTGATTTAGCACGCGGTGTAACAGGAGAAAACATTCATGTTGATTCAGGGTATCATATCCTAGGATAAATATAATATTAATTTTTAAAGGACAATCTCTAAATGCTGAGATTGTCCTTTTTATTTGTTCTGAGAAAGAACGATTTTTAACGAAAGTTCTTACCACGTGATGAATATAACTATAATAGTACACGATTTATTTAGCTACGTATGGAAGTGGGAGGGACGAGTGTGAAGAATAAAAATAAAAGTTCAACAGTTGGAAAACCGTTGTTATATATCACGCAAGTAAGTTTAGAACTTGCTGCACCGAAAATAAAAAGGATTATCCTGACAAACTTTGAAAATGAAGATCAAAAAGAGAAAAGTAATAGACAAGAAAATATTGTAAGTAGTGCTGTGGAAGAGGTAATAGAACAAGAACAACAAGAAGAGCAGCAAGTGGAAGAAAAAATAGAAGAAAAAGAAGAACAAGAAGAGCAAGAAGAGCAAGAACCAGAACCAGTAAGAACTGTCCCGTATAATAAATCATTTAAGGATATGAATAATGATGAAAAAATTCATTTTTTACTAAACCGCCCTCATTACATTCCGAAAGTAAGGTGCAGAATAAAAACAGCTACAGTCTCATATGTTGGATCGATCATATCGTATCGGAATGGCATTGTATCTATTATGCCGCAAAATAGTATGAGAGATATTAGGCTGTCTATAGATGATATCCAATCGATTAGTATGGCCGGTTTTTAAATATGTAAAGGTGGTAGAAAGCTTCTACCACCCCAATAGTTTTTTAGTTTACTTTACGATAGAAACGTCGCGTAAGCATTGAATCGCACAGAAACAGCTTAAATCAACAGTAATGCAAGTAGTTGTAGATATTAATCTTGCATTTGGTACAGCTAAAAACGTACAAATTGGATCGTCACCAGGTGGTACCGGAGAACTGTCACCTAAAACTACAGTTAATACACGTAGTACAGCACAGCTATCGTCATCTACACTTTCCACACGGAAAATTGGAGAACGGCAGCTAGTAAGGCTTGATGATGGTGCAAATGCTTCAAAAGGTTCTCCAGTTTTTGTGTATAAAATAAAAGGGCGTGTATTAGCTACTGATGCAGTATTGTGTGCACCTAAGAATGGGATTTCACAACCAGATCCACATGTTGTTGTAGAACAATCTTGTAATTCATTGATGAATTTTACAACGTCAACTACACAATGAGAAGAGCCATGGTGTTTATTTTCGTTACAACTCATTAATGTCACTCCTTATCTTCTTGTTTGTATTTACATTAATAAGATATTGGAGTCGAGGAGATTTGGTCACAATCTCAAGACCTTTTTTTTTAAATAGGCGAAAGAGGATAAGGGAAGGTGGAATCATGCTGTTTACAAGCTGGCTTTTATTTTTTATTTTTGCGTTAGCTGCTTTTAGGCTCACTCGTTTAATTGTTTATGATAAAATTACAGCCTTTTTGCGAAGACCATTTATTGATGAATTAGAGATTACGGAGCCGGATGGAAGTGTATCAACGTTTACAAAAGTGAAAGGTAAAGGATTAAGAAAGTGGATTGGCGAATTGTTAATCTGTTATTGGTGTACAGGTGTATGGGTTAGTGCTTTTTTATTAGTCTTATATAATTGGATTCCTATCGTTGCAGAACCGTTACTTGCATTATTAGCTATTGCAGGAGCAGCAGCAATCATTGAAACGATTACAGGATATTTTATGGGAGAATAATATATTTTCATAATACGAGAAAAAGCGGAGTTTAAAAGAATGAGGGAACGGAAATAAAGAGTTGTTCATATAGTAAATAGACAGAATTGACAGTAGAGGAGATGTTTGCTGTGAGCAATAATCCAAGGCAAAATTCATATGACCTGCAGCAGTGGTATCATATACAGCAACAACACCAAGCACAACAACAGGCATATCAAGAACAATTACAACAACAAGGATTTGTGAAGAAAAAGGGATGCAATTGTGGGAAAAAGAAGAACACAATAAAACAATATGAAGAATGAAACACTCATGCTACTGTGAGTGTTTTTTATTATATATAAAAAGCGGTATTTCTGTATTAGAAATACCGCTTTTTACTAGCTAATTTGTGCAACTGTTAATGCTGCAGCACGAATGTCTACAGTTCCAATTAACTGAACTGGCACAATTTGAATTAAGTCACCAGGATTTAAGTTAATAAGAATAACACCGCTGGATACGTCTACTTCACCAGTACCAATAACGTTAGAACGAACTGCTGTACCTGATCCAGGAATAATGTTAGCTGGTGTATTTAATGATAAGAAGAAACGACCAGCTTCTGGTGCAACAGGTGAGTTATCAAGACTAATTGTTAATGTATAACTGATTTGATAAATACCAGCTCGTAGAATTCGAATGCCATCTCCGACACTTACTGTATCATTTATTACAGGAACAGTAATATTTGGGTTTGGACTTACGCTAGGTAATAATAGTGGTGTAAATAGTGAAGCAAACTGAGGTGCAGACGCGTTGAAAGCAAAACCAAAGGCAGGTAGTGTACTAGCTGGCTTCGCCTCGCAATCGATTTTAGTAAATTCGCAATCAGAAGAGAACATGTTTTTCACTCCTTTATCTGTTTCTACTTTCAGTTAATGAAAAGGACAGGTTCTATGTTCTAGACAAGTTCCCAATTTTAAGAAATTTACATAAGAATACTCTTTAAGCATGGATTGGGTGGCAGAATTATCTGCCACCCAATCCATGCTTAACTCATTATTTAGTTTTAAATAGAAACATCGCGTAAGCATTGAATAGCGCAGAAGCAACTTAAATCAACAGTAATGCAAGTGGAGGTTGATATTAGTCTTGCATTTGGTACAGCTAAAAACGTACAGATTGGGTCGTCACCAGGTGGTACAGCGGTACCATCACCTAAAACTACAGTTAATACACGCAATACAGCACAGTCATCATCATCTATACTTTCTACGCGGAAAATGGGAGATCTGCAGCTAGTAAGGCTTGAAGATGGTGCAAATGCTTCAAAAGGTTCTCCAGTTTTTGTGTATAAAATAAAAGGACGTGTATTCGCTACTGATGCATTGTTATGTGCACCTAAAAATGGAACTTCGCAACCAGATCCACATGTTGTCGTTGCACATTCTTGTAGTTCATGTATAAAACGAACAACATTCGATACACAGTTGAAATCACACTCATGTTGATGATCTTCATTACAATTGCAGCTCATTATGTTCACTCCTTCTCGTGAGTTCTGACATACACTATTACAATATGAGTGGAATATGGCTGATATTACGTTAATTCTCACGATAAAAACAAGGAATTTATATAGGAGGGATGTACATAACGTGATATAAAAAAAAGACATCCTTATTTAGTGGATGTCTTTTCAGGTAAATCTTTTCGCACAGTATATAAAAAACGAGATATATCTAATTTCTTTCCTCTGAAAAATTGCGGAGAAGAAATATAAAGTTCTTCTTTCGCACGTGTAATGGCGACATACAGTAATCGGCGTTCTTCTTCTAACGCTTCAGAAGTTTCCGTAACACGATCATTTGCATCTTTTAAAGAAGAAGTGTGGGGCAGGATTCCATCACTCGCTCCAAGTAAAAAGACACATGGAAATTCAAGGCCTTTTGCGTTATGGATTGACATAAGTGAAACGGCATCTTTTTGCGGCATTGTTTTTAATGCTTCCATTTCTTTTTGACCTTGAATCGCCTCGTCAATAAATTGTAAATAAGCTGGAATATCGGTGAAACGAGTTGCAGACTCCAGTAATTCTTCCAACATTTCTTCTTGTATGTCTTTATGCATCGTAAAGGAAGAACGATCGTTACTTTGTAAGTACTCTAAATATTTTCCTTTACCATGAATGATTTCTTTTAATGCTTTTTTCGGTTCTAATTCTTTAATAAACTTAATAAAATCGATGCGCTCATTTACCTTTTTCACTTGAAAAGGTTTTAAGCTTGGATTTAATAGTAAGAAATGAAGAAGAGAAGGGAAGCGCCCCTCACCATATTTCCATTGTTCACGTTCAATAAATGAAATACAATCATCACGTCCGATATACATCGTCGGCAATATGTTTGAAAGTGATTCTAGTCGAAACGGCTCAATCACGAGTCTTAAATGATCTAATACAGGCTTAATTAAAGAATGTTCATAAAATGATTGGCTCGCCCCGTGTTTAATAAACGGGATTTTATGAATGGTAAGCTGATCAAGTAACGAACGACTTACAGAATGTGTGCGATACAGTAAACAAAAATCTTTATAGTTTCGGTCACCGCTATCTACTTTTTCTTGAATGAGCTGCAAAATTTGATTTGCTTCATCAAGAGTCGTAGCAGGTCTTGCATAAAAAGGTTGTACACCCTCCTCACGAACGGAGTATAGCTCTTTATCAAAACGTTCTTGATTTAATTTTATAACTTCATTTCCAAGCCCGACGATAAAGGGATTGGATCGATAATTCGTATTTAGTGCAATGATTGTTGTGTTATCAAATTCTTTTGGAAAAGATAAAATAATTTGGTGACTTGCCCCTCGCCAGCCATAAATTGCTTGATCATCATCACCTGCGATGAACAAATTATTTCTTGGCGTGGCTAACAATTTTACAATTTCATATTGTGCATAGGATGTATCTTGAAACTCATCTACTTCAATGTAGTGAAACCGTTGTTGTAATTGAGTTAGTAAAGGAGCATTATTTTCTAACATGTAATATGTTTCCAATAAGATGTCATCGAAATCAATATAATTGTATCGTTGTTTTACCTCTTCAAAACGTTCATATACTTCTTTAAATTCTTGTTCCACTGGTGTTTTCGCTTTTACATCTTTCGGACGATTTAATTTGTTTTTCTCAAGTGAAATCATCGCGAGCATCGTTTCCGCATCATAATCGTCTTTTAAACGCAATTCTTTTAAGATTTTCTTTATCATAATTTGTTTATGTTTTTCATTTGCTAAAATTTGCTGATTATAACCTTGACTACGAAGTAATTTTAAGAACACAGAGTGGAATGTACCAGCAACAACGTAGCTACTTGCTGCATGATTCATACCTGGTAACTTCGCAACACGACTTCGGATTTCTTCAGCTGCTTTTTGTGTAAATGTAAGTAATAAAATATTTCGTGGATGAACTTGTTTTACATTTACTAAATAACCAACGCGAGTTGTTAAAACCGATGTTTTCCCGCTTCCAGCACCAGCTAGTGTAAGAACAGGACCTTCTGTTGTGCGCACGGCTTCTAATTGTTTTTCGTTTAAAAAAACATTTTGTTGTTCAAGAGCGCGGAAATAAGCCGCGTCTACATCTTCTTCCATAATTAAATGGGTAGATGTTTTCGGAATATGATATGTCGCACGCGGAATATCAGCGTGTGTTAACGATTTTTGTGAAAATTTTTCTTGTGTCATATGTTCACCTTCAAAACTATAGCATCAACATTTAACTTTAGCGGAAGAAAAAGAAAATAGCAATGTAAAAAACAGGAGGGGTCACCTCCTGTTTTCAAATTACAATTTTTTTATCATTACAACGTGCGGGATATTTGCTTCCATAAATACATCAGAACTTGTTACATATCCAAGTTTTTTATAGAAATCTTCAGCATGTGTTTGAGCGTGAAGTTTCAATTTTGGTAGCGAATTTTCTTTTGCATACGCTTCAAGAGAATCCATAACAATTTTTCCAATCCCTTTTTTGCGATGGGAATTTAGCACGCAAATGCGTTCCATTTTTCCTATACCATCAAGGATGCGAAAACGTCCAGCACCAACTGGAACATCATTGTCATATATAACAACGTGTGTTGAAGTTTCTTCAAACTCATCGTACTCTTCTTCAGCAGAGACACGTTGTTCATTTACAAACACTTGTTTACGTACAGAGAATGCATCTCTTAGTTGTTCGTCCGTTTGTACAATCTGTGCGTGCAAATTAGTTGTTCCCCTTTCCAAGACGGAATGTTTCGTGTACAGTCCATGTTCCATTTTCTAATTGATATAGAAGATGGAAACGATCAATTGGTTGTTCGTAATAGAAATCTTTCATACGTAATCGGCCCAACACATCAGCATGCTCTGCATCTGATAAGCCTTGTCCGATTGTTAAATGAGGTACGAAAGCATATTCGCGTTCTTGCGTGAATAACCCGCTATGCATTTCTTCATTTAAGAAAGTAAGTTCAGGTGTTTTTTCTACTTTAAAGTAAAGGACGTTATTAACAGGTGCGAAAGAACCAACTTTCCCAACATGAAGGGTGAAAGGGTTCGTTTTACTTGCGATTGTATGTAACTCGTTTACAATCGACTCTAATTGTTCATCTTGCGCCTCAAAGGGTGTTTTCAATGTAATATGTGGCGGAACTAATGCGTAGTGCGGGTCATAACGTTTACGCAATCCGTTCGCTTTATCTTGAATCATTTTAGATGGAAAAATTACAATGCCTAATTTCATGTTCCAATTCCTCCCTTTGTAAGTCTAGTTAGATTTTGAGATAAATAAATCTCTTTATCTATTATATCAAATTATTCTGAATACTGCTCTCTATTATTTCATTGATAGAATATGAGAGAAGGCTTTCGGTAAATCAGTCTGCCAATATTTCCAAGTATGATTGCCTTCAAATTCCTCGTAATGCGTGATGAAGTTTCTATCTGTAAGAAGCGTATTTAACTCACGGTTCGGCCCTACGAAATCAGATACTTGTCCATCAGTACGCTTTACAGCCGTTTCTTCTGTACCGATGACGTGATACAGTTCTAACGCCTGTGGATCTTTGAATTCTTTTGCTAAGTTCATCACTGTTTCATCCACAAATGGTGATTGCATAACGACTTTACCGAATGTATGCGGATACATAAGTGCAGTCATAAAGGAAACTGTTCCGCCAAGAGAATCACCAATTAAAACACGACCTTTTCCCATTTGATACGTTGGATAATTTTCATCAATATATGGTGCAAGTTCATGAGCAAGGAAACGAATATATGCAGCATTTTTCACTTCATTTGGGAAATATTTTTCTTTACGATCATGTACATTTTTATATGGAATACCGACAATAATTGTACGGTCAATTTCTTCGGTTTCACGAAGGCGCTCAATTACACGGTGCGCTTTACCGAGCTGAAAATAATCTCTACCATCTTGTGCAATTACAACTGTATGTTTGTGCAGTGGTGTGTAATTTACTGGTAAATAAACGAGAAGTGTAACATCTTCTTGAAGTGATGCGCTATAAAATGAAATTTCTTCAATTCTCCCTATTGTTTGACTCATGTAGATCCCCCTAAATAAAAATTTACTGTAACGATTGTAAGAGCGACGCTTGTAGTGAAAAGGAAAGAAATATTCACTAATTGGTGCCTTAATTTCTATTTTACCATAATGGTACGAAGAATCTAAAAAATTAGTATTTAAGTTACGAAAGAAAACGGATATAATGAAGTGGGATTTTTGACAGGTGAGAGGGGAGACAGGATTTGAAACAAGAAAAATCAATCGCACTACCATTGGCTATTTCTATAATTGCCATTTCCTTTGCAGCAGTTTTTGTAAAGATGTCCTCAGCACCATCTTCAATATTAAGTATGTACCGCTTATGGATTATCGTACTTATTATGCTGCCTATCGTATGGAAAAAAAGAGAGGAATTTAATAGGATTCAAATGAAAGATTGGGGCTTTTTAATTGGATCTGGTTTCTTTTTAGCACTTCATTTTCTTTTATGGTTTGAATCTTTAAAGCATACAACAGTTGCTAGTTCAACAATTATTTTGGCGCTTCAACCAATCGTATCTTTAGTTGGAGGTTTTTTTCTATTTAAAGAAAGAACAACATATTCAGCCATTGCAACGATGGGAATCGCTATTTTAGGAGTAATGTGCATTGGTTGGGGAGATTTAGGTTTAAGTAAGCAAGCAATTTATGGTGACATATTATCCTTTCTAAGTGTAATAGCGGTTGTCGGTTATTTATTTATTGGGCAAACGACAGTGAAGAAAGTATCGCACTGGATTTATAGCTTTACAGTCTTTGCGTTCGCAGGTCTTTTTATGGGGATTTATAATGTCATATTACAAGTACCCTTTACAGGTTATACGAAGTGGGATTGGACTGTTTTTCTTTTACTTGCGGTTGTGCCGACAGTGTCACATGTAATTAATAACTGGCTATTAAATTATGTAAATGCAACGACAATTTCAATGAGTATTTTAGGAGAACCTGTTGGAGCATCTATACTTGCGTTCTTCTTACTTGGAGAAAAATTAAATGCAATGCAAATTATCGGTAGCATGCTCGTATTGTTTGGTGTATCTGTTTTCTTACTACAGCAACAAAAGCGAACAGCAAAAAATGTCGTAAACGAGCCGGTGTATACACAGGAATTATAGTGTTAGGGGAGAAAAGAGAAGTTGTGATACTTCTCTTTTTGTTTTATAGAAATACGGGTGTAGAAGGGGGAGGAAAATGGAATTTCCATCAAAAAAAGCTGTATGGTTACATCCAATTTTTTTATTGTTGCAGGCGTCTGTTTTGCTCCTATATTTGCAGGGAGAGAATATTTTCTTTTTCTTTTTACAATTCCATTAGCAATGTTGTTTAGCTGGAGTTGGTTTTTGGCAAAATATATTGCCCGGGAAGAAACAATTAAGATTAGATCGGATCTCGTTACAAAACGTATATTTATAAGAGATATAAATCAAATTTCAAATACGAAAAATCCAATAGCAGCTCATGCATTATCATTTGACCGACTTGAAATTGTTTACGATACACATAAAACAGAAATTATTTCTCCAAGAAATAAAGAACAATTTATTAACCTTGTAAAAAGTAAAAACTCAAATATTGAAATCAAGTAAAAGAGTGGCTATGAAGCCACTCTTTTACTTTGGATTTGTCATATAAGGTTGTACATGAATGACACATAGGTCACGAAATTTGCCTTCAGCAGTTGTGACAATTACGACTGCTTTACCTGCACTTTTTCCAGTAATCGTTACGGTGTCACCTTTTGGATATATGGTGATGATATCAGAATTCATATTTGACCAAATAAGCTCTTTATTCGTTGCTTGTATTGGTAAAATGGAAGCTGCTAACACAATGTTTTGTCCCGTTTTTATTTTTAATTTATGTTTTTCCATATGAACACCGATGACTGAAATAACAGAAGGAGCAATTGAAATTTTAGGCGGGTTAGGTTGCATGTTTAAACAAGACGCAGAAGTATTTGTGATAGGTGAAAATTTTCGTGTTTGTTGTTGCTGGAAAGCTGCTAACATGTTGGAGTCCCCTTTCTGTATAAGTGCTGATACTCATACTATAAAGGAGTAGTGTTATGTTAAATTTAACGAAACATAAAGAATTTGTTAAATTTGATAAGAAGATTGTCGAACTGTAAAAAATCTCTGCTGTTATGATAACAGCAGAGATTTTTTTATAAATTATGACGATGTTGTTTTTCGAAATCCTCAAATTGCTCTTCAACTTCTTTTGAAGGTTGTGTTAGTAAACTAACAATTACGATGGCTAGTAAACTAATAGCGAAACCTGGAATCATTTCATATAAGAAATCTTTTAAGAATTTGAATTGAGTCCATATAATAACAGTAGCGGCACCAGAAATCATACCGGCAAGTGCGCCCCATTTCGTCATACGTTTCCAATATAAGCTTAATAAAATAGCAGGTCCAAATGAAGAACCGAACCCAGCCCAAGCGTATCCAACAAGAGCTAAAATTGTATCATTTTGTTTAAACGCTAAAGCGCATCCAACTAATGCAATAACAAGTACAGCCATACGACCGACAAATACAAGCTCTTTATCAGAGGCAGAGCGTTTAAAGAATGTACGATATAAGTCTTCCGTTACTGCACTTGAAGTAACAAGTAACTGAGATGAGATTGTACTCATAATCGCTGCTAAAATAGCGGCTAATAAGAATCCAGTAATAAGTGGATGGAATAAAATTTTTCCTAGTTCAAGGAAAATTGTTTCTGGGTTAGATAATGTTAACTCTTGTTGTGAATAGTAAGCAATACCGATAAGACCAGTAAACATAGCTCCGACAACAGAGAAAATCATCCAGCTCATACCAATTCTTCGTGCGCTTTTCAATTCTTTTACGGACGAAATCGCCATAAAGCGTACGATAATATGAGGTTGTCCAACATAACCAAGCCCCCATGCGAATAAAGAAATCATTCCTAAAGTAGAGGCCCCTTTAAAAATATCTAAACGTGTTGGATCTACAGAGCGGATTGTATCAAATGCAGGTCCAAGTCCATTCGAATTCATAATTGTTACGATAGGAACAAGAATAAGAGCGACTACCATAATGATTCCTTGCACGAAGTCTGTCCAACTTACTGCTAAGAACCCACCAAATAATGTGTAAGCTACAACAACGCCTGCAACAATGAATAATCCAACGTGGTAGTTCATACCAAATGAATTTTCAAATAATACAGCGCCTGAAACTAATCCTGAAGCTACATAGAAAGTAAAGAAAATCATAATAACAAGTCCAGATACTAAACGTAGCATATGAGATTTGTCGTGGAAACGGTGTTCCAAAAATTCTGGAATAGTAATAGAGTTATTTGCAATTTCTGAGTAGGTACGTAAGCGAGGAGCAACATAAAGCCAGTTTGCGTATGCGCCTAGTGTTAGGCCGATCGCAATCCAACTACTACTTAATCCAACGCTAAACATTGCACCTGGTAATCCCATTAAAAGCCAACCACTCATATCGGATGCTCCAGCACTTAATGCCGTTACTGCGGGGCCTAGTGTACGCCCGCCAAGCATATAATCTGTTAAGTTGGACGTTCGTTTATAGGCGAAATAGCCGATTACTAACATCCCGAGCATGTAAATAGAGATTGAAGTTAAAGTTAACATCTGCGTACTCATGAAGTTCCCCCTCCTTTTGTCATGTCTTTTGATGCGTTAATACCTGATTGATTCAACTAATAATCAGTGGGGATGAACACCCCCCACTGATTAAAGTTTCACTTTATAATCTATCATGATTATTCTGAAAAATCCATATAGAAATATGAATTTTCAGAAATGTAAGCGTTTTTTGATGTCATTTTACTTTTTTAATATATAATATTCATACAAAAAACCTTATTTTTAATAGAGTATTTATTATATTTACATAAAAAGAGGTTGTTTTGTCAATATAATATTGAAAGGAAAGAAAAATAAAATTTTTGAAAAAGTATTGACTTGTGAAAAAAGTCAGGTCTATAATGAGTGCAACTTAAAAAAATGCAAGCGTTGATGAAGAAGAGTACACATGATGAACATGTCAGAGAGCTGATGGTTGGTGCGAATCAGTATGGAATTGATGTGGAATGGGCTTCGGAGCTTCCAAACCGAAACGAAAGAAGTAGGCTTTGGCGACATGATCTCATCGATACAAGAGACACGTATTGTTTTTGATACGGTAAAGTGCGTTACATTTGTAACGAATTAAGGTGGCACCACGGGAGTACCCGTCCTTTCTATAGGATGAGTACTCCCTTTTTGTGTATAAAAAATTAAATAAATGAAATCGTTTAAGTAAGAAGAGTACGTATATTGGAGACGTTACAGAGAGCCGGGAATAGGTGGGAGCCCGGTACGGTGCCATATACGGAATGGGCTTACGAGAGGTATGCTGAACAATTTTTTTCAGTAGGCAACCCGGGTTCCGCCGTTACAAGGATAAGGTATAAATTTTGTACCTGAACAAAGCGGGATGCTTTTGCATCCAACACGAGGTGGTACCGCGGTATATTTATCGTCCTCTACATATTTTCGATATGTAGAGGACTTTTTTATTTTTCAGGGCGAGGTGAAGGACATGATGACGAAAGAAGAATTTATAAAACAAAAAAGAGAGAGAAAGACATTTTTAGTAATTACTGAAGAAGAAGGGGATAGCATTACGCCAATTTCTTTATATAGACGTATGAAAGGGAAGAAGAAATTCTTATTAGAAAGTTCACAGCTTCATCAAGATAAAGGGCGTTATTCTTACTTAGGATGTAATCCTTATGGAGAAGTGAAAAGCGTTGGTACGGAAGTGGAACGAACGATTTACGGCCGGGCAGAAAAGTTACAAGGTAACGTACTGCAAGTGTTAGAAGAAGTAATCGTACCATCACAAGTAGACAGTCCATTTCCATTTTGCGGAGGAGCAGTTGGTTATATTGGATATGATGTCATTCGGCAGTATGAAAACATTGGAGCGGATTTACACGACTTATTAAATATTCCGGAAGTACACCTTTTACTATATCGTGAGTTTATCGTTTACGATCATTTACGCCAAAAGTTGTCGTTTGTATATGTATGTAGGCAAGATGATTCAGCAGATTATGAAGAAGTATACGAAAGGCTACGAGTATACAAAGAGGAAGTGCTACAAGGAGAAGAAGCTGAAGTAAATCCAATACAATCCCCATTATCATTTACTTCTTCTATAACGGAAAAAGAGTTTTGTGAGATGGTAGAAATGGCGAAAGAATATATAAGAGCGGGAGACATATTCCAAGTTGTACTGTCACAGCGTTTACAAAGTGAATGTATTGGTGATCCATTCGCGTTATATCGAAAACTTCGAATTGCAAATCCATCACCATATATGTTCTATATCGATTTTCAAGATTATGTTGTACTCGGTTCTTCGCCGGAAAGTTTACTATCAGTAAGGGAGGATAAAGTGATGACGAATCCAATTGCTGGTACAAGGCCGAGGGGGAAAACGAAGAGGGAAGATGAGGAAATCGCAAAAGAACTGTTAGGCAATGAGAAAGAGCGAGCAGAGCATATGATGCTTGTAGATCTTGGGCGAAACGATATTGGTAGAGTGAGTGAAATCGGCTCGGTTACGATAGATAAATATATGAAAGTAGAAAAATATTCTCACGTTATGCACATTGTATCCGAAGTTTACGGAACATTGCAAAAACAAATGGGCGGATTTGATGCGTTAGCGTATTGCTTACCAGCAGGGACGGTTTCTGGAGCTCCGAAAATTAGAGCGATGGAAATTATAAATGAACTAGAGAATGAAAAAAGAAATGTATACGCTGGTGCAGTTGGATACGTTAGTTTTTCAGGAAATCTTGATATGGCGCTCGCCATTCGAACGATGGTCGTAAAGGATGAAAAAGCATACGTTCAGGCAGGAGCAGGAGTCGTTTACGATTCAGATCCAGTAGCTGAATATGAAGAAACATTAAATAAAGCGAGGGCGCTTTTGGAGGTAATGAAATGATTGTACTTATCGATAATTACGATTCGTTCACATATAACTTGTATCAACTGTTAGGCGAACATGAAGAAGAAATTGTAGTTGTAAGAAATGATGAAATAACGATAGAACAGTTAGAAGAGGTGAATCCAAGAGGAATTGTACTTTCACCAGGACCAGGAAAACCAGAGGATGCTGGCATTTGTATCGACGTCATCCGTCATTTTTATAAGAACGTTCCCATATTAGGGATTTGTCTTGGCCACCAAGCGATCATAGCTGCATTTGGAGGAGACATTGTTAGAGCAGAATGTATTAAACATGGAAAAACATCGCGTGTGAAACATAACGGAACGTCAATCTTTTCATACGCTACACAGCCGCTAACGGCAATGCGCTATCATTCCCTTGTTGCAGAGCAAACGAGCTTGCCAGAGTGTTTTGACATATTAGCGACAGCGATGGACGACGGAGAGATAATGGCAGTCCGTCACAATTATTATCCGCTCTTCGGATTACAGTTTCATCCGGAATCAATCGCAACAGAAGAAGGCGGAAAGTTAATACGTGCCTTTTTAACAGAAATAAAAGAGGAGGAAAGAGTATGAATAACTATCTTCGTAAATTAGTGGAGGGTCAACATTTAACAGAAGAGGAAATGTATAAAGCAGGACTACTTTTATTAAGTGAAAACATATTAGAAAGTGAAATTGCAGCTTTCTTAGTCTTACTGAAAGCGAAAGGTGAAACTGCAGAAGAAATATACGGTCTCGTTCGAGCTCTTCGCGAAAAGGCATTGCCGTTTTCGAACCATATACAAGGAGCAATGGACAATTGCGGGACGGGTGGTGACGGTGCTCAAACGTTTAATATTAGCACAACATCAGCATTCGTACTGGCAGGAGCAGGTGTAAAGGTTGCAAAACATGGTAATCGTGCTGTTTCTAGTAAAACAGGAAGTGCAGACTTATTAGAAGAACTAGGTGTAAATATTAGTAGTACGCCAAACGAAATTGATTATTTACTAGAGCATGTGGGCATTGCATTTTTATTTGCACCAGTGATGCATCCAGCACTAAGGCGCATTATGAAAATAAGAAAAGAGTTAAACGTGCCGACGATCTTTAATTTAATTGGTCCTTTAACAAATCCAGTGAATTTAGAAACACAATTTGTCGGTATTTATAAACGAGATATGTTATTACCAGTTGCAGAAGTATTACAAAAGTTAGGCCGGAAACAAGCGCTTGTCGTAAATGGAAGTGGTTTTTTAGATGAAGCGTCATTACAAGGGGAAAATCACGTAGTCCTTTTAAAAGATAATGAAATAGTAGAAATGAGTATTGATCCAGAAAAGTATGGTTTTTCAAGAGTGAAAAATGAAGAAATTAGAGGGGGGAATTCAAAAGAAAATGCAAAGATTACGCTTGAAGTATTGAGCGGAGAAAAGAGTGTTTATCGTGATACCGTTTTATTAAATGCAGGTCTAGCTCTTTTCGCAAATGGAAAAACGGAAACGATTGAAGAAGGAATTAAACTCGCGGCACATAGCATTGACTCTGGAAAAGCATTAAGCAAATTAAACTTATTAATTGCAGCAAGCAACGAAAAATTAGAAAGGGTGAACTAAAGTGGGGACGATTTTAGATAAAATTGTAGAACAGAAGAAAAAGGAAGTTGCGGAGTTATATGAAATATATACACCAGTAAAAACAAAAAGAAAGACACATTCACTTGTAGAAGCGTTACAGCAGTTTACTGTCATTGCAGAAGTAAAGCGAGCATCACCATCAAAAGGAGATATCAATTTACACGTTGACGTACGAAAACAAGTGGGAACATATGAGAAATGTGGTGCAGGAGCAGTATCTATTTTAACAGATGGTCAATTTTTTAAAGGATCGTTTCACGATTTACAAACAGCAAGAGAAGAAAGTAACATTCCGCTTTTATGTAAAGATTTCATAATTGATAAGATTCAAATCGATAGAGCGTATGAAGCGGGAGCAGATATTATTTTACTAATTGTAGCAGCGTTAACGAAAGAGAAGTTAAAAGAGTTGTATAGCTACGTGTTAGAAAAAGGATTGGAAGCGATTGTTGAAGTTCATGATGAACAGGAATTAGAAACTGCGATTGTATTAAATCCGCACGTTATTGGCATTAATAATCGTAATTTAAAAACGTTCGAAGTAGATTTAAGCCAAACTGAAAAGCTTGGAAAAAGATTGAATGAGGAGAAATTATTTTGGATTAGTGAGAGTGGCATTCATTCAAAAGAAGATATTATCCGTGTTAAAAGAGCTGGAGCAAAAGGTGTATTAGTTGGAGAGGCACTTATGACATCATCTTCTATTAGTAGTTTTTTTGAAGATTGTAAGGTGAATATATGAAAGTGAAAATTTGCGGCATCACTGATGTGGAAACAGCGAAAAGTGCGTGCGAATATGGCGCAGATGCACTCGGATTTGTTTTTGCAGAAAGTAAGCGGAAAATCACTCCAAAGAGAGCGGAAGAAATCATTCAGGAGCTTCCAGCCAACGTGTTAAAAATCGGTGTTTTCGTAAATGAATCAGTAGAAGTGATCCAGAAAATTGCAGATGAGTGCGGGTTAACACATGTACAACTACATGGGGATGAAGACAATTATCAAATTAGAAGATTGAATATTCCGTCTATAAAATCGCTAGGAGTAACTTCAGAGAGTGATATGAAAAACGCTCAAAGGTATGAAACGGATTATATATTATTTGATAGCCCGAAAGAAAAGTTTCATGGAGGAAATGGAAAGACATTTTCATGGGAACTACTTGGGCATATGCCAAAAGAATTGCGAAAGAAAACGATATTAGCTGGTGGATTAAACGCTCTTAATATAGAAGAAGCAATTCGAACTGTTCGGCCATACATGGTCGATGTGAGCAGTGGAGTAGAGACAGAAGGAAAGAAAGATGTAGAGAAAATAAAACAATTTATTATAAAAGCGAAGGAGTGTTCCAAATGAACTACGCATATCCAGATGAAAAAGGACATTACGGTATATACGGAGGACGATATGTTCCAGAAACGTTAATGCAATCTGTGCTAGAACTAGAAGAAGCATATAAAGAAGCGATGCAAGATGAAGCATTTCAAAAGGAATTAAATCATTATTTAAAAACGTACGTCGGAAGAGAAACACCGCTATATTATGCTGAAAATATGACGAAGTATTGCGGTGGTGCAAAGATTTATTTAAAACGTGAAGATTTGAACCATACAGGAGCTCATAAAATTAACAATACAATCGGTCAGGCACTACTTGCAGTGCGAATGGGCAAGAAAAAAGTTGTCGCTGAAACAGGAGCTGGACAACACGGAGTTGCAACAGCTACTGTATGTGCTCTTCTCGGATTAGAATGCGTCATTTTTATGGGAGAAGAAGATGTAAGACGTCAAAAATTAAATGTGTTCCGAATGGAATTACTCGGAGCGAAAGTAGAAAGTGTAGCGGCAGGTAGCGGTACATTAAAAGATGCGGTAAACGAGGCGCTTCGTTACTGGGTTTCACATGTGCATGATACGCACTACATTATGGGATCTGTTCTCGGACCACATCCATTCCCGCAAATTGTCCGTGATTTCCAAAGTGTAATTGGAAATGAAACGAAAAAACAATATGAGGCGTTAGAAGGAAAGTTACCAGAAGCAGTCGTTGCTTGTATTGGCGGTGGTAGTAATGCGATGGGGATGTTTTATCCGTTCGTACACGATGAAGAAGTTGCTCTTTACGGCGTAGAAGCAGCTGGAAAAGGCGTTCATACAGAAAAGCATGCAGCAACTTTAACGAAAGGAAGCGTTGGCGTTCTCCACGGATCAATGATGTATCTTCTGCAAAACGAAGAAGGACAAATTCAAGAAGCACACTCTATTTCAGCAGGACTTGATTATCCAGGTGTTGGTCCAGAACATAGCTTGCTAAAAGATATTGGCCGCGTTTCCTATCATTCGATAACAGACGAAGAAGCATTAGAAGCATTTCAATTATTAACGAAAAAAGAAGGCATTATCCCGGCGTTAGAAAGCTCGCATGCTGTCGCATACGCATTAAAATTAGCGCCGCAAATGAAGAAAGATGAAGGGCTTGTCATTTGTTTATCTGGCCGCGGTGATAAAGATGTAGAGAGTATAAAACGTTATATGGAAGAGGTGTAAAAAATGGGAGTAGAAAAAATTAAAGCAGCGTTTGAAAATGGCAAGAAAGCATTTATTCCGTACGTAATGGGCGGAGATGGTGGCCTTGAAAAATTAAAAGAAAGAATTCGTTTTCTTGATGAAGCAGGAGCAAGCATCGTTGAAATTGGTATTCCGTTTTCAGATCCAGTTGCAGATGGCCCAACGATTCAAAGAGCAGGGAAACGAGCGCTAGATAGCGGCGTAACATTAAAAGGCATTTTTCAAGCGTTAGCAGAGGTAAGGAAAGAAGTACAAATACCTTTTGTTCTTATGACATATTTAAATCCGGTATTTGCATTCGGAAAAGAGAGATTCATTGAGAACTGTATAGAAGCAGGTGTAGACGGCATCATCGTTCCAGACTTACCGTATGAAGAACAAAATATTATTGCGCCGTTACTTCGAGAGGTAAACATTGCGCTCATCCCACTGGTTACCGTAACGAGTCCTATTGAAAGAATTGAAAAAATTACGAGTGAATCAGAAGGGTTCGTTTATGCTGTTACAGTAGCGGGCGTAACGGGAGTACGTCAAAACTTTAAAGAGGAGATTCATAGTTACTTAGAAAAAGTAAAATCACACGTCAACTTACCAGTAGTCGCTGGATTCGGCATCTCAACAAAAGAACATGTAGAAGAAATGGTTACAATATGCGACGGAGTTGTCGTTGGAAGTAAGGTCATTGAGCTTTTAGAAAATGAAAAGCGAGAAGAAATATGTGAATTAATATATGCAACAAAACAAAAAGAAGAGGCATAGTCTCTTCTTTTTGTTTTGCGTAATAAGTGTTAAAATATACAGAAAATACATATAATTCAGAGGGGGAGAAGGCATGCTAAGACGTAAATTACTATATCTATTTTTAACTGTACCATTATACGCTTGGCTCATTAGCATGACGAAAATAGAGTTAATGGCTCTATTTTTAGGGTATGTATTCATCTTTTCCAACTTAAATCGCATTCAAGAACAGTCTATTTTAGAAATATGTCTATTTTCGATTAGTATAGAATTATTTAGTATCGTTTCGATTGTATTATTAAACGAATTATTTCTACGGATTCATTCATTTACATTAATGAAATTTTGGAATATTATATTGCAAGCAATATGTACTTACATTGTGTTTGTTGTGTTGAAAGAAATAGTCGGAAAGCAGACAGTTTTTCAGGATAATAGAAAATGGGAGTGAATGAAAAGGAGCCGTTTGGTTCCTTTTTTGAATCTGTTTTAAAAACAATTGAAAATTATAGCATCTGTTATATAATAGTTAAAAATTGTATTTTAAACGAAATGAGATGATAACATGGCCATATTGTTGGCACTTATCCCAATTATGATGATTTTCATTTGTTTATTTTTATTTAAACAAACGTCATTAAGGTCCTCGTTAATTTCTTATGCTGTGTCTGTTGGAATCGTTTTACTCTCGCCAACGTTTCAATTAGGGATAAGTGAAACTGTACACGCAACGATTAAAGGATGGTTAATTTGTTTTATTGTCGGGTACGTTTTATTTTTCGGTATTTTTTTATTTCACCTCATGAACAAAATGGGGTACATCGATCAAGTAGCACGTTTTCTAGAAGAAGTTACTCAGGATCGCTTATTACAAATGCTGCTTATGTGTTTTGGCATTTGCCCGCTTATTGAATCAGTAAGTGGATTCGGTATCGGCTTCATGGTTGCAGCACCTATTTTTCTTTCACTAGGATATAAACCATTTCAAGCTGTACTACTCTCATTCATCGGCTTACTAGCTAGTTCATGGGGCGCAATGGCAACTGGTACGATTATCGGTTCGCAGCTAATAAATATGCCTCTTACAACACTTGGCACAAATACAGCGCTATTAAGTATTCCGATGTTTGCTTACTTCGTTATTCTTTCTTTACACGTTGTTGGCGGCTGGCAAGCGGTTATAGAAAAGTGGAAAGAAGGAGTAGGATTCTTTCTATTATTTTCTCTCGGAATCTATCTTTCTAATGCATACGTAAGTGTTGAACTAGCCGGGATATTAAGTTCTATCGTTACGATTACCTTTGGCTTTCTTATCATTAAATTAAAAGGAAAAAGTGGGCAAAATCTTATAACAGAGCATGCGGCTGCAACGGAGAGAGAAGTATCCATTATAAAAATTATTAGCCCTTATATATTTCTAACAGTTTGTATTTTACTTTCTCGCCTCGTTCCAGCATTACATGATTTGTTCAGATCATATGCGGTTCTTGATTTGAAATCATACTCTTACAAACTAGAGTTACTATATTCACCAGGATTTTGGCTCGGTATGACTTGCTTATTTACTATTATTTTCTTCCGCATCCCGTCTAATATTATTAAACAATCACTCTCACAAACGATCAAACAATGGATTCCTTTTGCGATTACGACGACAATGTTTATCGCCATTTCAGAACTAATGGGTGCATCAGGCATGCATTCATTACTCGCAAAGACAGCTGGTGATACATTTGGAACATTTTTCGTTTTCGTTGCGCCGTTTATTGGCGCTATTGGTGGGTTTTTAACAGGTAGTAACGCAGGATCAAATGCAATGTTTATAAAACTACAAATGCAAACCGCACAAAACGTAGCACTCCCGTGGCAATATGTCACAACACTTCAAAACACCGCATCATCAGTAGCGACAATCGCTTGTCCATCACGGATTACACTAGGTGCTTACTTATGTAATATCCCTTACCGTGAAAATGAACTATTAAAGAAGACGACGTTAATGATTTTTGGTGCGGTTTTGCTTGTAGTGGTAGAGGTTATTGTTTGGTATATGTTGAGAAATTAAAAATCCTCCTAACATAGGAGGATTTTTTTTATGAGTGGATAATGATTTAAATATGAATAGCTTCTACTAGATGAATAGGAGATGAAATGTATGACCCTAAAAAACTACGGTGTGTTAAAAGGTACAGTTATACAATCAGAGATTGGAAAAGGGAAAACACCTCATTATCAAGTTCATTTACAGGGCGAGACAGGAGTAGATTATCGTATTGCAATTAACGTAAAGTCACAAAGTTATCCATCAGAAGTTTTATATTTTGCGAGTAACAATATTAAGTCAGAGGCGATTCATATTTTACCGACATTACCATTCGGTTTTACAGAAATAAAAAACAATGAACCGAAAGTAGCTTTAGATTATATAAGAGGAAATCTATTTGACTCAAATCAAATGATTCCTTTACCTCCCGAAAAAGCAGGAGCAGATAATGATTTAAATGAAAAAATAGAACGTTATATAAAACGAGCGATAGAAGAAAAAGCAATTATTTACGCATTTGGTGAAAGATGGGGACCAGAAGAAAATACACCAGATTCCTATTTTCATTTCAAACCAGGAAACGGTATACATGATATTCATATGAATCAAGGGAATGTAGAAAAATGGCAAGGTGATGATGGCATATGGCAAGACGGAGGAATACTCATTCACTTTGAAAAGGAAGAAGAATGGATTGGTATCTTTCTGGCATTCCAATCACAGTCATGGTGTACCGATGAAGAAGGGCATGCTCGTGTGCCTGTTGAGCATTGTGATTATAAGGGGAATATAAAATAAGAAGAGGGAGTTCAAAAAGAACGCCCTCTTCTTATTTTATAAAACGAAAAACTAACAAGTGTAGAAATACAAGAGAAAAGCAGTGCTACACTAGAAAACGCAATGAGATACATATTATATTTCATAACCTGTCCAATTAGCTGGTTACTGTCGTATTGGAACAGTCCCGCTATGATGTTGAATAAAAATAAAACGATAAACATGACGATAACTCCGTCTATTGATCCTTTAATGTCTGGTTTACTTAAAGCGATATGTGCGGAAATGCAAATGGCGATAAATAAAAATAACCAAAAGGAAGGATTCAATAAATTACCGATTGTAAATAAGCTTTTCAATAATACAAACGTCGACAAGAGCATGTTTTGAATCATTTCTACATTAATAGAAGTAGAAGCAATCGTTTTTTCGAGAGTTGTATTAAATAAAAAATATGATTCTGGTACGAAATAGCGCATTAAAAGGATTAGTGCAGTAATACCAGAAATAATAGGCCCAATGCCGATAAAGAAATTCCCAATTCGTTGATACACACTTTTTTGATTGTATTGATGTTGTATGTAACCTAAAGCCCCTTGACTTGTATCTGTTGGGAAGAACTGAGTCGCCACAATTTTATGACGGAACAGTACGCACATAATGGCATGTCCAAGTTCATGAATCGGAACACCGATCCAAGCCGTTAATAGGAATCCTTTTCTTCCAAAAGCTCTCGACCAATACATGCGTGTGAGAGATTCTAAATAGCCTAATAGAAATCCAATTACAATGATAACGCCAATTAAAGATAATAATTGGATTACGCTTGTAAGGAGTATTTGAAAAATTGAGTTTACCAATTCCATTGCCAGTCATCCAATCTGTTAAAAATATTATTTATTCTGTTTCATAATAGCATTTTTTTTCAAGATTACTAGCACATATATTTTCTTTCGGAAGAAGGATTTCAGAATCTTTTTCTTGTAGTCATGTTTTATGTCCAAAGTCATATATTGAACTTGTAACACCCTATATGGTATATGCTTAAGGAGGGATAAGAGAATGAAATGTCCGTCATGTCATACAGAAAATGCAGCGGAGGCAAAGTTTTGCGGGAATTGTGGACATTCGTTAACGGAAGAAGTAGTGGCAAGTAGTGGCCAAGAAGAAGGGCCGGAACAAGCACGTGCGGCACAAGCAAAGGAAGCTCGGCCAAATGAAACGGTAGAGCAAGCGAAGCGGTTCGCGAGCGGCTATTTTCAATTTTTTAAACATGCATTACAAGCACCGACAGCGATTATGAAAAGCGGCGCTATTGAAGTGCGAAATGGAATTGTAAGCCTTGTTCTTATTTGTTTTTTAGGAGCATGTATTTTTTATAGAATGATGAGTGCAGCATCAGCAGTTACGAGAACATTTGCACCAGATATATCTACTCCCACGTTTTTTGGAGAATCTATAACGGTCTTTTTCTTTTTATTAATTTTAACTTTATTTGTCGGATTTATTATTTTTGTAAGTGGTAAGATGATGAAATCGTCTTTTTCGTTTCTTGAAGTATTTGGTATATGGGGAACGATAGCGACGCCGACTATTGTCATATTAGTCCTTTCTTTTCTTTTTAGTTTCTTATTAATCTTTTTCTTACCTATATTATTATCCGTAGCTGCAACTTATATAGGGATTAGTATAACTGTAGCCGTATTAAAGCTAGACAATGGCGGATTAGATCTTGTTTACACACTTATTATTGCAAATGTTTTAATTGGAATTGCAACGTTCATGGTACTTTGGTCTTACATTAGTACGATAATTCAAGCCTTAACAAAGGGAATAACTGGCTTCTAATGAAAAGGTGGTTGACTGAATGAATGTATGTACAAAGTGCGGAGCTCAGTTTGAAGATGGTGTGCAATTTTGTCAAAACTGCGGGTCGAAGAGGGGACGTCCTGTAGTAAAGAAGAACATGAGCGGTGGTACAAAAGTTGGCATTACACTGTTAGCACTATTTGTTATAGTGATTATTGGATTGTATTTGTACGGAGCATCGTATTATACGCAGGTGGCACAAGTAGACCGGATGATTACGATTTTACAAGAGAGGGACGGAGAGAAATTAGCTGAGATCGTTACGGCAGATGATCCATCGGTTATGATAACGAGAGAGAGTTTAACGCCTCTATTTTCATATATAAAAGAAAATCCATCTTACGTAAATGAATTAAAAGGATATTTGAGACAAGGTGAAAAACAACGGGACGGAATAGAAAGAGCTGATTTTTCATTAACGAAAGACGGAAAGTATTTCTTTATATTTGATCGATATAAATTGAAAGCGAAGACGTACTATACAACTTTGCTTACAAATGAAAAAGGCGTATCGTTAAAAATGAACGGAAAAGAAATTGATAAGACAGATGACAAAAAGTTTGAGAAGCAATATGGGCCATTTCTTCCGGGAAATCAAGTGTTTCAATCAGATTATAAAAATGACTATGTAAAATTATCTCGTGAGGAAAAGGTTGTACTTATGAAACAAAGCCAAAATAACGTAACGATAGATTTAACGTTGCAAGGTCAATATATTACAGTTCAAACGAACGCGCCTGGTGCAACATTGTACGTAAATCAAAAACCGGTTACAGCGCTGGCAGGAGAAGAAATTACATGGGGGCCTGTAGCGACTGATGGAAGTGCGACGATTTATTTAGAACGAAATGGAGAAAGTGGACGGGAAACGACACAAGTAGAGACGGTAACGGCACTTTTGTCTTATAATCTTCCATTCCAAAAGAAAAATACAGAAAAAACAGTTGTTTATAATGTTACTCCAACGCCCGCGACTGGGTATGTATATAATGGTTTCATCTTTCCTGATAGTGATATTCGAAAATTAACGAGCGCAGATTTAACATATTTATCGAAAGAGCAGTTGAAAATTGCTAGAAATGAAATATATGCAAGGCATGGACATATTTTTCAAACGAAAGATATGCAAGCGTATTTTGCAAAACAGTCTTGGTATAGAGAAAATCCTTATTTTAAAGGAAAGTTAACAGATATCGAAACTTATAATATTGAACTAATCAAATCAAGAGAATAGAACACATGAAAAAAGGTACAGTGCATAACTGTACCTTTTTTATGGTTTTTTATCTGAACCAGGATCCCTTGAGAAAAAGATATGAAAGAGAAATGTGACTTTACTTGCTCCTCCTGATGTACTTGCTTGCACATCAGATAAACCATTAGATGTTAAAACACCTTCAGAATGAGGGGGTACGACTATTTTGAGATTATCATCTGATTCTGATGATGCAGTAACTGTTATTGTATCATCAGATAAGTTCAAAATTTTTACAGTGCCGATTGGTAAGATGGACTTGCCAGCGTGTGATGCTGAAGCGAGAGCCTTTCCAAATCGTTTGTGGGAAAGTCTCATCATTAGATAACCAAGCACGAGCACTATAGATGGTTGCGTTAATAGAGAATTCTTGATCAAGCGACAAGGCGGGTTTTGGTTCTTTCGGTTCCTCTGGAGTTTGAGCGAGAAGGCCGGCGCACATGTATGTTTCACCTACTTTCAATTGTGACTGTTATAGCATATTAAACATATTGTTTATAAGACACGACAGTTACCTATTCAAGCATAGGTTTGTGCACAAAATTTGAAGATGAAATTCTCTTTCTTTACAATAGAAGTAGGTGTTATTTCTATAAAATATGGAAAACGTAAAGAGTATGTAAAAAAGAAGGAGTGGTAAAGTGAACTATGTCATTATTGGCGGAGATGCAGCTGGTATGAGTGCAGCTATGCAAATTGTTAGAAACGATGAAAATGCAAATGTTGTAACTTTAGAAAAAGGTGAAATTTATTCATACGCTCAGTGTGGATTACCGTATGTCATTAGTGGTGCTATCGCTTCAACTGAAAAGTTAATCGCGCGTAACGTAAAGACGTTTCGTGAGAAATATGGAATTGATGCAAAAGTGCGTCATGAAGTAACGAAAGTAGATACGGAAAAGAAAATGGTGTACGCAGAGCATACGAAGACGAAAGATGTCTTTGAATTTCCGTACGATCGATTATTAATTGCGACTGGAGTGCGTCCTGTTATGCCAGAATGGGAAGGACGGGAATTACAAGGCGTTCATCTTTTAAAAACAATTCCTGATGCTGAGCGCATATTAAAAACGCTAGAAACGAATAAAGTTGAAGATGTAACGATTATTGGCGGTGGCGCAATCGGACTGGAGATGGCAGAAACATTCGTCGAACTTGGTAAGAAAGTAAGAATGATTGAGCGAAATGATCATATCGGTACGATTTATGATGCAGATATGGCAGAGTACATACATAAAGAAGCAGATAAGCATCATATTGAAATTTTAACGAATGAAAATGTAAAAGCGTTTAAAGGGAATGAACGAGTAGAAGCAATTGAAACGGATAAAGGTACGTATAAAGCAGATCTTGTTTTAGTGTCGGTAGGAGTGAAGCCAAATACTGATTTTCTTGAAGGGACAAATATACGTAAGAATCATAAAGGGGCAATTGAAGTAAATGCATATATGCAAACGAATGTGCAAGACGTATATGCAGCTGGTGATTGCGCAACACATTACCACGTTATAAAGGAAATTCATGATCATATCCCGCTCGGAACGACTGCCAATAAACAAGGGCGACTTGCTGGACTGAATATGCTTGATAAACGAAGAGCCTTTAAAGGTACGTTAGGTACAGGTATTATTAAATTTATGGATTTGACGCTTGCAAGAACAGGATTAAATGAAAAAGAAGCGAAAGGGCTACACATCCCGTATAAAACAGTCAAAGTAGATTCGACTAATATGGCGGGCTATTATCCAAATGCAAAACCACTTTACTTGAAATTACTATACCGTTCTGACACGAAACAATTATTAGGCGGACAAGTAATTGGAGAAGAAGGTGTAGATAAACGGATTGATGTAATCGCAATGGCACTCTTCAATAAAATGAGCATTCACGATTTAGAAGATGTCGACTTAAGTTATGCCCCACCATATAACAGCGTTTGGGATCCAATTCAGCAAGCGGCAAGGAGAGCGGAATAGCACTTTTTAAAGTGCTATTTTTTTGTTAAAGGGGAATTATCATTTTTGTCGAATGAAGAGAATCGGGAAATAGTTACATATGTGGAAGGGGAGTTTTTTATGATTGTAGCACTTCAAAAAGTTCAAGAATCAGAAAAAGAAATATTACGTAATTTGTACGCTTTATATCTTCATGACCTTTCTAAGTTCACTATGAAAATAACTATCGGAGCGAACGGATTTTTTGAATACGAAGATTTGCATATGTTTTGGAAAAATGACGGAATCACGCCGTATTTTATAAAAGTTGATCAGAGTATTGTAGGATTCTTATTACTACTGGAACGTCCGTTTTTGAAGAAGGAAAATGATTTTGGTATTAATGATATTTTCATATTGAATCAATATAAAGGAAAAGGAATCGGTAAACAAGCTGTTGAGAATTTACTAGAAGAGAAAAGAGGACAATATTTCGTTATCGAACTTGTAAAAAATGTACCAGCATTGTCGTTTTGGAAGAAAGTATATAAAGAACTAAACATTGAATTTGATGAGAGAGCGCAGCTAATTGATGATGAAGAATGTCTCGTTCAAACGTTTAAAATTTAATGAAATTGGTGTTCCTTTTATATTAATTTGAAATTTAACTTTATCCCGCTATTTGCGGGCAGTAAGCTCCCACTGATTAAAGTTTCACTTTATTTTGAATATACCGTTTCCCCTTGAAAACATATTAAGTATCGCTTATATTTTCATATAGTATTTATTTTTTAAACGAAGCAATGAACGAACCAGGGGGCGCAGTATGGCAATTAACATGAGAACAATCGAAGAATGGATTGCTGAATCAAATGCAAGACATGAAGAAGACTTTGGACACGTTGTGGAAGAAATGAAAGAAGTATGTGTCGGACTTGATAACGCGACATTAATTTATACGAAAAATGTATTTTGTTTCGGTAAAAAAGTAGAAGTATTTTTCTTCTTCCAAGACCATGTCGTGATTGGACAAGAAAAAGACGAATATGTTGAGATTGAAAAATTAAAGTATGATGCCATTACAAATAGTAACTTAAAAACAAATGACAAAAATACTACGTTAGAATTAAAGTTTGCTAACGGACAATCTATCAATTTAGATAGTTTAAATGATAACTACGGTACGAAAAATTGGTTATTTGCTAGACAAATTAAGAGTATTTTTAAGTTAATCTAGTAAAAAAGCAGACCCTTTGAGGTCTGCTTTTTATTTAATTCCTATTACACAAAGACAATCTCTTTCTTCGTAACATTGTACACTTGTAAATCCTGTTTTATAAAAGAGATTTATTAGTTCTTCGGTCGTGTTAAATTTCTTCATATGATATTGAATTTTGAAAGTTTCAGCCACTAATAAAAAGGAGCCGTCCGGTTTTAAGATGCGAAATACTTCTTTTATATCTTGTTCAACATCAGGCCAAAAATAATGAGTTTGAAAGGCGGTAATGAGATCGAAGAAGTTCGTATGATGTGGAATCGAAGAAACGCTTGCTTGTTGAACAATTACTTTTTGTTTTTGAACATCTTTTGCATTCGTCTGTATAGAATTTTTCACAGCTTGATCGGAGTAATCAATCCCATATATTTCCCCAAGTGGAGTTCGTTTTGAAAGAGTGTGTATGGTTTTACCTCCACCACAGCCGATGTCTAATACGACTGCATCTGTCTTTATATGTACTTTCTGCAAAGCCCAATTTATTAATCTCGTATGTGCAGCGTTCATAATACAAAGCATGGAGGAACCAATTGTTCCGCTAGGATTTTTTGCTTGCTGAATTAACCGTTGTAAAATGCTCAAGTTAAATTCTCCTTTTATGTAAGAATATATACTCATTTCGCCTTTTATAAATTAAATCCTTTAAAAAAGCACGCCGATAGACGGCGTGCTTCTAACAATGCAAAGCCCCTTTTAACCAATTCCGCGCCCGATATGCCCCAACTGGAACTTGAATAAGAGATGTTTCATTCCCAGCATCTATTCCGTACAATTGATCACATGAATTTGTATCAAAACTAAGTAAAGGATGCCCGCCCATCCCCATCGCGGTCGCTGCAAAAACGAGTTTATGAACAAGTATACCTGCTTCCATTTGATGAATACGGTACCCTCTATAGCCTAATGCATTTGTATAATAATCTTTCTTTCCGACTACATGTAGGCAAAGTGATACTTGAAAAAGGTTTACGTTATCCATCGTCATACTGGATTGAAGAGGATAACGAAGGTCCCCATATCGAAGTGGTTGTATGGAATGCGTTTTACTGTTATAAGTGTAAGCGCCGTTTTTTATATCTTTTACATTATAGAAACATCCATATAATGAGACGCGCGCATTTTCATTTATATACTTACCATCAAGGTCGTTGGAATAAGGGAGGGAGAGGCTCGCTTCTTGTAGTAAAGTAGCGAGCTCGGCTGCATCCCATTTCGTTAAAGTAAAGTCAGCATCAGGGGAATACCGTTTTCTGCAAAGTTGCAAGAAATCATAAGATAAACGCTCTACTTTCGGCAGTTGTACAGCATGCTCATGATATTGATAGTGCTCTTCATGAGCTAGTGTTTGGAAGTGTGCTGTCGATTCGATCATAGAAGCTTCATTTATTTTTGTTATCATCGGATATTCATCTACATGTTTTGAGCGAACGAAATGTTCATGTGCGAGCGGCGGAATTTGTTGCAACAACTCACGAGAAGTAAATGTTTTATTTTCATGGTAATCATTGTGAAACCAATTAGTTTCTGGCTCTGTACTTAAAGGAATAACGGCATACACACTTTCTTCACCTTCTGACAATCCGAGTAAATGGTTCAGTGCACGGTCTAGAAATTGAAAGTATACGCCGTTCGTATAACCGAACTGTTTGGCACATTCAAGTAATTGTCCAATGAGAACCCCGCTATCTAATCCTTGAAGGCGATATGAAAAGTTATTGTATTTAAAGAAGTTTTTCCAAAACATAGTGGATACGAATGCGGCACCGAAACAATCATGTATATTACAGCGGTTACCGAGTGCGTCTGCTAAATAAGAATCGAAATTTCCTTCGCGAAGTAAAATAAGCCGGTGATGCGCGGCGTCATAATGGTAAATGCCGTCTGGATAATCGTCAATCTTTAAATAGATATACAATTCATTCGGGTATAAGGCACCGCCTGAAGGAATGGATCTACGTAATACATTTCTCCCGCTATTTAGCTGACATAATTGTGTTACACCAAATGAATACCAAAGGTAGTGACCAATCTCATTTAGAGTAGGTGTAGTAGAAGAGTTCGATAAAGATAACGGGATTTCTAAGGAGAGCGGGATGGTAGGTACATTTCGATATAATTTATAAGGAAGCGGTGCGTCTTTCCAGTCCACCTCATGATTTGGCATAATTTCATCGATAGAGAAATGGAGATGATGTAAAAAAGTATTTAGCTGCATGAAATCCCTCCTTTACTATGGAAACGGATGTGGATGTGGATTTAATCTTTCATTTGTTAAAGGTTCGTCTGTATATCCAAGTGTCATCGGTACGGTATATATCCGGTCCAGTCCTGTAACCCGAGTAAGATGGTGTCCGAACGTCATCGGTAACATACCTGGAATAATAACTTTTACACAGTGTAGTCCGTTCTTTTCTATAAGGGGAACGGTTTGATCTACAACGATTACTTCAAGGTCAGATTGATGCAAACGATTTAAAAGTTGGTGGAGATCGGATGTTAAATCCATATCAAATGATTGTGATACATTTATTTCTTGGAACGTTTGCACCGGTGCATCTTCTCGTAAAAGGAAGTGAAGACGTTCTTCCGTTTCTTTCAATCCGTACAGCATACTATGGTCTTCCATTTTATTAACGAAATAAGGATCTTGTAAGCACTTTTCGTAGTATTCTCTTTTGTGCTCGAGCTCATCGTCTGTTATAAGTAACATGCCTGCTATTTCTTGAATGGCACTTTTTAAAGCTCGAATAGGATCTAAATGAGCGCCTCCCGCACAAACAAAGTTCATTCCATTTTCACGCGTATTTTTTGCAATTACCCATAAGCTCGGGATGCCGTGTTCCATCGTCGCGTTAAAAGCGTGTAATTCATATCCGGTAATCGTACGTAACCGCTGGATCATTAATTGTAATTCTGTATCATTTGCTGAATTAAGATCAAGGCGGGGAAGAGGTAATTCGGCATACCAAGTGAGTAAGAAGGCATCACGCTCTACAATTTCTAAAATGCCGTGAAAAATCGCTTCTTCTAAACTACCGCCAATTGCACATCCATTTGATGTTTCATACACGAAAGCGTCTCGATGACCGAGGCTATAATAAGCAATTGATTCAGGAACTAAAAGCGGTCTGTTTTGTGATAAAGAATATCCCCATACCCAGTTTTGCTCATAATCAGGATCAAACGGCTTAAATGGAAAATTATCACGATTGTAATGTTCATTTGTATGTACACCGAGTGTGAGGGGATTTAGTGCATGTTCCTCTAAATCATGGAAACTACCATGCACATTTGTCTTTTTCCCGCGAGGCGACATACCGCAATATCGTTCTAAACCTTCTAAAATAGCAGTTGCTTCACTTACTGCAAATGAATGAGTTCGGCCTGCAACACCTTCATTTCCAAACATTAATGGCATGTTTATAATGACGTCAGCGAATGGTAATACAGAATGCTGCATTTTGCCGTTCAACATACCGACCCGATAATCTAAATAGTCTCTCGTTAAAAATGTGTTTAATTCATGAATGGAACGGCAGCGATACGTTTCGGTGCTTACTTTTAAACTCGGTTGTAAAGAAACTTCCGCCGCATCCGCAGTATCATCAGGTAAATTACTACATACAGGACAGAGAGGATCTGGAAGAAAAGAATGCCGCGTACATTGTAATGTTTGTAAGTTTAGTAAAATAAGTTTATTTTCTAAAGAAGAATGGTTATGAGTTAATATTTTTTCTGTTTCTGCGCAAATAAGATGGCACATTTGTAACATTCCATTTTGGGTGGCACGTACATCACGCCTCGTTACATTATCTGCTTTAAAGGCATATTTCCGCTGTAGTTCCCACATTTCTTTTTGATCAAAACCAGCGATAAAACGGCGTCCATCAGAACAATGGGAACATCCAGGCGCAAGAGGATGAATGTAAGGACCGATAATACCTTCGCCAAATGAAGTAAAACCACGTAGCCACGGAATATGATTTGACCGAAAAATTAGCTCAGCATCATGATGAATAGTAGAAGGAGATCCGTCATGTAATACGAGAGCGAGATGAATATTTTCAGGAAGTTCTTCTGGAAGGGTATGCTGACGAATGATGGAATATTGTTTGCATAAATGATCGTGTACATAGTCTGCAAGAAGGCCATCCCCTATAAGCAATATATTTTGTGTCATAGACCGTCCTCCTTTGCAATTAATACTCCGTATACACCATCTAAGTTTTCTTTCAAAAATGATTCAATTGCTAAATCAAATACGAATGGATAAAAATTATGTTCTTCTAAATGCTGTAAGGCAAGCTGTAAAGATTGCACACTTGGAATTTCTTCTTCCGCTTGTATTTCCACTCTAAAAGAATCCGTGTCATATAAAATAATAGATGATTCAGGCAAGATATTAGCTCTGTAAGGAGTCTCTTCACTTTGAATGTGGAGCAGTGATAGTTGTAGTGCGTTCCGTAAGGCTAATGTCATATTAATATTAGATGCACCGTACCATCTATCATTTATACCAACCCAAATGACTGGAAAACTGAGAATCTCTTCACTCATTGCGATTTTAGGTGTTTCATGAATTGTAGCAAGAGCATCGTAATAAAATCTACAATGTTTATCGTGAATATCAGTTAAATCAATCGTTGTAAGTTCTTCTAGCATATGTGACTGCCGTTCATACAATTTATTGTTTAAATGTTGTTGTAGTGCCCGGTAAAATCCTTCTGTCATCGTTTCTCCAGCACCGATACCGATATCGTTATGTTCAGGAATAAGGCGGTGAATGATTTCTGCTACATATGTTTCAATCCCTGTTAAACCAGCTTCTCGGCGTGCTTCATTATGAGTCAATCCACTGCAAGTCATAAGAGGCAGAAGGGGAGCTGGGCCATCTGATAATGGAGTGGCTACTTGAATATAGCATTGTGATAACGGTAATTGATATGAATCTTGTTCATCCCATACATGGAATATACCGGCTTCTTTAGAAGTTAATGAATCAAAAAATCGGAATACATCAGTTGAAGTATGTTGGCCATACCGATGCTCAAGTTTTTCAGAAAGATTTTCTATCGTATCAATTGTAAAACTTTCATCAGTTGCAAGAGGGTGTTTTATAAAAGGATGCCACGTTCCTTCAAGTGTTTCATAGTTTAATAAAAAGAATTGTGATTCTTTTTCACGATAAGAATCATCCGCGACATGTTTAAACAATTCAAAAACGATTACATTTGCTAACATGGCAGATGTAATTTGTGAGAAGGAATTCGATGAATTTTCATTTTGCAAAGTCGTTTCATGTAGCCGATGCCATGCGGATTCCCAGCATTCATCACGGTTTTCCATTACGACAGGTCCAGCTATACCGAGTGTTGATAAACAAATAGCTGGTATAAAATTCTTTTTCGTTTCTCTACAAATAGTGTGAACTGTTTTTAAACCGTCAATGTCTCCATTTTGAGAAACATATAAAATCCAATCAAAAGGTTCGAATACTTCATGTAAGGGACGGTCAATTGTAGTATCGATTTCTTGAAGGAGTACACTGTTATCAACTTCATATGCACGTTCTATTAGCTCATGTATTCTGTCATAGTTTGTTTTATCTCGATCTGTAACGAGGTAATGAAATGTAGGTAAACCAGATTCTAATAAAGAAGAAACTAAGGAAGTGAGCATATCCCCAGAACCAAGTACAAGGACATTTGCTCCGCGGTACGTTTCGAATTTTAAAGCACCTGAATGAGAATCGGCTTCTAAAAATTCAATTTGCGAAGCATATCTGTCGAGTAATGTACTGTTTAATTCATGAGGTGCATCTTGATTTGCATCGCGAACGAAACCATTTTCATATAAAATCTCTCCAATTTCAAATACCCGATTTTGATAGGGGAGAGGGAGGCCATCGGTTATTTCTGCTAAAGAATAATTTCCGTTAAACATTGGCATTAATTTTTCAATCCAGTCATAAATTCCATCACCGTCCATGCGAAATGAACTGGCGTTATTTCGAAAATAGACACCCCCGTTTGAATCGGGGAGGAAGAAAGTATCCTTATTTACTTTAAGTTTTGCATGAATTGGAAGGTTATTCATTTTAATCCTCCTTACGTTTAGGCATACATTATTAGCTTATGTCATGACATTTGTCCCGTATGAACGCAAAAAAAGGCTGTAGAATGATGTATTCTACAGCCTTTATATATTAGATTATTAATCCATCAACCTTCTAATAATAATGATTTTGGATCTTCAAGCATATCTTTAACAGCAACAAGGAAGCTAACTGCTTCTTTACCATCAACAATACGGTGATCGTAAGATAAAGCAATGTACATCATTGGGCGGTTTTCCATACGCTCGTTATCAATTGCAACTGGGCGTACTTGGATTTTATGCATTCCTAAAATACCAACTTGAGGGCTATTTAGGATCGGTGTTGACATTAGAGAACCGAATACACCACCGTTTGTAATTGTAAATGTACCACCTTGTAGTTCTTTTAATGAAAGTTTGTTATCGCGTGCTTTTTTACCTAATTCACGAATTTCGCTTTCGATTTCAGCGAAGTTTAATTGGTTAGCATCGCGTACAACTGGAACAACTAATCCATCTGGAGCTGCTACTGCAATACCGATATCATAGAATTTTTTAATGATAAGCTCGTCACCTTGAATTTCAGCATTTAATAATGGGAATTGTTTTAATGCTGCAACAACTGCTTTTGTGAAGAATGACATGAAGCCAAGACGTACATCATGTTTTTTCTCGAAAGCATCTTTGCGTTCTTTACGTAATTCCATGATCGCACTCATATCAACTTCGTTAAATGTTGTTAACATTGCAGATGTTTGTTGAACTTCTACAAGACGTTTTGCAATTGTTTGACGGCGGCGGGACATTTTCACGCGCTCAACTGGTTTTTCGAATTCCGTTTTTGCAACTGGAGCAGGAGCTGGACTCTTTGGAGCAGCTGGTGCTTCTTTTGGTGCTGCAGCATGAGCTTGTACATCATGTGGTCTCACGCGTCCAAGTGGATCTGTACTACGTACGTCGTTTAAGTCGATTCCTAATTCACGAGCCATCTTTCTAGCAGCTGGTGATGCGATAGGACGGTTTGTATTTGGTAACCCTTGTAGTGTTGCAGTTTGCTCAGCACTTGGTGCCGCAGCTTTCGGTGTTTCAGCTGTTTCTTGTTTTGGTTGCTCAGCAGCCGGTGCAGGTGTACTTACTGCAACTGGTGCTCCATTAGCATCTAAAATTGCGATAGTTGCGCCAACTTCAACTGTATCCCCAGGTTCGCCTAGTAACTTCGATACAATACCTGAATCTTCTGCAATGATTTCTACATTGACTTTATCAGTTTCAAGCTCAACAACGCTGCCACCTTTCTCAACTTTGTCGCCTACGTTGATAAGCCATTGTGAAATAGTTCCTTCAGTAATAGATTCTGCAAGCTCAGGTACTTTAATTTCGATCATTTTAAATGTCCTCCCCTTATTTGCCTAACGGTGTGTTTTTTCTTCTTTTGTCTTCGGTAATCTCCATTTGTTAGCCTGGCCTTGGGCAGAATATCTGCCCAAGGAACAAGCTAGAAACATTCATTGTTACTTTTTAGTTGCTGTAAACTTCAATTTCTTGTTTATCTTGACGGAAGTTATACTTCACATCTAAAGCGTGTGCAACAATTAGTTCTTGCTCAGCTTTGTGAGCGAATGGATCGCCGCCAGATGGACTAGAGCGATCAGGACGTCCAATGTAGCCTGTTTTCACTTTATCTCCAGCAAGTTCGAACAGAATTGGAGCCATGTAATGCCATGCACCCATATTACGAGGTTCTTCTTGAACCCAAATGATTTCTTCTAAGTTTTTAAAGCGTTTAATAATAGATTGAACTTTCTCAGCAGGGAATGGGTACAATTGCTCAATACGAACGACATGAACTTCGTCTAAGTTGTACTCATGTTTACCAGACTCGATTTCTGCTGCTAAGTCAATCGCCATTTTACCTGTGCTTAAAACAAGACGTTTTACTTTATTTGGTTTCATGCCAAGGTTTTCTTGTTCTAAAGCAGGTTGGAAACGTCCTTCGCTTAACTGACTAGCAGTTGAAAGCGTAAGTGGGTGACGTAATAAACTCTTCGGCGTCATCAGTACTAATGGTCGAACAGCTTCTGTTCCTAAGATAGATGCTTGACGACGCAGGATATGGAAGTATTGAGCCGCGCTCGTTAAGTTTGCAACTGTCCAGTTATTCTCAGCAGCTAACTGTAAGAAACGCTCTGGACGTGCACTAGAGTGTTCTGGCCCTTGACCTTCATAACCGTGTGGTAATAGAAGAACTAAGCCAGATTTTTGACCCCATTTTGCTCTTCCAGCTGACACATATTGATCAAATAATGCTTGCGCAGTATTTGAGAAGTCACCGTATTGCGCTTCCCACATAACGAGAGTTTCTGGAGCGAATACGTTATAACCATATTCGTAACCAACAACAGCAGCCTCTGATAACGGACTGTTATGAACAGAGAACGATGCATTAATGTTTGGTAAGCGATGTAACGGTGAATATGTTTCGTTTGTATCAGTATCGTGTAATACGATATGACGGTGTGCGAATGTACCACGCTGTGAATCTTGACCAGTTAAACGAATTGGCGTACCTTCTTGTAAAATAGAAGCGAATGCTAACGATTCAGCAAGTGCCCATTCAATTTTACCGTTCTCTTCAAGAGCATCTTTACGGCGCTCAAGAATTTTCTTCACTTTCGGATATACGTTAAATCTTTCTGGCCAAGATAGTAGACCTTCATTAATTGCACGAAGTGAGTCAATCTCAACACCAGTATCAATTGGTTGAATACCTTTTGCAACAACATCTGGTACTTTAACGTGAATTGTTGCGTCGCTCGTATCAGCTGGTGGTACTTGTGCATAGTCGGATTTTAATTGCTCTTGTGTAAACTGTGTAATTGTTTCAACCTCATCTGCATTTAGAACACCAGCAGCTTGTAATTGATCTGCATAAATTGCCCTTACAGTTGGATGGTTTTTAATTTTTTTGTACACTTGTGGTTGCGTAACTGCTGGATCATCCATTTCGTTATGACCGTAGCGGCGGTAACCAATTAAATCGATTAAGAAATCTTTTTTGAACAACATGCGATATTGAATCGCAAGGTTAGCAGCTGCAAGACAAGCTTCCGGATCATCAGCGTTCACGTGAACAATCGGAATATCGAAACCTTTTGCAAGGTCACTAGAATATTTCGTAGAACGAGAATCATAGCTATCAGTTGTAAAACCAACTGCATTGTTTGCGATAACATGAATCGTTCCGCCTGTTTGATACGCGTTCAATCTGCTTAAGTTGAGTGTCTCAGATACAATACCTTGACCAGGGAATGCAGCATCACCATGAACTAAAATTACGAATGATTTTGAAGTATCTTGATCTGGAAGACCAGATTTTTTACGATTCTCTTGAGCAGCACGTGCGAAACCTTCTACTACAGGATTCACGAACTCAAGATGACTCGGGTTATTTGCTAATGTCACGCGAGTGCTAACTTCTTCGTTACTAACGACTTGTTCTCTACCTAGGTGGTATTTCACATCGCCAGTCCAGCCAGAATTAGCCACTGCGCCTTCTATTTTTGCATGTTTGAACTCAGCAAACATGTGGCTATATGGTTTTTCTAATACGTGAGCAAGTACGCTTAGGCGACCGCGGTGAGCCATACCAATCATGACATCCTCTACGCCGTTCTTAGCACCTTCTAGAACAATTTCATCTAAAACAGGTACAAGCATATCAACGCCCTCGATAGAGAAACGTTTTTGCCCAACGAATGTTTTATGCAAGAATTGCTCGAAACCTTCAACAGCTGTTAAACGTTTTAAAAGAGCAGTTCGTTTTTTATTTGATAGTGGTTGACGCAATGAATTTGATTCCACCATTTGATGCAACCACGCGCGTTCTTCACTATCTTGTATATGAGAAAATTCATAAGCTAAAGATTTTGTATAAACGTCTTTTAATCTATGAATTACATCAAGTGCAGTGTGAATACCTTCTGGTGCATCTGGCCATACTGTTTTCGCTGGAATCGCTTTCAAGTCAGCATCGCTCAGTTCGTTCAATGCTTTCTCAAGAAGAGATTGTCCATTTGCAGCATCTTCCATCGGGTTGATGTGAGCCAACGTGTGCCCGAAAGAACGAATCTGCTCAACAAGTTGAACGACTTTAAGAATTTTTTCAATGTTACCTGTGTTTTGAGGAGAAAAATGTGTTGCTGTGTTGTCCCCTGTTACGACATCATCTTGAAACGAAGGAGCTCCAAAAATTTCAAAAAGCTCTTGTAATTCCGGATCAACAGAACCTGCTCCAGTTACGTAAAGATCATACTGCTCAATAACATAACCAAGGTTCGGACCGTGGAACTTGGCCCAAGGGTTTGTCGTTGTATTCTTCCTCGTCATTTGTTTAAACCTCCCAATGCATATAATCCTTTTCCATACAAAGGTGCATTTTGCTCTTTTTCAATAAGTAATAAATCAATAATCAATGTAAATGTTTTCTTTACTCTTATGTTATTACAATAATTTACATAATACCAAACACTATTACTTATCTGTTTTGTAAAAAAACATTCACAATAACTTATCACCCAAGTTAATCTTTCATGTTATAAAGTAATTTTACAGAAAAATGGGGTGGATATATTTGGTATGCCTATACTAATAGCTATAATTGGTGCATTTAAATATAGGTATAATAGTTAGAATGTTTCGATAAAATTAGTTTGAATTATGTATATTGAAATAATAAGCGCTTTCATAGATATTATACAACAATATAACGGAATATAGTATAAAAAATAAAAAATTATGAATTTATCGTAAACTTTATTTAGATAGTGTTAAATATTGAAAGGAAAGTGAAGGATTTCTACAAAAAAAGTTGCTAAACATAAAAAATGCTCCATAAACAGTTAGTTTCTATAAATATGACGAAAAACACCGTAAAACAAATAACGTATTTCGTGAAATAAAGAAATAAATGAAATGTTTTAAAAGGATAAAACAAATATGGAGATATTAAATTTTAAAAAAAGAAGTGAGGAGATATAGTAACATTTATTTACAGTGTTCCGTGTTTCGCTTCAAAATAGACGTGCTGAAATTGAAAAAAGTTTCTTCTATATTATTGAATATACTTATGGCACTTACAATGAGTACCGTCTTTATCTCATTTGTTGTTTTGGCAAAAAGATATTAAGATGGAAGAGAGAAAGGAAGATTAACATATGCAAATGATGTATGCTTTTGGCATTGGGCTTGTATTATTTTTAGCTGTATTCTTATTTATTCGTAAAGACGTTCAAGGCGGGACGTTAACGAAACGAGGATTTTATAAAATGATCGGCTGTTTAGTTGTTATGTTTATAGCGATTATTGTAATGATCGTTTTAATAAGTCAGTCACTATAGAATGAAAAAACGGAACCTTACTTCGGTAAGGTTTTTCTTTATTATTCAACCTAAAAATTACCACTAAATCCATTTACTATAAATGACTTATATTATATAATCCAATGAAATGATAGATAAGGAGTGTAGTATATGAATAAAAAAACTATCTTCTATTTATTAACTTGTCTACTACTTGTAGCTAGTACTACTTATATAATATGTAACAAAAGAGAACAAGTGCCACCTATATTAGTATGGGACAAACAAGAATACTATGTTACGAATGAACCAGCCAAAGTAAAAGAAGTTGGGCAAAAACTTGGCGAAGTAACAAAGAAAATTAAAACAAGTAGAAAACCTACTAAAAATAGAGAATCTAATACATTACAAGAGAAAACAGAAGTATTTACAATGATTGAGGAAGAAAAAAGTGATTACCCGCCTTTAATCATAAAGGAAGCTTATAGTGATGAATATAGGGTAGTGAGGCCGATGTTGAAGCAAGTATTGTGATGAAAAGGGGATTCATATGCAGACAGTAATTTCGTATCCGTGGGTGTTAAGAAAAATATTTGTCTTTTTCCTCCTATCGGTGCTGTTTACATTTTGATGAATAGAGGAGCGATACAAAAGAGAGATTTTATATTTATTATTTGCTGCTATGAATATATCACTTTGGTTATTGCTTATGATTTTTGATTGGAGTATGTGGATGGTAGTAGGGCATTATTTGTTTGGAGCAGTTGTTATTGTTTTTTCGAATATGAATAAGAGCTAAGCCAGCAACCTTAAAGTTGCTGGTTTTTATTTTGCTATTTATAATGAAGAAACAAATTTTTAATAGAGAGTAGTGGGCGTTATGAGATGGAAAGAGGGAACGTTTGAAAAAATAGACACGAATAACTCATCTGTTGAGCAACTTATAAACACGTTTAAGGAACAAAACTTAATTGGTGGAGCAATAATAAGCTGTTTTAAAGTGCATAACGAAAATTTTTTAAAGAAATACCACATTCGAAAGATGGACATGAGCACTTCTTTAGAAGAATCTTCAACTCTTTAGATATAATCAATAACTTAGAAGAGTTAAAAATACATACATCAGACAAATATAAGTTTCGTTTTAAAGAGCAGCTGGCAGTTATGCTTGATGGTAGCATTGCTGCGCAAATTTTGTGGGGCGGAGCATATGAAGGGTTTAAGGAACGACCAGTTATCGCAAAACAATTAGCAGTCAATGTATGTCAATATATGTTCCAAAATCGATACGAAGATATTAAAGTGTTCGAAAGCTATCGCCCTTGGACAGATTGGTTTTACGATGTTGCGTGGGATGTTACTTGGATGGTGTTAGATAGTAGGGAACAGAAAATGTGGTTCATTTGTGCTATGGATACAGATTGATAGAAGAGGGACCTTGTAGGAATGCTGCAAGGCCCTTTATCTTTTGGGAATTAATAGAAAACGAATCATATAAATGCTATACTAAAAAATGTTTGTAATGTCAGTTTCATAATATTGTATGATGCTGACTTACTAGAAAAGATAAGAGGAGAATGAGCGTGCAAAAGATAAAGAGATTATTGCTATTAATGATGGTAGTAGGATTAACAGCAGGTGTTTTAGCAGGGTGTGCAAATCCGAAAGATACTACAGAAGAATTTTTAACAGCGATACAAAAAGGTGATGTAGAAAAGGCTCGTACATTTGTTGAGAGTGACAAGGAATTTAATAAGCTAAATGAAAAAACAGATGATGCTGAGGCAAAAGCAATGCTAAGTGCAATTACAAAGAACTTTAAATTTGAAAAGCTAGAAGAAGTATCGAAAAAGGATGACAAAGCAGAAGTGAAAGTGAAAATTACATCTGCTGATCTATCCGTTGCTGTAACAAAAGCAGTGGGAGAAGTTATGCCAATGGCCTTCGCTAGCGCATTTAGTGAAGACAAAGAACAATCTGAAAAAGCAATCGAAAAAACAATGACCTCAACTATCATCAAAAACTTAACGGATAAAGATGCAGCAATGGCAACTCGCGAAGTTACATTGAACTTAAAGAAAGACAAAGATGGCGACTATAAAATCGTTGCTGACGATAACTTGAAAGAAGTATTGTTTGCAAATGCGAAATCTTTGGAGAAGATGTTTGGTGGGAAGTAATTGAATTAGATAAAAAAGAGACACTATATCACGTAGAAGGTTGATATGGTGTCTCTTTTTTATATGACCCCGGAGAGGCTCGAACTCACGACCTCCACCCTGTCAAGGTGGCGCTCTCCCTGCTGAGCTACGGGATCCCAACTATAAATGTTACCATCAGCAATGTATTTTCATTTCATTCGTGTAATCGGAGGATTTGTACAATTTGTTGAGTATTGTAACATTTGATGTATTCCTATAATAGCAACAAACTTTAATGGTGTAAAGATGTAATTTTCTGAATATTTATATTCTAATTTTTGTATAAAAAAATAAGCCCCGAAGAGCTTATTTTAATAATAATATCAACGCAATTATCAATGATATTTTCAAAAATACAATCATAAATAATGGAGCTTGTTCATAAGCTATCGTCCTGTAACTGTCATTCCTGCTGTGTAAATTGTATCAATAGAACCGTCAGCGCCTTTTATTTCGACTTTATAACGATATGTTCCATCCTCATAAATATCATCGCCATATCCTGTGAAAGTTGCAATTTCATCATTGCTTCCAGCTGGGACCCATTGATTTTGCCAACGGAAGTTGGTTTCAAATTCTCCCCATCTATCGCCATATTTCTTTTCAAGGCTGACATTGTAATGAATTTCTTCAGCTCGGTCATTTGTAATTCTTGCAATTACGCTGTTACCAAAAGTAACTTGTGTAGAGTGTACCTGAACTGTAACACCGTTCACCGTTTCACCAGGACCACAAATGTAATGACAACCATCCCATTCGTCAGCATGTGCTTTTGGTGTTTCAATGTTCATAACCGTTAAACCGCCTAAAGCTAATGCGCCAGTTAATAATACTTTACTAAATGCCTTCACTTGAAATTCCCCCTAAGTATATTCTCAATTCGTTCGATAGGCGTCACATTAAATAGTTTTATAAGATTAATCTAATCGAACACTTTTTTCCTCGAGTGCATTCGCTATGAATCTTTCATCTTGTAGTAATCTAATCCCTACATAAAATTTCATAGTTTTGATTTCATATATGTATCATGATTTACATAGAACAAATCTGTTAATACGTTTTGGTTATTTGCTTATCCCACTACTCTTTATTACCTTTTATTGGTAAAACGTTGGTTTTATTATATACCATTATTATCTATTTACAAGAGAAAACAATACTGTATGCAAAAATGCATAATAAAAAACACTACTTGTATTCTGAATTACAGAATACAAGTAGTGTTGGGTTTCAATTAATATTTAATTGGAACCTAATGCTAATTTTTTATGTTTAACAGTATACATATATCACTGTTTTTTTAGTCATAATTGATAAAATTTGTTCAGGGGACGCTCTTCCTGTTGAGCTATGGGATCTTTAAAAGGGAAAGTATAAGCGATTATGAGAGTAATGTATGAAGGGATAATGATGAGAAGCGAATTTAGTAGAAAGTAGTCTTTGGATGTAGAGGTTATATTACTTCCGATACCAATCCAAAGGACCTTCATCACTCAAATCAACAAGAAAAGGGAACAAGAAGTGTAAAGGTAAGCTTATAAGTTCTGGCATAGCGTTCACTGTTTTCTTTGATAGATATTGCCTCCCAAAACAATACGGACAATCTTTTTCAAATGTCAAGAGTATTGACCATACATCTTTTACTTTCCACTTCGTTTTACAATACGTACAACGCGCCATTGAGTTCCTCCTCAGTTTAAGGTGTTTTCTAATATATTCTACTTTATTGTACGAAAGTCATTTGAATTTGATGTGGTAAAATGCAAAACAAGCCTAACCTCGTTCTACATTCAGGGAGGGGTTAAGCTTGTTTTAATTCCGTTCAATGTCTCTTTGTATCAGGCTGTTTATACATTGCCTAGATAGCTTCGTGTTAAATTCGGGAGAATAATTTTTCCATCTTTACTGTATTTTTCGAATAGCTCTGATAGGAGAAAAATAAAGTTTTTATACTGTTCGTCATTTTCTTTCGGAGCATAAGATGCTGATAAATTCCTTCCCAAAAACCCTTCATAATCAAAAAGTAAATCATTTTGATATTCTTTAAAATCATACTTTCCATCTTTAAAAAAGTTGTTAAATACTTCTGGAGTTTCATCTATTCCACCGCTAAAGCCTTTAAAGTTTGGACAGGTTTTCTGGCAAATTTCTGCATTCTCTTTAATAAGTGGACTAGTTAAATCTCTACTATTCCAAACAAGTGCAACATTTGCTTTTTGTTTTAAAATTCGTTGGCATTCGATTTTGAAAGCCTCTTTATTAAACCAATGAAATGCTTGGGCAACAGTTACTAAATCTACACTATTTTCTTTTAAAGTGGTATTTTCAGCAGTTGCTTTTATGGATTGAAAACGAGAATATAGTTTTAATGATTGATCAGCCATCTTTCTCATATCATCATTTGGCTCAACTCCAATAACATGTAAACCACTTTCAAGCAGCTGGTGGCTAAATATCCCCGTACCTGAACCAATATCAGCCACAATCCGATTCCCTTTCAGTTGGTTAGCTGAAAGCAAGTAATCAATATATTCATTAGGATAACTAGGGCGATATTTTGCATATATATCGGCCCTGTCAGTAAAATTTTCTGTTGTTTTCACAGTACTACCTTCTTTCTTACGATATGATGTACAGAAATAGAAATTAAATATGAATTCCGGCATCAGTCTCTAAGTCTACAACTTAAGAGTCCAGCTAAATAGAAAGCCTCAGTTTCTTTATTCAAATATCCTTTATCCGTTTAGTATACTATTTTAGATAATATCTTCCAAAAGACTAGAATGGCTTACTCAATTATGTTTTAAAGTGTATATTTTTATGGATTTATTTAATAATTTATGAGCAATTGTATGCCGTATTACGTTTACGTAGGTAAGAGATTTTCATTTTTGCTATTTAAATTGGCCAATATATCCTTTTTACAATTTACTGAAAATCATGTATAACAGAGATACATGATTATTTTATCTCGCTATTTGCGGGCAGTAAGATCCCTTACCTCGAAATTCAGCAAAAGTAAAGAAGTTAGGTTCGGGTCGGAATGCCCGTAAAAGTCCGATTCGTGAGGGTTGATGAAAGTTTCACTTTATAAATATTCAGAAGTAGAGGGAGAAAAGTTGTAATGGTAAGAAAAACGTTCAAGATGCGCGTGTCTAAAAATAGAACGATTTTGATTAATGGATCGATTCTTGATGTGGATGTTACACATGATGAATTTTTACAAGAGTTTGTTGAGTGGGTTGATTCTAAAGGTTGGTCGTTTATGGGAATAACAGATGAGATTACGCCCGAGGAAGCTAGTCAAAAGTTAATAGATTCGTTGATTGATGAGAAGGATAAGAAAGAGTAATTCCTTCTTATTTTTATTGTATATTTATGTTCTTTATCGTAAAAGTATGATATAGTAAAAAATAGTGAAATTTCTTCCAATATAATACAAATTACATATGATTGGTAGATTTATTATTTTGTTAAGGAGTAAATGGAAAAGGGAGAGTCATATGGTAAATTTTAAGAAAATTTTGGTTTTTATTACAGTTATTTGTTCGTTTTTTTTGACGCCCATAACATTGCGTGCTGAGACGAATATTGGAGTAAATCCAGAACAAGTTGCACCACCACCTGCGGAAGGACCGAATGTTTTTAGTCAGTTTGCAACGACAATTGATGCGAAAACAGGAGATGTTTTGTATGATAAAAACGCATATCACCGAGCATATCCTGCTAGTACGACGAAGGTGTTAACAGCGATTTTACTCATGGAGCATACAAAGCCAGAGGATCAATTTACATTTTCACAATTAGCATTAGATCAAGAGAAGAGTAATTATCAAATTGAGTTTCAACCTGGAGAGACAATTAATAGAAATACTGCGCTTATGATTTTAATGGTGCTGAGTGCGAATGATGTGTCGTATGCGATTGCGGAGCGGATTGGCGGGAGTGTTGAGAATTTCGCTAATATGATGAATGAGAAAGCGAAGCAATTAGGAGCGAAAGATAGCCACTTTGTAACACCGAATGGATTGCATGATCCGAACCATTATACGACGCCGTATGATATGGCTATGATTACGAAGGGTGTGCAAAAGTATCCTGAAATTTTACAAGCGATGAATACGAAAAGAACGACAGTTACGACGTCTAGGCAGACGGTGTCTATTTTTAATAAATCTAATTTTTTTGAAAATCCATATAGCATTGGCGGTAAGACAGGGTTTACGAATGAAGCACGTAATACACTTGTTTTATTAAATGAGAAAGATGGAAATCGTATTATAAGCGTAGTAATGGCTTCTCAAAGACCTGAAATTTATGAAGATTTGAAGCAGATGGCGGAATATTCTTTCGGTCAATTTACGAAGCAAATGGTGCTTGATAAACATAATTGGCATCAAAAAACAACATATTTAAATAAAGATGTTAATTCTGAGTTGGAACAAAGTGCGGAGCTTATGCTTAAGAAAGATGAAGGGAAAAATGTGAAAACTATTTTCCGGGCGGCTTCATTAGATAAAGAATCTTTATATCATAAAGGAATACATCGTGGTGAGGTAGTTGGTGCAGTTGATATTACGAAAAATAATCAAACAATTGCGACGGTAAATGTTCTTTCAACAGAAGATGTCACTTTTACGATGCCTAAAAAAGATACAACTATGCCTGAAGTAAAAGACTCAAATGTGAAAGTAATAAGTGTTGGGATAGGTGCGATTATATTATTTGGAGCAATTTTATATGTAGTGTTGCGCCGAAATACAAAAGGAATGAAATCAGAAGATAAATAAATTACTAATAAAAAGACTGTGTAAAATTTTGGCACAGTCTTTTTTCTATATTTTAAATAACTAATAATTGTAAATTTTCTTATTGCAATAACTTAAAGTTCGTTATATCATTTACTTGTGTTCTTGTTAAAGAACAAAGTGGATGTTGCATACTTCAAATAATATAAAACAACGGAGAGGGAGAGAGACGATGAAATTAATATGGAAGATAATTAGCAACGCGATCTCATTTGTTTTATTTGCATTGATGGTTTTTTTAGCTTTTGTAGTTATTTCTTCAAAAGCAAGCGGTGGTGATCCGACAGTGATGGGATATCAATTTAAGAGCGTTCTTTCAGGATCAATGGAGCCGACGTTTTTAACAGGATCAATCATTGCAATAGAACCAAACAAAGATGGTTCTAAATATCAAAAAGGTGATGTTATTACCTTTAAAGAGAAAGATCAAAAAATTATCACTCACCGTATTATCGGTGTGAAAGATACAAATGGAAAAGTAATGTATGAAACAAAAGGGGATAACAACAACGGACCAGATTTAGAGCCAGTACTTGCAGAAAATGTAGTTGGAAAGTATGCAGATATTACAGTTCCGTATGTTGGTTATTTACTGAATTATGCGAATTCAAAAGCGGGAGCAGCATTGCTTCTTATTATTCCAGGAGTCTTTTTGCTTGGTTATTCCGCTATTTCTATTTTTGGTGCTATTCGTAGCATTGACGGAGAAAAGAAAGATAAAAAAGTAGAACAATCCGTCTAGTTCGTTTGGTTATACTTTCCGTTTAGGAAGTTAACAAATATATATTAAGGGGATATGGACATGACTTTAAAGAAAAAATTAGGAATGGGTATTACATCAGCAGTATTAGGAGCAGCTTTAGTTGGTGGAGGAACATTTGCATTTTTCAGTGATAAAGAAGTGTCAAACAATACATTTGCGGCTGGAACACTGGATTTAGCATTAAATCCATCAACAGTTGTTAACGTATCGAATTTAAAACCTGGGGATACAATTGAAAAAGAATTTAAACTAGAAAATAAAGGTTCTTTAGATATTAAAAAGGTTCTACTGAAAACAGATTATAATGTAGAAGATGTAAAGAAAGATAATAAAGATGATTTTGGTAAACATATTAAAGTAACATTCTTAAAAAATGTAGATAAGCATGAGACAATTGTGAAACAAACTACTTTAGATAAATTAAAAGGTGACACACTTACAGCTGTAGATAATGATTTATCGGCTTGGTTCTGGGATGAAAAAGGTATTTCAGCAGGTAAATCTGATAAATTCAAAGTGAAATTTGAGTTCGTTGATAATGGAAAAGATCAAAATCAATTCCAAGGCGATAAGTTACAATTAAATTGGACGTTTGATGCACAACAAACAGCAGGTGAAGAAAGATAATAATAAAAAGGGCTATCACATGGATAGCCCTTTTTCTATTTTTCTAGTATTTGTCTATCAATTTTAATAGTTCTTTACTATAATATAGATAATGTTCTGTATAAAGAACGTAATGTTCGATGGGAGAGATTAAGATGCTGAAAAGACCGCGTAATTTTAAAAAGATGCTTATATTGCCGTGTATGTGTTCTATTACGTTTTATTTAGGATCTCAAATTATGACGCATACAGAAGCGGCGTTCATTCATGAAACGAAAGTAGAAGCGACGCTTTCTACAGCAATTATATTTCCGAAAACAGTTAATACGTTAAAAGAGCAATCTGAGAAACATAAACAGTTTATTGAGCGTGAGTATGGAACGATGAAGGGGAAATCGAAAGCAACTTCTATTGAAGAAATAAAACAGGCGATTTCTGTATGGCAACAAGGGCGTGAGAAAATTGTTGCTGAGAAGGAAGCTCTGCAAAATGTATATACTGAAATAGAAGCTCCTTACAATCAAATACAAGAAGAATTAAAGGTAAATAAAGATGAGTCGATGCAGCAAGTGTCCATATATGTAAATGAAGGCTTTCGCAGTATCAAAGAGAAGCGTGACTATATTGAGAAAGAAATTAGCTTGAAAGCTATTGATGAGCAAATTCAGGCTCTTCAGCAACAATTAAACGTTGCAATTGAAGCGGAAGGACAAAAGAAAGTAGAAGAACAAAAGAAAGCAGAGGAACAGAAGAAAGTAGAAGAACAAAAGAAAGCCGAAGAACAAAAGAAAGCCGAAGAACAAAAGAAAGTAGAAGAACAGAAGAAAGCCGAAGAACAAAAGAAAGCCGAAGAACAGAAGGAAGTAGAAGAACAGAAGAAAGTAGAAGAACAGAAAAAAGTAGAAGAGCAAAAGAAAGCGGAAGAACAGAAAAAAGTAGAAGAGCAGAAGAAAGCGGAGTAACTGCTTTAGTGAAACAGCCAGAAAACAAGAATGTGGTGTAAGAGAGAGTGAACGAATAAGCAAGACTAGTAATATTTATACGAGTGTGAGGGAACGTTAGCCCTCACCTCTTTGTTTTTCTTTTTTCTTATAGTATTAAGTGATTTGAGTGTGAAAAAAGTTATAAATTATCATTATTTTTTCCGAAAAGTCTAAAAAATATTGAGAAATAAAAATAACTGAAAATATTAATAAATATGTGTTGTGTTTATATAGGGTTGTTCGTTATAATGAACATAAGGTTTTTAAAAAAGAACGCATATTAGCTAAGCTAATATAGTTTTCTTTACATCTCTTATTGAAAAATAAGTGATAAAAATATAAAAAAAAGCTAGGGGGAATTGATTGTGAGTCTGAAAAAGAAATTAGGTATGGGAGTTGCATCAGCAGCATTGGGGTTAGCTTTAATTGGTGGAGGAACATTTGCATTCTTTAGCGATAAAGAAGTATCAAACAATACATTTGCAGCTGGGACGTTAGACCTTACATTAAACCCTAAGACGCTTGTAGATATTAAAGATTTAAAACCAGGGGATTCTGTTAAGAAAGAGTTCTTATTACAAAACAGCGGTTCGTTAACTATTAAAGACGTTAAATTAGCAACAAAGTATACTGTTAAAGATGCAAAAGGTGATAATGCTGGTGAAGACTTTGGTAAGCACGTTAAAGTAAAATTCCTTTGGAACTGGGATAAACAAAGTGAGCCTGTATATGAAACAACTTTAGCAGACTTACAAAAAGTTGATCCAGATCTTTTAGCTAAAGATATCTTTGCTCCTGAGTGGGGAGAAAAGGGTGGATTAGCAGCTGGTACAGAGGATTATCTATGGGTACAATTTGAATTCGTAGATGATGGAAAAGACCAAAATATCTTCCAAGGTGATACATTGAATTTAGAATGGACATTCAATGCCAACCAAGAAGCTGGGGAAGAAAAATAATAAAAAAGCGGGTATTCCCGCTTTTTTTTATAAAGAAAAAGAAGTGCTGGTTGTAAGCACTTCTTTCTATTATTATTTTTGATTTTGCTTCCACTTTGTAAATTCAAGAAATTCACGAAATTGTTCTTTGGAGACACCAGAGTTCATTGCATCTTTAACGAGTTGTGTCCATTCGGAGTCTAGGTTAGTTTCCTTTGTTGTTTCATCATGAAGTAAAGTATCAACTGGAATTTGTAGAACTGCTGCGATCTTTTCAAGAAACTGAATGGAAGGGTTTTTTTGTAAATTTCGTTCTATAGAACTAATGTAAGATTTAGCAACGCCAGCTTTTTCGGCAAGTTCAGTTAATGAAATCCCTTTTTGTAAACGAAGGCGTTTTATACGTTCTCCAATCATATTTGCGCACCTTTCTATCAATATGTAGTTGTCTTATGATGTCATTATTATAACATAAACTTCGTTAAAAAGAACAAACCTATTGAGCCTGACTGGATGGCTTCATACGTTGGAAAAATTGCTCGATGTCTTGCATGGCGATACCAGCATCTAGAGCTTCAAGTATTAAATCAATCCATTCTTGATCCAGTGCGTCTGTCTTATCTTTGTACAAATGTAATTCCTCCCTAATTATCGGTCATAATTGCTGCTACAGAATACATGATAATGCAATCGGATTTTGTGTTTTATATAGTGAATTATCAAATATTGTGTAGATGAAACAAAGATAAAATCCCCATTAAACTCCCTCTATGGAAATTATAAATTGTTCGATAAAAACTTTCAATATTTTCAGAAAACATTGTTGAATTGTGATATATTCGTATGCTAACTATGAAATTTTTACAAATATATTAAAAATATTACATAATATGACTAAATATTGAAAAAATATTGAATTTTTAATAAAATTCAATTTGTAATACATATTATTTATTAGGGGAGGAAATAAGGGATGAACAAGAAACCGTTCAAAGTTTTGTCATCAATCGCTTTAACAGCTGTATTAGGCCTTTCATTCGGAGCTGGTACTCAATCTGCATATGCTGAAACGCCTGCGAATAAAACAGCTACGAGCCCAGTTGATGATCACTTAATTCCGGAAGAACGTTTAGCAGATGCGCTAAAAAAACGTGGGGTAATTGATTCGTCAGCTTCAGAGAAAGAAACAAAGAAAGCTGTCGAAAAGTATGTAGAGAACAAAAAGGGTGAAAATCCTGGGAAAGAAGTACCAAATGGGGATCAACTTACGAAAGAAGCATCTGATTTTTTAAAGAAAGTGAAAGATGCGAAAGCAGACACGAAAGAAAAATTAGATAACCCTGCAACAGGAACACCTGCAGCGACAGGCCCAGTTAAAGGCGGTCTAAATGGTAAAGTACCAACTTCTCCAGCGAAACAAAAAGACTATAACGGTGATGTACGTAAAGATAAAGTACTCGTTTTACTTGTAGAGTACGCTGACTTTAAACATAATAATATCGACAAAGAGCCTGGATATATGTATTCTAACGATTTTAATAAAGAACATTATGAAAAAATGTTATTCGGCAACGAGCCGTTTACATTAGATGATGGAAGTAAAATTGAAACGTTTAAACAATATTACGAAGAGCAATCTGGTGGTAGTTACACAGTGGACGGAACAGTTACAAAATGGTTAACAGTTCCTGGTAAAGCTGCTGATTACGGTGCAGATGCTGCTAGCGGCGGTCATGATAATAAAGGACCAAAAGGCCCACGTGATTTAGTAAAAGATGCATTAAAAGCAGCTGTAGATAGCGGTCTTGATCTATCAGAGTTTGATCAATTTGATCAATATGATGTAAATGGTGATGGAAATAAAAATCAACCGGATGGTTTAATTGATCACTTAATGATTATTCATGCAGGTGTTGGACAAGAAGCAGGTGGTGGTAAATTAGGTGATGATGCAATTTGGTCACATCGCTGGACAGTTGGACCAAAACCATTCGCAATTGAAGGTACACAAGCGAAAGTTCCATATTGGGGTGGAAAGATGGCAGCGTTCGACTACACAATTGAACCAGAAGATGGAGCAGTTGGTGTATTCGCACATGAATATGGTCATGATTTAGGTCTTCCAGATGAGTACGATACACAATATAGTGGTCAAGGTGAGCCGATTGAAGCTTGGTCTATTATGAGTGGCGGAAGCTGGGCTGGTAAAATCGCTGGAACGACGCCAACGAGTTTCTCACCACAAAATAAAGAGTTTTTCCAAAAAACAATCGGTGGTAACTGGGCAAATATCGTAGAAGTAGATTACGAGAAATTAAATAAAGGTATCGGTCTAGCGACATATTTGGATCAAAGTGTTACGAAATCAGCAAGACCAGGTATGATCCGTGTTAACTTACCAGATAAAGATGTTAAAACAATTGAGCCAGCATTTGGTAAACAATATTATTACAGCACAAAAGGTGACGATCTTCATACGAAGATGGAAACACCGTTGTTCGATTTAACGAATGCAACGAATGCAAAATTTGATTTCAAGTCATTATATGAGATTGAAGCAGGTTATGATTTTCTTGAAGTACACGCTGTAACAGAAGATGGTCAACAAACGTTAATTGAAAGACTTGGTGAGAAAGCAAATAGTGGAAATGCAGATTCGACAAATGGAAAATGGATTGACAAATCATATGATTTAAGTCAATTCAAAGGCAAGAAAGTAAAATTAACATTTGATTACATTACTGATGGTGGTTTAGCATTAAATGGATTCGCTCTTGATAATGCTTCATTAACAGTAGATGGTAAAGTAGTATTCTCTGATGACGCAGAAGGTACACCACAATTAAAATTAGATGGTTTCGCTGTTTCTAACGGAACAGAGAAGAAAAGCCATAACTACTATGTTGAGTGGAGAAACTATGCTGGGGCAGATAACGCGTTGAAATTTGCTCGCGGTCCAGTATTTAACACTGGTATGGTTGTATGGTATGCAGATTCAGCTTATACAGATAACTGGGTTGGTGTACATCCAGGACACGGTTTCCTTGGTGTAGTTGATTCTCATCCAGAAGCAATTGTTGGTACTTTAAATGGTAAACCGACAGTTAAGAGTAGTACACGATTCCAAATCGCTGATGCAGCGTTCTCATTCGACAAAACGCCAGCTTGGAAAGTCGTATCTCCAACGCGTGGAACATTTACGTATGATGGCTTAGCAGGCGTACCGAAGTTTGATGATTCTAAAACGTATATTAATCAACAGATTCCAGATGCAGGACGTATTTTACCGAAGCTTGGTCTGAAGTTTGAAGTAGTAGGACAAGCTGATGATAATTCTGCAGGTGCTGTTCGTTTATATCGTTAATACTGTAAAACTACCGGGAGATTTTCTTTCGGTAGTTTTTTTGTGAGCAATGAATTTTATATAGCTGAAAAAGTCATATATAATGTAACCTTAAGAATAGAAATTTGTTATATATGAAGTCTATATAAATAATGAAAGAATTGGATAAAAATAGTGGGAGAAGGTGAGTGAATGAGTATTTCCTCTATTGTAAGTAGGCAAAAGGAATATTTTTTAAAAGGGCATACGAGAAGCATCGAAATGAGAAAGAATAATTTGAAGAAGCTTTATGAAGGCATTCAGCGTTTTGAAGAAGAAATATTTCAGGCATTGAAATTAGATTTAAATAAGTCAGTTCACGAGTCGTTTACAACGGAGGTTGGATATGTATTAAAAGAAATTTCCTTTCAATTGAAACATATGTCATCGTGGAGTAAACCGAAACGAGTTCGAACAGCGCTTACTCATTTTGGATCAAAAGGAAAAGTAGTGCCAGAACCGTATGGTGTGACGCTTATTATTGCACCGTGGAACTATCCTTTTCAATTAGCAACTGCACCACTTGTAGGAGCACTGGCAGCTGGAAATACAATCGTTTTAAAGCCATCAGAGTTAACACCAAGCGTTTCAAAAGTGCTTAAGAGAATGTTAGATGAATTATTCCCAGAAGAGCTTGTAGCGGTAGTAGAAGGTGGCGTTGAAGAGAGTACATCTTTGCTGAAGGAACCGTTTGATTATATTTTCTTTACTGGTAGTGTTGGCGTTGGAAAAGTTGTAATGGAAGCAGCAGCGAAGCAGTTGACGCCGCTCACTTTAGAACTTGGCGGGAAAAGTCCTTGTATTGTACATAAAGATGCAAAGATAGAGATGACAGCAAGAAGAATTGTTTGGGGTAAGTTTTTAAATGCAGGGCAGACGTGTGTAGCGCCTGATTATATGTACGTGCATTCTTCCGTGAAAGAAAAGCTAATTGAGGCACTGCGACATGAAATTACAGAGCAGTATAGTAAAGAACCTTTGCAAAATGAAAATTATGTGCGTATTGTAAGTGAGCGTCATTTTGAACGATTATGTGGATTTTTACAAGATGGTCAAGTCGTAATTGGTGGAAACTATAAGAAAGATACATTACATATTGAACCGACAGTACTAGCGGATATTACATGGAAAGATACTGTTATGGAAGATGAAATTTTTGGTCCGATTTTACCAATCATAGAGTACGACAACATAGAAGATGTAATTGGCAAAATCCAGCAACATCCGAAGCCGTTAGCGTTATATGTATTTTCTGAAGATAAAGAAGTACAAAAGAAAGTGACGAGTAATATTTCATATGGTGGAGGCTGTATTAATGATGTTGTCTATCATCTTGCCACGCCATATTTACCTTTTGGGGGTGTTGGAAGTAGTGGATTAGGGGGTTATCATGGGAAAGAAAGTTTTCGGACTTTTTCACATTATAAAAGCATTTTAGCCCAATCTACAGCATTCGACATGAAAATTCGTTACTCTTCTACAAAAAGTGCTTTAAAATTTATACGAAAGTTGTTAAAATGATGATGGTGTTTATCAGTAGGCGTAGCCGTATGATAATAGCCCCTTCGCAATGGAAGGGGTTTTTCTGTTCGACGTTATGTATCATGCGAAAATGAATCAAACATACTACATAAAGAATAGAAACGAACGCTTGTTAAATAACCATTTTTGTTTGGATCGAAACAAAAAATAGTCTATAGAACATAAATATTTATTCATGAATATAAAAATTTAAAATTTAAGGTAGATAGGACGGGAAAATGAAAAAGATTATTAAAGTTGAAGCAGTTGAAAAACATTTTGGAAATCAAGTGATTATCCCACCTCTTTCTTTAGATATTAAAGAGGGAGAGTTTTTAACAATTTTAGGGCCGAGTGGCTGCGGGAAAACGACTTTACTTCGTATGATCGCAGGATTTGAAACTCCAACTAAAGGGAATCTTTTATTAGATGATGAAAGAATTAACGATTTGCCGCCATATAAGCGTCATATGAACCTAGTGTTCCAACATTACGCACTATTCCCACATATGACAGTAGAGAAGAATATTTGTTTTGGTATGAAAATGCAGAAAGTATCAGCAGCAGAGCAGAAAGAGCGTGCTGAAGAGGCAATGCGTTTAACGCAGTTACTTGAGTTCCGTAATCGTAAACCTGCGAAGCTTTCTGGTGGACAACAGCAGCGTGTTGCAATTGCAAGAGCGATTGTAAATAATCCGCGTGTATTACTATTAGATGAGCCACTTGGAGCGCTTGACTTTAAGTTACGAAAAGACTTGCAACGTGAATTGAAAAACTTACAACGTAATTTAGGAATTACGTTCATATACGTAACGCACGATCAAGAAGAAGCAATGAGCATGAGCGATCGTATTGTCGTTATGAATAAAGGACATATCGAACAAATCGGAACGCCGAAAGAAATTTATAATAAGCCGAAAACATTGTTCGTTGCGACATTCATCGGTGAAAATAATATTGTGAAGAACGGGGAAGGCTATGTAGCAATTCGCCCTGAAAATGTAAAAGTACGTTCGGTTGAAGAACCAATTTTAAAAGAATACCATCTTGGACATATTGAAGATATTGAGTTTGTCGGAAATATGGAGAAGCTTTATGTACGTGATGAGAAAACATCAGAATTACTAATGGCATATCAAACTGCTGAAGAGGCAGCGCAGTGGAGCATTGGAGATAATGTATATGTAGGCTGGGAGCAAGAGGACGAGGTGACCTTAAATTGAAAAAAGGGAAATTACTCGCACTACCTACAGTCGCGTGGCTGCTAATTTTCTTCCTAATCCCGCTCGTATTCGTATTAGGATTCGCCTTCATGCAGCGCGGAGCTTACGGGACAGTAGAAATGCAATTTACGCTGGAGAATATATCCCGTGTATTTGATCCATTGTACTTAGGAACGTTATGGGAAACTGTTAAGATCGCAGTTATTACAACAGTAATATGTTTATTAATTGGTTATCCGTTTGCGTATACAATTACAATTGTTGACCGCAAATACCGCTCTATTCTTTTATTATTGGCAACGATCCCGTTTTGGATTAACTTTCTTGTTCGTTCATACGCATGGATTGTTATTTTACGTTCACAAGGTCTTGTGAATACGTTGTTATTAAAGCTTGGCATTATTAGTGAACCGTTAAATTTATTATATAATACTCCTTCTGTAATACTCGGAATGGTCTATTCTTTATTACCATTTATGATTTTACCAGTGTATGCAGCAATTGAGCAGCTGGATAAGCGTAAGCTAGAAGCGGCTTATGATTTAGGAGCAACACCAATAAAGGCATTTTGGAATATAACAGTGCCGATGACGATGTCAGGAATTGCGACTGGTTCTATTTTAGTATTCGTTTCTTCTATCGGAATGTTTGTTGTATCAGACGTGATGGGCGGATCGAAAGTAGCATTAATCGGAAACGTTATTCAAAATCAATTCTTAGGTGCACGTGACTGGCCGTTTGGATCTGCGTTATCGATTATCGTTGTTCTATTCTCTGTTCTGTTAATTTACTTATATTATCGTGCAACGAAAGTATATAAATATAATGAGAACGGAGGGGAATAGGCAAAGATGAAGAAGTTTTTAGTTTCTTATTCTTGGTTAATTTTGTTATTCTTGTATTTTCCAATGATGGTTTTAATGGTCTATTCTTTCAACGACTCTCGCATTAATGCGGAGTGGGAAGGTTTTACATTCCATTGGTATACAGATTTATTTCAAAAACAAGATGTTATTGATGCATTTGTAAATAGTATTACGATTGCAGTTATAACAACGATTGTGACAACGGTACTTGGTGTATTCTTTGCAATTGCTTTACATCGTTATAAATATCGTTTCGAAGGGGCTATTAATGGCCTTGTATATTTACCAATTTTAATTCCTGATATTTTAATGGGATTATCTTTACTAATTCTTTTCAGTCAGTTAGGAATGGAACTTGGACAAACAACGATTATTATTGCACATATTACATTTAGCATTTCGTTTGTTGTTGTTATTTTAGCTGCGCGTCTTTCAAGTATGGGACGTGACTTAGAAGAAGCTGCAAATGATCTAGGAGCAACGCCTTGGCAAACGTTTCGTTATGTAACGTTCCCAGCAATTGCACCGGGAGTTATTTCGGCAGCATTATTAACATTCACATTATCAATTGATGATTTTGTAATTAGTTTCTTCGTATCAGGACCAGGATCAACAACATTGCCACTATACATTTACAGTATGGTTAAGCGCGGAGTATCACCAGAAATTAATGCTCTTTCTACAATTTTAATTGTTGCTATCGTAGGATTAATGGTTCTATCTGAAATCTTCCGAAACAAAGGTGCAGATGGTGAAGAAAACTCTGGAGGACACCTTCCTTTATAATACGAACGATATAGAAAGTACAAGGGGGTAATAAACCGATGAAATTAATGAAAAGAATAGCTGGCGCAGCAATTAGCTTTAGCCTTGTTGCTGGTGTGCTTGCTGGTTGTGGTGAAAAGAAAGAAGAATTAAATATTTATAGTTGGGCTGACAATTTTGATGAGCAAGTGCTAAAAGATTTTGAAAAGAAGTATAATGTGAAAATTAACTATGACAAGTACGCAAGTAATGAAGAAATGCTTGCGAAATTACAAGCTGGTGGCGCAAAGTATGACTTAATTCAGCCGTCGGATTACATGGTTAAAACAATGGCGAAAATGGACTTATTAGCGCCGTTAGATAAAAAGAATATCCCGAATATCGAAAATATGGTTTCTAATTTTAAAACACCTGCGTTTGATCCAGAGAATAAATATTCTTTAGTGTACACTTGGGGTGTAACAGGGATTGCATACAATAAAAAGTATGTGAAAGAAGCACCTACAAGCTGGGCGGACTTATGGAATGAGAAATATAAAGGACATGTAACGTTACTGAACGATTCTCGTGAAGTATTAGGAGTGGGTCTTAAGAAGCACGGGTTCTCAAACAGTACGAAAGACGATGCACAATTAAAGACAGCAGCAGATGATTTAAAGAAGCTGCTTCCAAACTTATTAGCATTTGATACAGATAACATTAAACAAAAATTCATTACAGAAGATGCTTGGATCGGAACAGTTTGGTCTGGAGATGCAGCATTTATCGCAAAAGATAATAAAGATGTAGAATATGTTGTACCAAAAGAAGGCGGCACAATTTGGGCTGATACGTTAGCAATTCCAAAAGGTGCAAAACATAAAGAGCTTGCTGAGAAATTTATGAACTACTTACTAGATGAAAAAGTAAGTGTGAAAAACTACGAGTCAATTGGTTACAGTAATCCAAATGAAAAAGCTCATCCTCTTCATAGTAAAGAATACCGTGATAATCACATGATTTTCTTAACGAAAGAAGAGTTAGATCGTACAGAATGGCTTGTTGATGTAGACGATAAGTTAAAAGACTATGATCGTTACTGGACAGAGCTAAAAACAAAAGGTAAATAAGCAAGGAAATGCGGTTTCTAAAGTAGAAATCGCATTTTTTCATAGTAGGAGGAAATCGTTTGAAGAAGAAGTTACATCAGTATGAGGTAATGTGTATCGGTTTGTTATTTGCTGTATTTGGTATTGTTGCTTGGCGCGTACATGCAGGTGGCGTTACAGTGATGGATACATATGTCCGTGGATTAGTAAGAGGGCTACAAACGGAAAGTTCTCTTACATTTTTCTCGTACTTTACAAAATTGGGATCAGCAATTGGGATAGTCGCTACGCTCGTTATAAGTTTGCTTGTTTTTTGGAAGAAGCGTTATTATGCTGCGATGATTGTATATCCAATGGGAATTTTAATAACACATCTTGTGAATAAAGGGATAAAAGAGATTGTAAAGAGAGAACGTCCGTCATTAAATGGAGCGCTAGATGCACTTGGATATAGTTTTCCTAGTGGACATGCAATGCTATCAATTATGACATTTGGATTTCTTACTTATATCATTGCTGCTAATTTGAAAAGCGTAGCTGGGAAATGTGTCACAACGATTTTGATGGGTATAGTAATTCTATCGATTGGATTAAGTAGAGTCATTTTAAATGTACATTACCCAACTGATATTTTAGCTGGTTACTGCGTAGGTGGTATTTTGTTAATTATCGCGATTTACTACCATCGTTTACTTACTGAGAGATTAGGGCTTAATAAAGAGAGATAGAAAAACGTCTGGAAAAACTATTATTATAGTTTTTCCAGACGTTTTTTGTTTATATCAAGATGTGATACAGTATAAGTGACAATTGAATTATGTAAAGTAGGTGAAAATGTGTGAAGACAAATGTACATAAAGTTGATAAGTGGGGGAAGTTAGGAGCCTTTTTGTATCAGTTTCGTTATACAGTAATTGTAGCGTTACTGTTGCTCGCAATCGCACTTGGGATTTTTGCTCCAAAGCTACCGGGAGTATTAGGTGGTGACGGTTTCCAAACCGAAGGCGACTATCAAAAAACGAAAGAAATTTTAGATAAAGATTTTAAGAAGTCTCAAGATACGCTGCTGCTCGTTTTTGAGAAAAATAAAGATGCTTCGCATGAGGAATTTAAAAAGCGAATAAATGAAATTGTAAAGAATGTTCAAGAGAAAGAGAACTATGAATCTTTCCATCACCCAATCCAAAATAAAGAAATGCTACAAGATGACATCGGCTATGCGACAATTTTATTTTCCGGGAAAACAAATAAGGAACGAATGGAAAAGACATTACAATTTGCTGATGAGATTGAGAAAGAAAGTAATATAGCATTAAAAGTAACACCTACAGGGTTTCCGAAAATTAATAAAGAGATTAATGAAAGAACGCAAAATGATTTAAAAGTAGCAGAGATGATTGGATTACCAATTGCGTTTCTTGTATTACTATTTTCGTTTGGTAGTCTTTTGGCATCAATTTTACCGATTTTGAATGGGGCGCTTAGTGTTATTAGTACGATGGGTATATTGTATTTCATCGGTGTTGATAAAGAACTATCTATTTTCGTGTTAAACGTTGCACCGATGATTGGACTTGCATTATCTATTGATTTTGCGCTATTATTTGTGAACCGTTTTCGAGAGGAAGTTACTAAACGAACGGTAAAAGAAGCGATAGCAATTACATATCAAACGGCAGGACGTGCGATTGTATTTTCAGGATTATGCGTATTTGTTGGGTTATCCGGTTTGTTTTTCTTTAAGATAGATTATATTCAATCTGTCGCGATTAGCGGAATGATTGTTGTCATTATGAGTATTTTATTCTCACTCACACTTCTTCCAGCACTATTATCGTTAATCGGTAAAAGAATATTAAAAAAGAATCAAGTAGCACATACGCCGGCAAAAGCATGGCGTAAATTTGCAAAATTTGTGATGAAACATCCAATTGCAATGATTATTGTTGTTACAACATTTATTGTTATTTGCTTATTACCGTTACGTACAGCTAATTTGCAGTTCCCTGGTGTTGAAGCTTTACCTGAAAAGAGTGATACAAGGATTGCATATGAAAAGTATGAAGAAGCATTTAATGAAACTGTCAAAACACACGCTGATGTTACGTTAGTTGTAGAGACGAAAAAAGATATGAAAGAAAAAGAAAGTCTACAAAAGATAGAAGAAGTCGTTCAAAAGTTAAAAGGTGATAAGAAAGTACATGAAGTAAGAAGTTTATACGACGGGTTAACTGGAATGAAAGCAGATCAAGTTGTTGGAATGTTGCAGTCGCCAGAATCAGCGAAACTAACTCCTGTATTTGAAGCATACACGCAAGGGAATAAGACGACGATAGAAATATTTTTGAAAACAAAACCACGTACAGAGACTGCAAAACAGTGGGTACGTGACTTTAAAAAGAACTATAAAGAAACGGATGTTACGTATTATCTAGGCGGAATGACGACGTTTCAACAAGAATTAGAAGATGAAATTAAAGATAAAGTTGTAATTGGTATGTCTGTTATATTTGGATCGACCTTTGTTATATTATTATTTGCATTCCGATCTATACTCATTCCAATTAAGGCAATTGTTATGAATATACTTAGTTTAAGTGCAACCATTGGAATTGTTGTTTGGTTATTTGAAGGTGGTCATTTCGGTTTAGAAGCAAGTCCGGTTCTGTTTGTCTTACCAATCTTCATTTTTGGCCTCGTATTTGGGCTTAGTATGGATTATGAAGTATTTCTTATTTCACGTATTCATGAGCTCTATGAAGAAACAGGAGATAACGATCAAGCAACGTTAGAAGGGCTCGTTTCAACAAGTAGAATCATTACATCAGCTGCTTTAATAATGATTGTTGTAACTGGTGCATTCGCATTTACTGATATTTTACCAGTAAAGCAGATGGGTCTTGGCGTTGCATTAGCAATATTTCTTGATGCAACAATTATTCGTCTTATGCTCGTACCAAGCTTAATGAAGTTATTTGGAGACTGGAACTGGTGGTTACCATTTCGAAAAAAACGAGAAAAATCATCGTAAAAAATGCTCATCAATATGATGAGCATTTTTTATGAATAGCAAAGCCTACATTTTGCAAATAGTATGTGATAAGAACATTACATAATAAGTAGGTGAAGGCAATGTTTCGTTATTTTAAGTTTAAGTTAAATGATACAGTACAGTTTGCCGAGAACGATGGGCATATGTATCGCATTGTCGGTTATCGGTTAGAAAAAGGATTTTATCCAAAAGATGAATGGACTCATATCATTTATGAACTACTTAGAGAATTTGACGGGTATACGATGGATGCAGAAGAGGAAGAACTTGTAAAGGTCGTTCAAGTAGAGGATGAGTATTACAAAATACAAGAAGTATCAGGTTATCGCTATCCAGTAAAAATGAAACAAAAACAACAAGTGATGAAAATAGAAAAGATGGACGATTTATTAGATGCTTACAATGATTATAAAAGGTTGGCGGATTTCTTTAAGGATTTATCGTATGAACAAAAAGCTGAAGAAGTATTGTTAGAAATGAAAAGACTTAGAGCTTGAGGGGCAGTCTATTATAAGACTGTCCTCTATTTTTGACGGTGCATCAAAGTGTGTTTTCCGTTACAATGAGAGAATCAATAGAAATAAGGTGATAAACAGTATGGAAACAAACAAAAAGGGTGAATGGTGTGAAATTACCGTTCCAGCTAAATGGAATGGTATAAGTATTGAATCGGTATTAAAAGTAGAATGGGAAATACCGAAAAAGCTATTACATCAGCTTCGTATGGAAAAAGGTGTTACGGTTAACGGGGAACAAAGAAGATGGAATGAGCTTTTAAAAGAGAACGATAAGTTACAAGTCCATATGTTTGCGGAGGAAGAGTACGGTGTAGATCCAGAATATGGTGAATTACATGTAGTATACGAAGATGATCACGTACTTATCGTAAATAAACCAGAGCAAATGGACACACACCCTGCTGAAAAAGGTGGAACCGGGACGCTTGCAAATCTTGTTGCTTTTCATTTTCAAATGCAAGGTTTAGAGACGAAGGTGCGTCATATTCATCGTTTAGATAAAGATACGACAGGTGGTGTCGTGTTTGCTAAGCATAGAATTGCTGGTTCAATTATGGATCGCTTATTAATGGAAAGAAAAATTAAAAGAACGTACGCAGCGCTCGTTGAAGGGAAAGTAAAGAAGAAACAAGGAAAGATTGATGCTGCTATCGGAAGGGATCGCCATCATGCTACAAGGCGTCGTATTTCTCCAAAAGGTGACCAAGCTATCACATATTATAAAGTAGAAAAGTATTTTAAGAAGCAAAACACGACTCTCGTAACGTTACAATTAGAAACGGGTAGAACACATCAAATTCGTGTTCATATGAGTCATAATGGTAATCCATTAGTTGGGGATGTATTATATGGTGGACAAACAAAATATATGTCCAGTCAAGCATTGCATGCGATGAAGATACATTTCTTGCATCCAATTACGAAAGAAGCGATTGAAGTTGATGTGCCGTTTCCTACAAAGTTAAATAATAAAATAAAAGAATTTCAAAAAGAAAATGCGTAAAGTATAAGTTTTAACTTGAAAAAAGTAGATTTTTGCAGGGATTTCTCTAAAAGAAGCGAAGCCGTTAAGAGAAAAGAGAGGTGAGAATCACTTGATTAAATATAAGTATGTACTGGGAATATTTTTCGCTTGTCTTTTACTTACTCTATTTCTCTATCCCTATTTACCAAATCGTATGGCAGTACATTGGAATGTAAATGGTCAGCCAAACGAGTTTATGAGTAAACAAGTCGTTGTAGCATTTATTCCCTGTTTTATTATTTTTTCATATGGATTTTTGTATATTATTTCACATAATATATTTAAGTTTAATGAAAGAGAGCATGGTATTATAGGCGGATTTATAAAGAAAATTACGTTATTTATGTTGTTTATTCATACGCTTATCCTCTTTATTAATTTTGGGGATTTGATATCCTTTCAAACAGGATTAACGATTGGGATTAGTATGTTTCTTTTTATGCTGAGTAAAGAATTTAAGAAAATAAAAGGCAAAGAAAAAGAAAAAGATCCAATTAAATTACAAAAAATTTGTTTAGTGAGTAGACGGATTTTTCAAGTGATGGCATGTGGCATATTGTTTTCATTGTTTTTGAACTTAGAGTGGGGATTTTATGTATTGCTTAGTGTAATAAGCTGTGGATCTATGTTGTTTATGTTATATATTTTCTATTCATACATAATAGAAAGCTATGGAACTTAAAAAAGAGTCTTCTCATTATGAGAAGACTCTTTTAATCTATTTACTTCGTAATAAATTGTTGTGTCCAGTAGTTGCCGCTTTCTACATAACCAACACCGATGTGAGTGAAGCCGTTATTTAAGATGTTTGCACGGTGTCCAGCGCTGTTCATCCAAGCTTGTACTACTTCTTCAGGTGTACGTTGACCTTGAGCGATGTTTTCACCTGCAGATGTATAAGAAATACCAAATTTCTTCATCATGTCAAACGGAGACCCGTATGTAGGGCTGTTATGATCAAAGTAGTTGTTTTTTTGCATATCTTCAGACTTAATACGTGCTACTTTGCTTAATTCAGTATCGATTTTTAGTGCTGGTAAGCCTTGTTTTGCACGCTCAGCGTTTGTTAATTCAACAACACGTTGTTCAAACTCGCTTAAAGATTTTGCTTCTTCAGCAGGCTTTTGCTCAGCTGGTTTTTGTTCAGCAGGTTTTTGAGTATTGTTGTTTTCAGCAGGCTTTTGAGTTTCTGGTTTTTGAACTTCTTCAGCAGGCTTTTGCTCGGCAGGTTTTTGCTCAACTGGCTTTTGAGTTTCTGGCTTAGCTGTTGGTTGCTCAGTTACAACATTTTCAGTAGGTTGTTGACCAGGAATGAAGCAGTTTGGTTGGAAGTTTCCTTGTTGCCATTGTGCTAACGATTCAACTCCCATAGATTGTAAGAATGCTTGTAATTCTTGTTGGCTCATTTGTTTCATCATTACTTTTGAATGCTGAATATTTTGAACCTTTATGTTAGATGGTTGTACTGTTGCAGCTTGTGCATCTAGAGAAGATACTCCTAAAGTAAGAGCTGTTGCAGCAGCTACAGATAATAAAACACGCTTTTTCATGATGTGTGTCCCCCTATATAAAGTTTTAATTTGTTTTCACACGATTTGTTTTTGACAGCCTGTCTGACTGACAAATTCATCGTAGCATACAATTTGCGAGAAAAAAGATGGAAAAAAATTCATAGACTTTAAAATTACCTAATTTATCCTAAGAGAAGAAGGGAGCAAAAATAAGAGAAATATAGAGTATAAAAGGAATTTATAGTGTTTTTATACTTGGTTTTAAGAGGGGGTTTTTGGATAAAGTTACCTAAATAGAAAATGAAGAATCCTATTGTATCAATGGTTTGAACGTTTTTTTGAGGAATATAATGGATTGATTTTTACAAAACTGTAATGTTTCTGTTGTTCTTTTTTATAATAAAGTAACATATTTTTAATGTTGTAGCAGACAAAAAAGCGGCTATCTCTTTACATAGACGAAGGAGATAGCCGTTTTCCTATTATTACGTATGTTACGAGTTAGTTTCAATTGCTTCTAATAATAAATCCACAATGTGAATTCCTCTCATTTTATGAGAAAGCCCTTCTCGCTCAATACCCAATTTCATTTGTAATAAACAACCTGGATTTGCAGTAACAATGGTTGCTGCTTCTGTTTCATGCACACGGTCCATTTTGTAATCTAGAAATTCCATTGATAACTCTGAATGAACAATATTGTAAATACCAGCAGAGCCACAGCAGCGGTCGGCATCTTTCATTTCTCGATATGTTGCACCTTGGATAGCCTCTAGTAACATACGAGGTTCAGAAGATGTGCGCATAACATTGCGTAAATGACAAGAGTCTTGATACGTAATAACTTGCGGCGTGAGTCGTAAGTCAGTTCGCTTATGGAAGTCTAGTTCTACTAGTATAGCAGTAATATCTTTAATTTTAGAAACAAACTGCTTAGCACGTTCAGCCCAATCCGGATCATCTTTTAAAAGATAATCATAGTCTACGAGATAAGCCCCGCAACCACCTGCATTCGTAATAATATAGTCGATGTTTAAATCTTCGAATGCTTTTATATTTCGCTTTGCTAATTCTTTTGCTCCACTCTTTTCACCAGCATGTCCATGCAATGCACCGCAGCAACTTTGTGTTTTTGGAATAACGATATCACAACCAGCTAATTGAAGAAGTTTCATCGTTGCGTTATTTGTTTCTAAAAACATCGTATCCATTAAGCAGCCTGTGAAGAATGCAACTTGTTTTTTCTTTGTACTTTCTGCAGGTAAAAATGAAGGACGATCTTTCATGGCTTTCATTTTAGGGACTTTTGGTAAAACGAGATCCATCGTTGCAAGTGTTTCAGGGAATAACTTCATAATCCCTGTTTTATGTGTTAGCGTTTGTAAACCAGAACGTTGATAAAATCCGATTAGTCCAGTTAATGTTCTCATTCGATTTTGATGGGGGAATAATCCTTCAAAAACGACTTTTCGAACAGCTTTTACTGGCACTGAGAATTTTTTATTTTGATTAATAATATCACGAGCTTCTTCTAATAAATGTCCATAATTTACACCAGATGGACAAACAGGTTCACAAGCACGGCAACCAAGACAAACGTTTAATGTATGTTCAACATCTTCATCTGGTTCGATTAAACCATCAACGACTGCTTTCATTAATGCGATACGTCCGCGTGGTGAATGTGACTCTTTATATCCGGATTGAATGTAGGTAGGACAAGTAGGTAAACAAAAACCGCATCGCATACAGTTTAGTAATTCATCTTCACTTAATCGTTCTTTAAATTCTTTTTGAATATTTTCTTTATTTAATGTGGTCATTGCTCAACCACCACTCTTTTTCGAGTGTCTTTCGCGAACATTTTTCCAGGATTCATAATGTTATTTGGATCGAAAGCTTGCTTTATTCCTTGCATAGCTGCAATACCTTCTTTACCTAATTTCATTTCTAAATATGGAGCTTTCATTGCACCAACACCATGTTCACCAGTAATTGTGCCACCAAGTTCAATTGCTTTCGCAAATATTTCAGCAAAAGCTTGTTCAGCTCGGTGCATTTCTTCTGCATTACGAGCGTCTGTCATACAAGTTGGATGTAAATTACCATCACCAGCGTGTCCAAACGTACAAATAGGAATATTATATTTTTTTGCAATGGCATTAATAGCTTCAACCATCGGAGCGATTTGTGAACGTGGTACAGTCGCATCTTCTAATATTGTAGTAGGTTTTAATCGTGCGAGCGCTGATAGAGCACTACGGCGAGCGGTACGAAGCGCATCTGCTTCTGTTTCGTCTTTTGCAATGCGAACATCAACTGCATTCATAGAGCGGCAAACATTAGCCATGTTTTCAATATCTCGATTGACTACTTCGGGAGGGCCGTCTTGTTCAATTAATAAAATTGCTTTTACATCTGTAGGTAAACCGATTTGCGCAAACTCTTCTACTACTTCAATTGTCGGTTGGTCTAAAAACTCCAGTGTTGCTGGAATGATTTTATTTGCAATAATAGAAGAAACAGCACGTGCAGCTTCATTAATATCTTCATATAGTGCAAGCATTGTTTTCTTTGTTTCAGGCATAGGAACAAGTTTTAATATAGCTTCTGTTACCACGCCAAGTGTTCCTTCAGAACCGATAAATAAACGAGTTAAATCGTAACCAGCTACATCTTTTGCTAATTTACCACCAGTGCGAATAATATCGCCATTTGGTAAGACAAGTTCAAGCCCCATTACATAATCACGTGTTACGCCGTATTTCAAACCGCGTAATCCACCTGAGTTTTCATTAATATTACCGCCGATTGTAGAAATTTTCATCGAGCTTGGATCTGGTGGATAAAATAAACCTTTTTCTTCTACCGCTTTAATAATATCAAGTGTAATGACACCAGCTTGTACAGTAATTGTTAAGTTTTCTTCATCAATTTCTAAAATATTGTTCATATGGCGGAAAATAAGGACGATACCGCCTTCAAGTGGACATGTTCCTGCGCAAAGATTTGTTCCAGACCCGCGCACATACACAGGAATTTTGTGAGTGTTACATACCTTTAACACTTCAGCTACTTCATTTGTATTACGAGGAGCAATGACTGCATCAGGCATTGCTTGGAAGTTTGGAGTGGCATCATAACTATAAGTTAAACGCCCCATATTGGATGTATCTACATTATCTTCGCCAACAATAGATACGAATGAATGAATAATTTGTTTTTCTAACATTGGAAATCCCCCTCAAACTGTTAACGTGTTTAGTTATAATAAACAACGTGGTAACAGTGCTTTCATTATAATGATAAAAAAGTCGAGGGATTCTTTCTATGTATAATCATCTAAAGATTAATCTGTTTTATCGTTCTTTTTTGTATGATCATCTAATAGGAGGAGTGCGAAGTATAAAACGTTTAAGTCTTTGAATTGTTTTGGATCAAGTCCTGTATGTTCTTCAATCTTTTTTAGCCTGTAATGTAATGTGTTAATGTGTATATGTAATTGTTTAGCCGTCTGTTTATAAGATTGGTTATAATCGATAAATAAGCGCAAAGTATGCATAAGCTCAGGAAATGATAATAAGTTTTCAATGGTACGCTCTAGAAATTGTTCACGCGTTTCGGCAGAAATATCTTGTAAACACATTTCTAAACGTAAATCTTCATTAAATACAATTTTTTTCGTTTCCAATGATACAGAAAGAGCGCGTAATGCTTGTTCGTAACATATGTTCATATTGTTTGAGGTAACTGTTTGTCCAATCCCGATATATAAAGAAATAGAAAATAAAGTTTCGCAGTCGTGTTTTAACCGTTTTAAAAATTGATAAGTTTGCTCTTTGGAGCTCGTTGCTGTAAATAAAATAAAACGATCATTTCCCCAACGAACAAATAGATGCTCTTTTGTTAAAATATTACGTATGTGTTGCCATATTTTACGCTGGAGCATCGTGTCATTTTTGCCAATAGAAAACAAAATAAGTTGTTTTTTCTTATATAAATCAATGCCAAGTGTTTTGGCGCGATCAAGAAAACTCGGGGACCACTCTGTATTTTGAAGCCAATCAAAGACAAAAGCTTCATAAGAACGGTGCTCAAGTTCTAGTTGCTCTAAAAAGTAGTTTTCATGAATTAATAATTCGGTCATCTTACGCAATATTTCTCCGTAGCGTGAAATATTTTCAGGTTCTCCTGTAATCCCAATGACACCAATTACTTCATCATGAAATAATAAAGGAAGATTCATCCCAGCCTTTACACCTTGTAATCGCCTTTCATCTTCTTTTGTAATGATGACGGTTTTCTTTTGTTTGGCGCAGCGGAGTGCACCTTCATGAAATTGACCAATTCTTTCTGTATCTGTACTTGCGATAATAACGCCTTCTATATTAATGATAATAATATTTTCTGTAATTAGTCTGCGTACTTCTCGTACAATTTTATTCGCTAAATCAGGAAATAGCATAATTGACACACCTCAAATTCTATTTGTTGTACATTATATATGTAAATTGAGTAAGAAAGGGAAATTTCACACTTTCCACACATTTATTTGTTATTTTACAATTATAACGAAATCATCCGAAGATGGAGGGAATCTTTTGAGAAAGTATGTTTTTCTTCTCTGTTTTTTATTTCTACTAGTAGGGTGTCAAGGAAGTTCATATACACCAATTGCTAAAGATAAAAATGTTATTATAACTACGAATATAAAAGAAGGCAGCATTAGTTTTATTGATAAAAAAGATAAAAAGTTAATTACGACATGGGAACTAAATGAGCCAATGGCCGGAATCACACTGCTTCCAAATGGCGATGAAATACTTGTATACGGTAAGCAATTAGAATATATGTATGTATATTCACTAGCGGAAGGAAGGCAAGTGGGAAAATATAAAACTGGAAAGGGCATTGTAAATGTGGTGGTATCAGCAGATAAAAAACAATTATTTGCTGCTGATCAAAATGTTCAAAAGGTAAGGTTCTTTACGATAAATGGGAAAGAGACAGGAAGTGTTTCAACAGGAAAAGGGCCTATAACGATGGTAGAGTATCAGAATCGGTTATCTGTACTAAACTTTTATGATACGAAACTAACGACAATTGATACGAAGAAAAAAGAAGTTATTCAATCCTTTATGATTCCGCCAGCATCAACAGGAGCGACGATTAGTCCTGATGGGAAAGAAATATGGATTGGCGGACATGGTGATGGAAATCAAGTAAATGAGAAAGTGTTAGTGTATTCTTTACAGAGTGGAGAAATGGTGCGTTCTTTACACGCTCCATTTATGCCTGTGAATATAACGAAGGATAGTAAGTACGTATATGCACTCAGTCATGGATCGAATACACTTAGAAAGTTTGATATTAGCACATATAAAGAAATAGCTTCTGTAGAAGTAGGGTCGAATCCATTTGCATTTTTTGAGAGCGGAGCAGAAGGGTATGTAGCCAGTTATGATAGTGATGAAGTGTGCGTTATAGATATGAAGAATTTGAAAATAAAACAAACAATTAAAGTCGGAAAAGGACCGTTTCAACTCATAGAGAGGGAAGGGAAGGACAATGAATAAATATAGAGTGCTAGTTGTAGATGATGAAAGTGATATGAGACAGCTTGTTGGAATGTATTTGGATAACTTTGGATATGAGTGGGGAGAAGCTGAGAATGGAAAAGAGGCTCTTAAAAAACTAGAAACGGATCATTATGATTTCGTTGTATTAGATATAATGATGCCAGAAATGGATGGACTTTCAGTTTGTAAAGAAATTAGAAAAACGTCAGATGTGCCGATTATATTTTTAACGGCAAAAGGTGAAGAGTGGAATAGGGTGAACGGCTTACGTATGGGAGCAGATGACTATATTGTAAAACCGTTTAGTCCTGGTGAATTGGTTGCCCGTATGGAAGCTGTGCTAAGAAGATATACAAAGCAAGAACAGCAAGAAGAGATTCAATTTGGACCAATTCTTATCAATGAAAAAAGTAGACGAATAGAGGCGGGTGGTGAGCCGATTTCTCTTACTGTAAAAGAGTTTGATTTATTATATTTTCTTTGCCAACATACAGGACAAGTATTTAGCCGGGAGCAATTACTTGAAAAGGTATGGGGATATGATTATGCCGGAAGTACAAGAACGGTAGATACGCATGTGAAAACGATGCGCTTGAAGCTTGGAGAAAGTGGAAACTACATTCAAACTGTTTGGGGTGTAGGCTATAAATTTGAGGTGTAACGTATGTTTACGATGGTACAAAAACTTTGGCTTACAGTAGTATGTGCAGTATGTGTAACAGTGTCCTTTCTTTATTTCGTATCTTTATACTCGTATGAAAAATTATACGTTGATAATTTAAAAGCTTCGTTAGTAATGGAAGGAAAAAGTCTTGCTGCTCAATATGATAAGCGTGAAGGAATATCAACTTTTGAAGAGAAAGTAAGATCGTTTGATCAAATATCTAGTTCAGACGTTATTTTCGTGTCTAATCCGCGTGATTTAAGTGCATGTTTGCCTTTTGATGTGCATCATCATTCTCTTATAAGTGAAGGAGATAGGCAAACGCTATTAGACGGGAAAACTGTGACAAAAATAGGATATGAAGAACATTTTGACCGTAATATTATGGGGGTTGTCATCCCTGTATTGGAAAATAAAAAATTAGTCGGAATTGTCTATTCGTATATTCCTTTAAAAAGTATAAAAGATTTAATCTATGATATGGGTCTTATTTTAGCACCGTTAGCAATTGCTATGATTTTAATTACGATATGGGTTGGAAGGAAAATTATAATTGCAATTACGAAGCCACTTTCGCAAATGGAGCGGGTTGCAAATCATTTGGCTACGGGAGATTTTTCGGAGCGGATTACAGTTTCTTCAGAGGATGAAATTGGACGATTAGGAAAAGCATTTAATAAAATGGCAAATTCATTAGAAACAGAAGATGTAAAGCGTAAGGAATTTTTAGCAAATGTTTCGCATGAACTTAGAACACCACTTAGTTATATAAAAGGGTATAGCGAGGCTATTTTAGATGGTGTTGCAAAGGGACCGCAGCAGGAAAAAGTAACGCAGCTAATTCATAAAGAAGCAGGTCGTATGCAGCGTCTCGTTCATGACTTGTTAGACTTAGCACAATTAGAAGGTGAGCACTTTCCGTTAAAGAAGCAACCTATCGTTTTTTCACAGCTGATTGAAGACGTATTAGATACGTATGAGATTAAGTTTATAGAAAAGGAAATTCATATTTCAACCAATTTAAATCCAGAGGTCATTGTCATGATTGATGAGGATCGTATGCAACAAGTGCTTCATAATGTGTTAGATAATGCGATACGGTATACAAATCAAAAAGGAAATATCGTTATAACTTTAGAGCAAATCGATGATTACTGTGAATTAAAAATAAAAGATACAGGAATTGGTATTGATATAGAACATTTGGAGAATCTTGGAGAACGCTTTTACCGAGTTGATAAAGCGAGAAGTCGTCAACACGGTGGAACAGGTTTAGGCCTTGCTATTGTGAAACAAATTGTTCATATACATGGTGGACAGTGGAAAATTGAAAGTGAAAAAGATAAGGGAACAACGGTTATTATTAAACTGAATGTACAGGATGAGGGGAGCATGTTCTAATTTTTAGGACATGTTCTTTATATTGAAGAAAATATTTATCCCGCTATTCGCCGGGCAGTAAGACCCTCACCTCAAAATTCAACGGAAGCAAAGAAGTTAGGTGGAGGCCCTGCTGCCCGTAAAAGCCCGATTGGTGAGAGCTAATAATCAGTGGGCGATGAACAAAACCCCACTGATTAAAGTTTCACTTTACACGTAAAATATAAATTAATATGTAATAAATATCGAAAATTTGACTATTTTATGAACAAAACATTTGTACTTCTTATCAATTCGGTCTAAAATAGTTATGATGCAAAGTTCTTATAAATCGTTTCAATTGTTGTTTGGAAGATACTGAGGTGATTTAACTGGAGTACAAATCTATTAAACCGAAAAAAATTTACGAAGAAGTATCTGAAGCTATTTTAACAATGATTAAAAATGGTACGTTAAAACCTGGTGACAAACTACTCCCTGTGCATCAATTAGCTGAGCAGTTTCAAGTTGGCAGATCTGCTGTTCGTGAAGCGCTAAGTGCGCTAAGAGCGATGGGCTTAATTGAGATGAAACAAGGAGAAGGTACATATGTGAAGAACTTCGATTCTTCTTCATTAACGAAATCATTAAACAATAGATTATTAATGAAGAAAGAAGATATTTTGAATTTATTAGAAGTACGAAAGGTGCTTGAAGTGGGGGCAGTTCGAGTAGCGGCGGCAAAACGTACGGAAGATAATTTACAAAATATGAAACATTGGTTAGATGAAATGGCAAAGAGCATTGGAGATGAAAAGGCTGGTGAAAAAGCCGATTTTCAATTTCATATGGGAATTGCAGAGTCTTCGCATAATAACATTTTGCTTGAACTCATGAATCATGTTTCAGAGATGATTGCTGAAACAATTGGTGAATCAAGACGCATTATTTTATATGGTGAACAAACGACATCAGAACGACTTATAGAAGAGCATCAAGTTATATATGATGCGGTGTTAAAACAAGATGTAGAATTAGCGCAGCAAGCAATGCTAGATCATTTAACAAATGTAGAACATATTGTCACAGGTAAAAACGATATAAATTCGTAATTTAATCTTTTAAAAATTTAATTTTCTGATAAAATAGAGAAAGATTAAGTAAGCGTTTTCTTTAGAAGAGGGAGAGGATAGGCCATGGTTGAGCCTATTTCTTCTCTACTAAGTCATCTGATGACCATATGTTTGTTGGTGAAGTTGTAAAAAGGGGGAGTAATAGTTATGAAAGTTACTTTATTTGTTACTTGTTTAGTCGATATGTTTGAAACAAATGTCGGCAAAGCAACAGTTGAAGTGTTGGAGCGTTTAGGTTGTGAAATTGAATTTCCAGAAGCACAAGTTTGTTGTGGGCAGCCTGCTTATAATAGCGGCCATGTAGAAGCAGCAAAAGAAGCGATGAAACATATGATTGAAACTTTCGAAGATGCAGAATATATTGTTACGCCATCTGGTTCTTGTGCGACAATGTTTCATGAGTATCCGCATGTTTTCAAAGATGATCCAAAGTGGGCTAAACGTGCACAAAAAGTTGCTGATAAAACTTATGAATTTACACAGTTTATTGTAGATGTTTTAAAAGTTACAGATGTTGGTGCAAGTTTACCAGGGATAGCTACTATTCATAAATCATGTCATATGACGCGTATGCTTGGAGTAAAAGAAGCACCAGGAATTTTATTATCAAATGTAAAAGGATTAACTGTGAGAGATTTACCAAACGTGCAAAATTGTTGCGGGTTTGGGGGAACGTTTTCAGTTAAGATGACTCCAATTTCTGAGCAAATGGTAGACGAAAAAGTAGATAGTGTCATGGAAACAGGTGCAGATTATTTAATCGGTGCAGATTGTGGGTGTTTGTTAAACATTGGCGGACGTATTGAGCGTTTAGGAAAAGAAGTAAAAGTAATGCATATTGCTGAGGTACTGAATAGTCGCTCATGAAGGGGGAACATAAGCTATGTCTATGAAAATCAGTGAGAAAAAATTTAATGATCGCGTTGGTGATGGAATTCAAGATTCGTTTATGCGCGGAGCAGTATCTTCTGCACAAACGCGTTTATATACGAATCGCTTAAAAGCTGCAGATGAATTAGGAAACTGGGAAGAGTGGCGTGAACTAGGTGAACAAATTCGTCAACATACGTTAGAAAATCTGGATTATTACTTAATGCAGTTAAGTGAAAATGTATCAAAAAGAGGCGGACACGTGTACTTTGCGAAGACGAAAGAGGAAGCTGCAAAGTATATTCAAGACGTTGCCAAAAAGAAACAAGCGAAAAAAGTAGTAAAATCAAAGTCGATGGTAACAGAAGAAATTAGTATGAATCATGCGCTTGAAGAGATTGGCTGTGAAGTATTAGAGAGTGACTTAGGAGAGTATATCTTGCAAGTAGATAATGATCCACCTTCACATATTATTGCACCTGCACTTCATAAAAATAGAACGCAAATTCGCGATGTATTTAAAGAAAAGCTAGGCTATGAAAATTCTGATGACCCATATGAAATGACAAAGTTTGTTCGTAAACAACTTCGTGAGAAATTTATGGATGCAGAAATTGGTGTAACTGGTTGTAACTTTGCTGTTGCCAATACTGGATCTCTTTGTTTAGTAACGAATGAAGGTAATGCAGATCTTGTTATGTCAATTCCTAAAACACAAATTGCGGTAATGGGTATGGAACGTATGGTTCCGACAATGGAAGAATTAGATGTTTTAGTTGGTTTACTATGTCGTAGTGCAGTAGGTCAAAAATTAACAAGTTATGTAACAGTAGCAGGACCAATTCAAGAAGAGGAAGTTGATGGACCTGAAGAATTCCATTTAGTGGTTGTTGATAATGGTCGCTCTCAAATTCTTGGATCTGAATTCCGTTCCGTATTACAATGTATTCGTTGCGCTGCTTGTGTTAACGTATGTCCTGTATATCGTCACGTTGGTGGACATTCATATGGATCGATTTACTCAGGACCAATCGGTGCGGTATTAACACCGCTTCTAGGTGGATATGATGATTACAAAGAGCTTCCTTATGCATCTAGTTTATGCGGAGCATGTACAGAAGCTTGTCCAGTAAAAATTCCATTGCATGATTTATTATTAAAACATCGTCAAGTCATCGTTGAGCAAGAAGGTCGTGCACCACTTGCAGAAAAACTAGCGATGAAAATGTTTAGTATGGGTGCTTCTTCAGCTGCTTTATATAAAATGGGTTCAAAAATGGCACCAGCGGCAATGAGTCCATTTACATCTGGTAATCGTGTATCAAAAGGTGTTGGACCACTTAAAAACTGGACGGATATTCGTGAATTCCCAGCTCCAAGTAAAGAACGATTCCGTGATTGGTATAAAGATCATAAGAAAGGCGGGGATAAATAATGACAGGATTAATTCAAAACCGTGATGCCTTTCTAGATAACATTGCAAAAGAACTTGGGCGCGCACGTAAAACAGAAGGTGTAGAGCGTCCAGTATGGAAAAGTAATGTGAATATAGAAACGTTAAAAGATTATTCACAAGAAGAATTACTAGAAGTGTTTAAAAAGCAATGTACAAACATTCATACAACTGTAGTAGAAACGACAAATGACCGTTTAGGTGAAGACCTTCAAAAAGTAATCATGGAAAACGGCGGGGGACCTATTTTATTATCAGCAGATGATCGTTTTGATGCATATGGTTTAACATCTTTATTTAAAGAAGAACTTCCAAAGCGAGACGTTGAAGTAAACGTATGGGATCCAGAGAGAAAAGACGAAAATATGCGTTTAGCTGAAAAAGCGAATATTGGTATTGCATTTAGTGATTATACATTAGCCGAATCTGGTACAATTGTTGTACAAAGTCATAAAGGGCAGGGACGTTCTTTACACTTTTTACCGACTGTATATTTTGCTATTATTCCACGTGAAACACTTGTGCCTCGTATTACACAAGCAGTTCAGGATATGAACTCACGCGTAGAAAATGGGGAGACAGCGGCATCTTGTATTAACTTTATTACAGGGCCAAGTAACTCGGCTGACATTGAGATGAATCTTGTTGTCGGAGTACATGGACCATTAAAAGCAGTATATTTCATCGTATAAAAGAGGGGAAAGCAGGCCGGAAAATGGCCTGCTTTTTTAGTAGAATAAAGGATAATATGAAGTAGAAGTTCTCTCCTTTTTTTGCTATGTTTTTTGGGAAAGGAGAGGAAGGGATGTTCACTTATTTATATGCACTGTTAGCAGGGATGGTGTTTGGTTCTTTTTTTATGTTAGTTGCGGTGAGGGTTCCATTAGGTGCGTCTATTATTACCCCGCGTTCACATTGTTATTATTGCAAATATGTGCTAAGGCCAAAAGAACTAATCCCCATCATTTCATTTTATATACAAAGAGGCTGTTGTACGAATTGTAAGAGGAAAATTCCAATTATATATGTAGCATTTGAATGTATAACAGGAAGTATATTTCTTCTTACCGTGTATATGATTGGAATAGAACGAGAACTTATTATCATTTTATCCCTTTTTTCGCTACTTCTTATTATTTCAGTTACAGATTACTTATATATGTTAATTCCTGATTGTATTTTAATTTCGTTTGCGGTTTTACTCATTCTCGAAAGTGTTTTTGTACAATTAGTTACTTGGACAGATAGTATAGTTGGTAGTGGTGTTATATTCCTTTTGTTATATTGCATGCAAAAGATATATCCAGAAGGGCTTGGCGGAGGAGATATAAAACTACTTTCGTTACTTGGTTTTATAGTAGGAGTGAAGGGAGTTTTTATCGTTTTATTTTTAGCATCTTGTTTTAGTCTTTGTTTTTTCGGGATTGGTATCGGATTAAAACGTATAGAAGTACGAAAGCCAATTCCATTTGGTCCTTTTATTAGTCTTGGGGCAATGTGCTATGTATTAGCTGTTTATTCAAATTAGAGAGGGAATCGAAAATGAACGTATATATGGATGATCAAAGAAGTTGCCCGTTCGGGTATGTGTCCGCAACTACAGTAGAATGTGCCTTGCAAATGGTTCGGGATTATGATGTGAATATTCTTTCTCTTGATTATAATATGGGCTGGGGAGCAAAAAATGGACTAGATTTTGTAGAAGCTTTTTGTACAGAGGGATTATATGTAAATGAAATTCACCTTCATACGAATGATGTCATCGGTATGCACAAGATGAAACAGAGAATGGATAAGGGAAAGGAAGAAGGAGAAATTAATCCTCACCTTGTTGTTAAATACGTGGGAAGCTAAAAACTCCAAAGTAAAACTTTGGAGTTTTTAGTGTTTCATATGTGCTTGTAAAGGAATAATCTCTTCTTGTTGAGCTACTGCGATTTCAGTTTCTTCCTGTTGAACTTCAGGTGTTTTCTTTGTTAAGTAGTGGTATACCATACCGACAAATACTGATCCGCCAATAATGTTACCGATTGTAACAGGAATTAAGTTATGAATAGCACCTGAAAAAGAAATTGTCTCAGGATGCGGTGAAACTAAAGATAAAGCAAAGAGTGATAAGTTTGCAATACTATGTTCGTAACCAGATAAGAAGAATGTGAAAACAAGTAGCATCATGACTATTATTTTTGCTGTGTCACCTTTAACCTGAGAAGGTAAGAAACAAGCAAGACATACGAGCCAGTTACATAAAATGGCTTTAAAGAATAACTGCATTGTAGGTGTGTTCATCTTTCCTTCAACGACTTTATTCATTAAGTGACCGTGATCAATTGCTTCAAAAATTCCAGTTGCGTAAAATAGTAAGGCAAAGAATAACGCGCCGGCTAAGTTACCTGCATAACAAGCAACCCAGTTACGTAGTGTATCAGAAATCGTTGTTTCTTTTCTTAAAGTTGCTACAGTAAAGTACATTGTGTTCCCAGTAAACAATTCAGCACCGCCATATATAATAAGTACGAGAGCAATCCCGAAAAACATAGAAGCAGCTAAATAAGTTGCTGGTGAATCTGCAATGTGAAAAAAGTTACCTAATTTAAAACATAGTACAATAATAAAACCGATATAAATACCCGCAAGTGCAGCACGAATGAAATATTGCATTGGGTTTGTATCTAGTATTTTCTTTTTGCTTTTAGCCAGTTTGACAACATAATCTAGTCCTTGTTCTAGCATGAGTAATACGCTCCTTTAGTAAATCTTCTATAAATACTCCTTATATGAATAAAGTACATGGAATTGTTCTCACTTTCAATAAGTTTGTGCAATGTTTCACAAAAAGGACATACATACATTAAGAAAACGTTTACAAAAGGTAGTATAATGGAATTTTTTCTGGACATTGAGAGGAAGAAAGAAAAAAGAAAAAGCGCTGTAATTACAGCGCTTTTTCGTCTAAATTCTTTTCTACTTTTACTTCTACTTCTTTTGAGAAGAACCAACCACCAACTGCGATTCCGACTAATACAATCCAGAATGTAAGCTTCCACGGAGTGGATTCTGGGAATGAATGTGGAATTACATTTAATGCAGGGTGTGCTAATGTATAAACTGCTAGCTTCACACCAACCCAACCTACAATTAAGAATGCTGCGGTTTCAAGTCCTGGTTTACGTTTTAAGATTTGTACGAAAGCAGTTGCTGCAAATCGCATAATGATTAATCCGATAAGTCCACCTACAAAGATAACAGCGAATTGCCCAGTATCAAGACTACCAATTGTACCTAATCCTGTTTTTGGTAAAGTCATTGCTAGTGCAACAGCAGCTAAAATTGAATCAACTGCGAAGGCGATATCAGCAACCTCAACTTTAAATACAGTCCACCAAAAGTTCTCTTGTTTTTTCTTTGCTTCTTTTTCTTCTGTTTCTTCATCTGTATTCTTTTTAACATATGTTTTAAATAAGTGATTACCAGCGATAAACATAAGGTAGATGGCACCGATTGCTTGCACTTGCCATACATCGACTAAGAACGAAATCATAAATAACGATCCAAATCGGAAAACAAATGCCCCCGCTAATCCATAAAATAGTGCTTTCTTTCGTTTTTCTTCTGGTAAATGTTTTACCATAATTGCAAGAACAAGAGCGTTATCAGCCGCTAAAATCCCTTCAAGTGCAATTAGGATGAGTAATACCCAACCATACTCCAATAATAATGATACATCCATGTACATTCTCCTCTCATTTCTATAAGTTCTAAATAAGTGAAGAATTTCCCCACTATTTAGTTTCCCCATACTCCTGCCTATTAACTTTGGAAAAATCTGGAAGTGAATGCAAAAAAGACCTCTGCCGTTAATAGGCAAAGGTCTTGCTAGACATATGTAATAAAAAATGCCAACAAAGCCGGAAGAACTAAGTTCTACGTAATGACGACTTTGTTTCCAAGAAATATTCTTGGACGCTACTCCCCTTTGGAGATATGTTATTGTATTCTCATTATATGGATAATTTATACGGTTGTCAACCTGTTAAAATATCTTCATTCGGATATTTTATTTTCAGGTTCTTTTTACGAGCAAATGAAAAAGCCAATGTTAAAGGACCCATTTTCCCGAAAAACATCATAAAGATAATAATAGCTTTTCCGATTATAGTTAAGTGGGGTGTTAAATTCATACTGAGGCCAACAGTCCCAAATGCTGAAAATACTTCGAAAGCACTCATCAATAGAGGAACTCGCTCAGTAATACTCAAAATTAAAATAGCAAAAAAGATAAATGAAATGGAAATAATAGTAATGGTTAATGATTTGACAATGAGAGTATCTTTAATGGATTTTTTAAATACGACAATATCCTCTTGTTCTTGTAAAAATTTAAATACGCCAAAAAATATGATTAAAAATGTTGTTAACTTAATCCCACCACCAGTTGAAGCGCTACCAGCACCAATAAACATAAGGAGCATCATTAATAGGAGAGAAGGTTTTGACAATGTAGAAATATCAACAGTATTAAACCCGGCAGTTCGCGTTGAAATTGCTTGAAAATAAGAGGCCAATCCTTCTTCAAATGGGGTAAAACCTCTCATAGAAAGGGAGTTATGGAACTCGAATATAAAAATAAAAAGGGTAGCAATAATGTTGACGATTAGAGTAGAAGAGAGCATAAGTTTTGAATGTAGTGTAAGGTTTTTAAAGTTTTTCTTTCTTTTTATGTCTACGATTACTGTAAAACCAATTCCACCTAAGATGATGAGAGAGGAAATGACGAGATTGACAAGAATGCTATGAGAATGGGACATTAAATTATCGCTCCACACAGAAAAGCCAGCATTGTTAAAGGCTGAGATTGAATGGAAAAAACTATAATAGATCCCTTTCATAACCCCATATTTTGGTACCCATTCAAAAGAAAGAATTATAGTAGCGATACATTCGACTGTAAAAGAGAATAAAAATAATGCTTTGGCAAGACGGATGATGCCGCCGATATTCGTTTGATTTAATGCTTGTTGCAGTAAAATTCGATTTTGAAGACCGATTTTTCTTCCGAGCATAATCGCAATTAAGACAGCAAAGCTCATAATGCCAAGCCCGCCAACTTGTATAAGCGTTAAAATGACACATTGTCCAAACAAAGTAAATACTTTTCCAGTATCTACAACACCAAGTCCAGTAACAGTACAAGCGGAAACGGTTGTAAATAAGGCATCGAGCCATGAAATGGAAGTTGTCGTAGCAATGGGTAGTTTTAATAAACATGTGCCGACAACTGATAATACAAGAAAAGACAAAGTAAGAACGCGGGGAGGGCTCATGCTAATATTAATCCGTTTCATTTTACAGATCGCTCCTTTCGTTTTGATTAGTATGTGAAAAAGCACCATTATGTATGTTGAAAATAGAAAGAGGCAGAGAATATCTGCCTCTAAGCCATATGTTATATTATTATCCACGTAATTGTTGTTGAGCTAAAGCAACAAGACGTTTTGTTACTTCACCGCCAACTGAACCGTTAGAACGAGATGCTGTATTAGATCCTAAGCTTACACCAAATTCTTGTGCAATTTCATATTTAAATTGTTCAAGTGCTTGTTCTGCACCTGGAACTAATAATTTGTTTGTTTTTACCATGTTGATACACATCCTTATGAGTAGTCCAGTTCAGCTAAGTTCTTATCTAAACTGGTAACGTTATTTTATGTGGAAACGACGTACTCATACGCGGAAGTAATCGGTGCGATTAGAAGTTCTTGGATAGAAAAAAGAGTAGCAAATTTGCTACTCTTTTTTTAGTATTGTCGCTGTTCCTTCCACGACAATATCATCTGATTGATTATATATGTTTGTTTGAAGCGTAATGATTTTTTTATCATCACGCTTCTTAATAACCTCTGCCACAACGCGAAGTGTATCACCGATTTTGACAGGGGCACGGAATGAAACATTTTGGGATAAATAAATCGTATTTTTGCCTGGGAGTTTCGTTCCAAGGATGGTAGAAATAAAACTCGAAACGAGCATACCGTGAGCAATACGTTCTTTAAACATTGTCGTTTTTGCAAAAGAATCTAAAATGTGAATAGGATTCACATCCCCAGTCAATTTTGCAAAATTGATAACATCTTCATCTGTAATTGTTTTTGTAAGGGATGCTTGATCACCGACTTGAATCTCATCATAGCGAAGCTCCGGAACAGTTTGTGCTTCTTGAAATGGATTCATTTTGTCCTCCTTCTTTTCCATATCGAAAAATGTTAGCCATCTTGATGTAGTAGGAGGAAGAAAGAGTTTTGTTTGTGCTGCGGTTAGCTCCCACATTTTTCTTACTTGATGGAAGTAAATAGATTTTTTGAGTTTTCCTCGAACTTTTTTGCGAGTTCCAACTGTTTTGACTTGAACTCTTCCAAAAAACCCTCTAACTGTTTTTGAGCCTCTTCACGTTGTAATTGTTGTTGCTCAATAAATTGTTTTGTTGTTTCTTCAAATTGGCCGCTTGTTTGGGTAAGAATTGACAATGATGTTTTTGTAGGAGAAACAGTAAGCTGATGCATATGAGCAGAAAGTTCCTTCCATTTGTCCTGCCACTCGTTAATTTGATCATTTAAGGAGTTTCCAGTTAATTGTTTCACGTAATCTGTATATTGGTTATTGAACTGAGCAGTGAGTTGTTGTAGTTCTTTTTCTAGTTCATCTACTCCTGATGTTAATTTATGCAAAGCGTCTTGTTGTTGTTTTAATGTTTCTAAAGTAAGTTGCTCTAATTGCTTCCCAGCTGAAGAGAAAAGGGAAAGTGATTGAGACCAGTTTTTCCAAAATGCATCGACTAATTCGTATGGTTTAGTTTCCATTGTTTGACCCCCAAATGTTTTTTTGCATATTGTGAACGCAGATTACTCTGCTGTACCACCAGGTGAAGATGAAGAATCCTTTTCATCCTTTTCTGGAGAAGTAGAAAATGGAAAGAATGCATTGGTGTATAACGTGAAAAACGTTCGCAACATATTTTGATAATGTTCAAAAGAAGTCGCACATGTTGTTAAATATTGCTCTCCATATTCAGTTAAAGAATAAATTCTTTTTGCCGGCCCTCCATCGCTTGTATCCCAAGTAGAAGAAATAAGGTTTTCTTTTTCTAATTTGCGTAGTGTTCTATAAACATTACCTTGGTCAACAGAAGAAAAGCCGATATCCATTAGCATTTGAATAAGTTTGTAACCATGAAGACTCCAGTCTTTTAGACAGAGAAGTAAGAAGGGAACTAAGAAGTTTTTTGGCATGGAGTTTGGTTGTTTCGCTTGGTTGCTCTCCAAACTTTCGCGTTGTTCTGGTTCATTTTGTAGCATGATTGTGCATCACCTCATGAATCAGTTAGATGGAATTTTTTGCTTATAAGTGCAATTTACACCTATCTGTTTTTAAAGTCAACACATTTGTTAGAAAATAGAAAAAAATAAAATATAGACTTGAAGTTTTATTCAGAATATTAGAAAATAGTGAATAGGTTGAATTGTTTCAAAAACGAAAAAGGGAGTGTAGGTAAAGTGATTGATCAAAAATTCGATCCACTACAAGCATGGAAAAATGCTTATGAACAAACCGAAACATTTTGGGGAAAAGCGCTCAATGAAACAATTAAAACAGAAGAATATTCTGCTTGGATGGGCAGCGTTCTAGATTTGAATTTGTTTTATCAAAAAGCATTAAATGATACGACAAAAAACTATTTAGAACAAGTAAATGTGCCGACGAAAGAGGATATCGCAAGAGTGGCTACGCTTGTTATTAACTTAGAAAATAAAGTAGATAACATTGAGGAGTTTCTAGAGGAGAAAGTAGATTCTTTAGGGCAAGCTCCTACATTAAAGCGTGATGTAACGAAAGTAAAACAAGATATTCGTACGCTTGAAACAAAAATAGATCAAATTTTAGAATTGCTAGAAAAGCAAAATGCAGTACTAGCTAAACTACAAGTACCTGTAAAAGAAGAGGTAAAGCCTGCGAATAAACCAGAAAATAAAAAATGATAAAAGCGCTTGTTTATAACAGATAAAAGAGAGAGGGAGAATCTCTTTTCACGTATAAACAGCGAAACATAATTATATATGGACTCTATAGTATGAGTACCAAAATGATTCATAACAATCGTTCACAAATTCATTTAAGGGGGAAAAGAAATGGTTCAATTAAATGGAAAAGTAGCAATCGTAACAGGTGGAGCAAAAGGAATTGGAAAAGCAATTACAGTAGCATTAGCACAAGAGGGAGCGAAAGTAGTTATTAACTATAATAGCAGTAAAGAAGCAGCTGAAAATTTAGTAAATGAATTAGGAAAAGACGGACATGACGTTTATGCAGTGCAAGCGGATGTTTCTAAAGTAGAAGATGCAAACCGACTTGTAGAAGAAACTGTGAATCATTTTGGTAAAGTTGATATTCTTGTTAATAATGCTGGTATTACAAGAGACCGTACATTCAAAAAGTTAAATCGTGAAGATTGGGAGCGCGTAATTGACGTGAATTTAAGCAGCGTATTTAATACGACAAGTGCGGTTCTTCCATACATAACGGAAGCAGAAGAAGGAAGAATTATTAGCATTTCTTCTATTATTGGTCAAGCAGGTGGATTTGGCCAAACAAACTACTCAGCAGCAAAAGCGGGTATGTTAGGATTTACAAAATCATTAGCGTTAGAACTTGCAAAAACAAATGTCACTGTAAATGCTATTTGCCCAGGATTTATTGATACTGAAATGGTAGCAGAAGTACCAGAAGAAGTACGTCAAAAAATCGTTGCAAAAATCCCGAAAAAACGTTTTGGTCAAGCTGATGAAATTGCAAAAGGTGTAGTATACCTATGCCGTGACGGTGCGTATATCACAGGTCAACAATTAAACATTAACGGCGGATTATATATGTAATGAAGTAAGAAAAAAGTGCATATCCATAGCAGGAATGCACTTCTTTTTTTTTAAGAAGGAAATCGACCAAAAAGGAGATAGAAAAATGACTACATTCGCAACAGAATGGGAAAAGCAATTAGAGCTATACCCAGAAGAGTACCGAAAAGCATACCGCCGAGTGAAAAGGGCGAGTGAAATTTTATTACGTGAACCAGAGCCGCAAGTCGGATTAACGCCGAAAGAGGTTATTTGGACGAAGAATAAGACGAAGCTTTATCGCTACATTCCAAAACAAGAAAAAACACAAAGAGTTCCAATTCTGTTAATATATGCTCTTATTAATAAACCATATATTATGGATTTAACTCCTGGAAATAGTTTAGTGGAATATCTAGTGGATCGTGGTTTTGATGTATATATGCTTGATTGGGGCACATTTGGTTTAGAAGATAGTCATTTGAAATTTGATGATTTCGTGTTTGATTATATTGCAAAAGCAGTAAAAAAAGTAATGCGAACTGCAAAATCGGACGAGATTTCTTTACTTGGTTATTGCATGGGTGGAACGCTAACTTCTATTTATGCAGCGCTTCATCCGCACATGCCAATTCGTAATTTAATTTTCATGACAAGTCCTTTTGATTTCTCTGAAACAGGATTGTATGGTCCTTTATTAGATGAGAAATACTTCAATTTAGATAAAGCGGTTGATACATTTGGAAATATTCCGCCAGAAATGATTGATTTCGGAAACAAAATGTTAAAGCCAATTACGAACTTTGTTGGTCCATATGTTGCTCTAGTAGATCGTTCAGAGAATGAACGCTTCGTCGAAAGCTGGAGATTGGTTCAAAAGTGGGTTGGTGATGGTATTCCGTTCCCAGGTGAATCATACAGACAGTGGATTCGTGATTTTTATCAAAATAATAAATTGGTTAAGGGTGAACTCGTTATTCGCGGACAAAAGGTAGATCTTGCAAATATTAAGGCGAATGTCTTAAATATTTCCGGGAAACGTGATCATATCGCTTTGCCATGTCAAGTAGAAGCATTACTAGACCATATTTCTAGCACAGATAAACAATATGTATGTTTACCAACAGGGCATATGTCTATCGTTTACGGTGGAACAGCTGTAAAACAAACATATCCGACGATTGGAAATTGGCTTGAAGAGCGTTCTAATTAAAAATAAAAAATCCAACTAGCCTATGTTAGTTGGATTTTTTTATGAAAAATAACAAAACATAGAAAGGAGAAATTTATATTTTAGGAGTATAATTATGAAACTTATGACAGGTAAGTTGTTTTGGAATACAGGAGTTTCAGTACCTTGTTATCCACCGTTAGGAAGTGATATGATATGTGATGTGCTTGTAGTCGGAAGTGGCGAAGCAGGTGCCCATATAGCGTATTCTTTAGCGAAAATAGGTATGAGTGTAATGCTTATTGAAAAAAGAGAAATTGCATGTGGTAGTACATTTGCAAATGTAGGTGTATTACAGTTTCTTCATGATAAATCGTTAACCTCACTTATCCATACATTTGGTGAAGAAAAAGGGGTACGAGCATATAAACTGTGTTACGAAGCGTTACGGACAATGGAGAAAGTGGTACCTACTCTCGATATTGATCCCTATTTTATTCCGAGAAGTAGTTTATATTATGCAAGTAAAAGTGAGGATGTCTCATTTTTACAAGAGGAGTACAATACGTTACAGAATTATGGATTTCCTGTTGAGTATTTTACAGAATCTGATATTAAGAAACGTTATCCTTTCATAAAACAAGCGGCATTATATACACACGGTGATGCCGAGGTGAATCCGTATTTATTAGCGCACAGTCTTTTGCATAAAGCAAATCAAATGGGAGCTAATATATATGAACATACAGAGGCAATACATATAAAAAAACGTAAAAATGATTTAATTTGTTACACGAAAATAGGAAATCAAATTGTAGCAAAGAATATTATTATGGCGACAGGTTATGAAGCGCTTTTTGGAAAGAAAGAAAGAAAAAATACAACAGTAGACACCTCTTATGCAATTGTAACAAATGAAATAGATCAGTTTGAAGGCTGGCATGAGCGATCGTTAATTTGGGAAACGGCACGGCCCTACTTATATTTTCGAACGTATCGAAGCCGCATTATAGTAGGCGGATTAGATGAAGCGCTGCAAATTCAAACAATTGGTGATACGAAATTATTGCATAAGCGTGATATCCTTATTAATATTGTAAAAGAGATGTTCCCGCAGTATAAAAATATACAGGCAGACTACTATTGGGCAGCCGCATTTGGTGGTACTCATGATGGTCTCCCCATTTTAAAAGAAGACGAAAAGATACATAATTTGTTTTACGCATTGCCGTATGGAGGTAATGGAACTGTATATGGAATGGTCTTTGCCAAATTATTTGAGCAGTTATTTACAAATAAAGAAAGTAAAGATTTTTCTTTATTTAATCGATAGAAAAAAGGTAGCGAAGTGATGGAATGAGAGATATAAAAAAGTTTTTACAAAAATTACGTCCTGTACAACTCATCGTTTTGTTTTATTTGTTAGCAGTAGTTGTATCGGTGATATTGCTTAGTTTACCGTTTGTTACGAAGCCTGGTGTGAAATGGACATTTATAGATGCGCTTTTTACATCGGTTAGTGCGGTAAGCGTTACGGGACTGTCTGTTATTACGATTTCAGATACGTTTACTACAGCAGGAATTATTGTTTTAGCCCTTATTCTACAATTAGGCGGCTTAGGAATTATGGCGCTTGGTACATTTGTTTGGATCATTACGGGGAAAAAGATTGGTTTGCAAAGAAGAAGATTAATTATGGCAGACCATAATCAAGGGAATTTATCGGGTCTTGTAGAATTGATGCGTTCTATTTTGATTGTAATTATTTCAATAGAACTTATTGGAGCAATCCTATTAGGTACAAGATTTTTACTTTACTTTCCGACTTGGAAAGAAGCTTATTTTCACGGTTTCTTTGCAGCTGTTAGTGCGACTACGAACGGCGGATTTGATTTAACAGGACAATCATTAATTCCTTATAAAAAAGATTATATTGTTCAAATGATTCATATGTTACTAATTATTTTAGGAGCGATTGGTTTCCCTGTGCTAATGGAAGTGAAACAATTCCTTAGTAAAAGGAGACAACAATTATTCCGTTTTTCATTATTTACAAAACTGACGACAACAACATTTTTTGCACTCGTTGTTGTTGGTACAATTATGATTTTTTTACTGGAGAGAAATCATTTTTTAGTAGGAAAGTCATGGCATGAAACTGTATTTTATACATTATTCCAATCTGTGACGACGAGAAGTGGTGGACTTGCTACGATGGATATACGTGAATTGTCACAACCGACGCTTTTATTTATGAGTATATTAATGTTTATAGGGGCATCTCCAAGTTCGGTTGGGGGCGGAATACGTACAACAACATTTGCTGTTAGTATATTGTCACTATATACCTTTGCAAGGGGTGGTAGAACAGTTAGAGTCTTCAAACGTCAGCTACATGAAGAGGATGTACTGAAAGCATCTGTCGTTATGACGATGGGGATTTTGTTATGTGCTACTGCGCTATTCATTTTATCTATTACGGAAAATGTACCGCTTATGAGCTTAATTGTTGAAGTTTGTTCTGCTTTCGGAACGACGGGACTATCAACAGGTGTTACGCCTGATTTAACAACTGTTGGGAAACTTGTACTTATTGTGCTTATGTTTATCGGACGCGTTGGTATTTTAACATTTATTTTAGCTAGTGGTGGAAGGGAACAACCACCTCGCTATAAATACCCGAAAGAGCGGATTATTATTGGATAGTATGAAACCATTCTACCTACGTTAGGTAGAATGGTTTTTTAGTCGTTAATTCCAAATTGTGGATGCATAAAAGCTTCATTTTTATTATCCGCTTCGTTTTTTAGCAACTCTTGATTTTCTTCTGAAATCCACCCAATATCATTTGTAGGATGGATCCACTCATCGCCAGCCATAATGGCAGGATCTATTTTATCACTCCAATTGTTAAGTGGACTGTTCTCGGAATTATATTTACTGTCTCCAATTACAACATCATATTGATTCACAAAAGGTTGTTGCATCGTTTTTCCTGTTCCTTTAAAAGATGGAAAATTCATTTGATGCGGGAGCGTTTCGTCTAAAATTGGTGATTGAATCTTTTCTTTTTTCTTCAAAATTATCGCTCCTTTTTATAATGATTTCTTCATACGTAGTATTTCCATCTAACGCCTCTTATGTACTTGTTAACACTTGCCAGTAATAATTATTTTAAGTTGTTTCAAACTAGAGTAGAAAGTGATTTCTTGAGAGCAGGTGAATGTATTGGTAAAAAGAAAAGTGAAACAAAATGCGGCAATCAATAATAATAAAACTCCGAAAGAAAGCTTACCAGATGCAGAATTTGCATTAGAGTATGAAGGAGAAAATAGCGCAAAGTATGCTAATCGTAATTCAAAAAAAGGGAAATAAAAATGAGGCGTTTTTTACAAACGCCTCATTTTTTTGTGGGATTATAAAGGTTTTTTTAATTATTTGTAAATTTAGTGTTTTCTATTAGCAGAAAAATGCGAAAAAACATAGAAGTAGCAACGTATTACACAAAAACAAACAACAAACAAAAGATTAATGTTGGTTTAATACTGCTTTTACACTAGTTGTTTATATTTGAGTTGTACATAAGATTTGTAAAAGGAGAGAGAAACAGTGAAAAAAACAATCTTTAAAGCTGTAGCGACTGGAATGGTATTTTCGTTATTAATGGGGTGTGGTGCAAAGAAGGAAGAAAGTGCTGGAGCGAAAGTGAAAGATGACAAATTATCTGGATCATTAACTGTTTACACAGCAATTGAAGAAGAGCTTGTACCAATTTATCTTGATTCCTTTAAAAAGAAATATCCTGATGTGAAATTGAACATTGTACGTGATTCAACAGGAGTTATTACTGCGAAATTGCTAGCTGAAGGGAAAAATACACAAGCAGATGTTGTATGGGGAACTGCGGCATCAAGTCTATTAGCTTTAGATAAAAAAGATATGTTAAAAGGATACTCTCCAAAAGGAGCAGATCGTGTTCTTCCACAATTTAAAGATGATAAGCAACCTGAAAAATGGGTAGGAAATACTGCATTTATGACGGGGATTGCTGTAAATAAAGAAGAGTTAAAGAAGAAAAATTTACCGATGCCAGAATCATATGAAGATTTAACGAAACCAGAGTATAAAGGAACACTTGTTATGCCACATCCAGCATCATCTGGAACAGGATTTTTAACAGTTTCTGCATGGCTACAAATCATGGGTGAAGATAAAGGCTGGGATTACATGAAGAAACTTCATGATAATATGGCAAGTTATACGCATTCAGGATCAAAACCAGCGAAATTAGCAGGAGCAGGTGAATATCCAGTCGGTGTATCAATGGTTTATAGTGCTTTAAAAGAGAAACAAAAAGGTGCACCAGTTGAAGTTGTACTGCCGAAAGAAGGATTAGGGTGGGAAGTAGAAGCGAACGCACTTATTAAGAAAGATAATGCGAAAAATGATAAATTAGCACAAGCATTTTTAGATTGGGCAATTACTGATGATGTAATGAAGTTATACTTTGAGAAAAATGGATTTGCGACAATTAAAAATGATTATAAACTTCCAGAGGGATTCCCGAAAGATGTTACTGAAAAATTATATAAAAAGAATGACTTTAAATGGGCAGCAGAAAATCGTGACAAAATTTTAGAAAAATGGGAAAAAGAGTTTGGCCAAAAAGCAGAACCGAAAAAGTAAGTGAGTGGGAGAGAGAAAAATGAGCGAATATTTATCAATTCAACACATTCAAAAACAGTTTGATGCATTTACAGCATTAAAAGATATTTCTTTTACTGTGAACAAAAATGAGTTTGTTTGTTTATTAGGCCCGAGTGGCTGTGGGAAAACGACGTTGCTTCGCATTTTAGCGGGACTAGAGGAACCAACGACTGGCAGTATAGCTGTGAATGGAAAAGATATTACAGCATTGCCTCCTGGAAAGAGAAACTTCGGAATGGTTTTCCAATCGTATGCTTTATTTCCGAATTTAACAGCACTTGAAAATATTGAATACGGCTTAAAGACAAAAAAATATGGGAAAGCAGAAGTGAAAGAGAAAGCGCTAGATGCGTTAAAACTTGTAGATTTGCTGAATGTAAAAGATAAATATCCTGCTCAAATGTCTGGTGGACAACAGCAGCGAGTAGCACTTGCACGTGCGCTCGCTCTGTCTCCAGATATTTTGTTACTCGATGAGCCGTTATCAGCTTTAGATGCAAAAGTGCGTGAAAAATTACGTAGGGAAATGCGTGATTTGCAAGAGAAAATAGGAGTAACGACGATTATGGTAACGCATGATCAAGAAGAGGCATTAACGATGGCTGATAAAATTGTTGTAATGAATCATGCGGAAATTATGCAGATTGGAACACCAGAGGAGATTTATCAAAGACCAGCCAATCCGTTTGTGGCAGATTTTATTGGTTCTATTAATTTCTTTTCGAAAAATAACGAAGAACATGCAATTCGTCCTGAACATGTAACAATTGTACAAAAGGACGGTATTAAAACAGTTGTGGAAAGTATGGAATTTCGCGGATCTGTATATCGGACGGAAGTGCGAGTCTTAGAAGAAAACACACACCTTTATAATGAGAAAATTGTAGTGGATATATTAGCATCAGAAGTAGAAGCAACGGCTATTAGAAAAGGAAAGCCGATTCAAATCTCTTTCTCAGAAAATCATATGTTGTCATATGGAAAGAAGGTCATTGTATAGATGGAGATGTTAGAAAACTATAAGGTAGAAAGTACGAAAAAAAAGATTAAGAGAAGTATAGGGAAAGAGGAATGGATCCAAAGGCTCGTAATTATCGTTATGATTTTTTCTTTCCTTATCATACTTGTATTACCGCTATTACAACTATTTACACAAGCTTTTTATAATAAAGATGGAGTTTTCGTTGGTTTAGCGAATTTCAGTAAATATTTCACAACACCAACTTTAGTTCAGTCTTTACAAAATACAGTATGGATTTCTGGCGCAACAACAATTATTTCAGTTGCAATCGCATTCGTTTACGCATATGCAATTGCCCGTACGAATGTTTTTGGAAAGCGTGTATTTCAGTATGTAGCGTTATTACCATTGTTCGCACCAACGATGATGCACGGTATAGCACTTACATATTTATTTGGTAATCAAGGGCTAGTAACGAAAGGAATGTTTGGTTTATTTGAAGGTATACAAATCCCTTTATATGGACCAGTAGGAATTGTAATAGCTGAAGTTATGTATACATTTCCACAAGCCTTTCTTATATTGCTAATTGCCTTCCAAGGATCTGATTATCGTTTATATGAAGCTTCTAATATGTTAGGGGCGAGTAAAACAAAGCAATTTTTCACGGTTACTTTACCTAGTGTAAAGTACGGATTAATTAGTGCAATGTTTGTTGTGTTTACACTTAGTTTTACTGATTTTGGGGCACCAAAAATTGTTGGTGGTCAATATAATGTGCTTGCTACTGACGTATACAAACAAGTAATTGGACAGCAAAATATGCCGATGGGTGCAACTGTCGGAATGATTTTATTAATCCCAGCTATATTCGCATTTGTAGTTGATCGTATTACGCAAAGAAAGCAGGCGAATTTCTTATCTTCAAAAGCAGTACCATACAGAATAATAGCTAATAAGAAAAGAGATGTAATCTCATTCATATATTGTAGTGTGATTACACTTATGATCATTCTATTATTTGTTGCAGTTGGTATTGCTGCAAGTGTGAAAGTATGGCCATATAATATGAGTTTTACATTTGAGCATTTTAATTTTTCAAGTTTAACAGGAGATGGACTTGAAGCATTTAAAAATAGCGTAATTGTTTCAGCAGTTACAGCAGTTATTGGGGCGATTTTAACATTTGTATTCGCATATGCAATTGAGAAAATAGACCAGCTACAATTTTTCAGAAAAACAGGTTACTTTTTCTCTATAGTGCCGTTAGCGATACCAGGTTTAGTACTCGGATTAGGATATGTCTTTTTCTTTAGTCAACCAACGATTCAAATTCTTGGACTATCAGTAACGAATCCGTTTCATTCTTTATACGGAACAATCGCTGTATTAGTACTAGTAAATATCATTCATTTTTATTCTGTAACATTTGTCACGGCAACGACTGCCTTAAAGAAATTAGACCGAGAGTTTGAGCTTGTTTCGCAGTCGATGGGTATTCCGTTTTATAAAACATTCTTCCGAGTAACAGTACCAATGTGTTTACCAGCAATTTTAGAAATGGTAATGTACTACTTCGTAAATTCAATGGTAACTGTATCGGCAGTTGTATTCCTATATGCAGCTGATTTTAAACTAGCTGCCGTATCAATCGTAAATATGGATGATGCAGGAAATGTAGCACCAGCAGCTGCAATGAGTGTACTTATTGTTGTTACAAATATTGTAGTGAGAGTTGTATATGAATGGGGAACGAAAGCACTTCGTAACCGAACTTCACAATGGCAAAAAAGATAAGTAAGAAGGGTGATGGACAGAATGAAAATTGAAGCAGTTATTTTTGATTGGGCAGGTACGACGGTTGATTACGGATGTTTTGCACCGCTAGAAGTATTCATGAAGATTTTTCAAAAACGTGGCGTTGAAATTACAGCAGAAGAAGCACGTAAGCCAATGGGATTATTAAAAATAGATCATGTAAGGGCACTAACAGAAATGCCTCGTATTGCGGATGAGTGGAAGCGTGTCTTCGGTCAATTACCAACAGAAGCAGACATTCATGAGATGTATGAAGAGTTTGAAGAAATTCTCTTTTCTATTTTACCAAGTTATGCTACGCCGATTGATGAGGTAAAAGAAGTAATCGCTTCTTTACGTGAGAGAGGCATTAAAATCGGTTCAACAACGGGCTATACGAGAGAAATGATGGAAATTGTAGCAAAGGAAGCAGCGTTACAAGGATATAAACCTGATTTTCTTGTTACGCCAGATGATGTTCCAGCAGGCCGCCCATACCCATGGATGTGCTATAAAAATGCAATGGAACTTGGTGTGTATCCGATGAACCATATGATAAAAGTAGGGGACACAGTATCAGATATGAAAGAAGGTAGAAATGCTGGAATGTGGGCAGTTGGTGTAATTCTTGGAAGTAGTGAGCTCGGTTTAACGGAAGAGGAAGTGGAGAGTATGGATTCGGTAGAGCTTCGTGAAAAAATAGAAATAGTTCGTAATCGGTTTGTTGAAAATGGGGCTCATTTTACGATTGAAACGATGCAGGAGCTTGAAAACGTAATGGAACATATCGAGAAACAAGAACTTATTATTTCATAAAAGGGGTACGGGATCATGAATGAAAATCACTACTTATTATTAACACCAGGACCATTAACGACAACAAAATCAGTAAAAGAAGTTATGCTATACGATTGGTGTACGTGGGATGTTGAATATAATACGATGGTGCAAGAAGTAAGAGCTAAACTTGTATCGTTAGCGACGAAGGAAGAAGAGAAATATACAACAGTGTTAATGCAAGGAAGCGGTACGTTTTCAGTTGAAGCAGTAATTGGCTCTGTTATTCCGGGAAATGGGAAGCTTCTCGTTTGTACAAATGGTGCGTACGGTAAGCGCATTGTACAAATGGCAGAGATGTTACAGATTGATGTAGTGGTCAGCCAAACAGAAGAGTGGGAACCTACTAATATTGTAGAAGTAGAAAAGTTATTGGAAGAAGATAAAGAGATTACGCATATTGCAGTTATTCATTGTGAAACAACGACAGGCATTATAAATCCAATTGTAGATGTATGTAAATTAGGAAAGCAGTATGGAAAGGTTACAATTGTTGATGCGATGAGTAGTTTCGGCGGGATTGAAATAGACATTGCTGATTTACAAATTGATTTTTTAATTAGTAGTGCAAATAAGTGTATTCAAGGGGTTCCTGGATTCGGATTTATAATCGCAAAACGTGATGAATTATTGAAGTGTAAAGGGCAAGGACGCTCTTTATCTCTTGATTTATATGATCAGTGGGAAACGATGGAAAAACAAAATGGGAAATGGCGTTTTACTTCACCTACACATGTTGTACATGCTTTTTATCAAGCGCTACTTGAGCTAGAAAAAGAAGGTGGAGTAAGAGCACGTTACAATCGATATTACAACAATCAAAAACTACTAGTGAATAGAATGGGAGAAATCGGATTTAAGCCACTAGTAGATAAGAAATATCAATCTCCTATTATTACATCTTTCATTTATCCAAAAGAGGGGTTTGAGTTTCAACAGTTATATAACGAATTAAAGCGTTATGGATTTGTTATTTACCCTGGGAAAATTTCGAAAGTAGATACGTTCCGCATTGGAAATATCGGTGATGTACATGAAGAAGATATTAATCGCTTAGTTGATAGTATTGCTAAAGGAGTTGTTATTGGGTGAAAGTATTTTGCTTAGGTGGAGCAGGTAAAATTTGTCGTGAAGCTATTTTGGATTTAGTTCAATTTTCATCTTTTGAGACGATTACTGTAGCCGATTTTAACGAGGAAGAGGGCCGTAAAGTAGTAGAATGGCTCAACGATCCTCGTGTTGATTTTGTAAAAGTAGATGTAACAAATCACGAGGATACGGTTGCAAAAATGAAAGGTTATGACATTGTAATGGACGGTACGACGATAAAGCTAAATGGATTGTCGACTCGCTGTATTGCAGAAGCAGGCTGTCATGGTGTGAACTTAAATGGATTTGGTGAAGAAAATGAATCGCATGCTATATTTGTTCAAAATGAAAAAACATGTTTGCCTGGGTTTGGTATGACGCCAGGTGTAACGCAAATGATGGCAATGCATGCAGCAAATCAACTGGATACTGTAGAGTCTGTCCGCGTAAGTCACGGTTCGTATCGTCCGATTGCTTTTTCTGCTTCAATTACAGAGACAACGACATATGAATATGATCCACATTTACCATCGCGTACAGTGTATGAAGATGGTGAATTTAAACAAGTACTTCCGTTTGCGCGTCCGAGAGAAATAGAATTGCCAGCGCCTTATGGTAAGGAAACGCAGTATATCATTCCGCATTCTGAAACGATTACGTTAGCAAAGGCACTAGAAAATAAAGGTGTCAAACTGATAGAGACGAGAGGAACTTGGCCGAAGCAAAATATGCAACTTGTACGTGCTTTATATGATTACGGCATATTGCGTAATGATCAGATTGAAATAAACGGGAAAGAAATAGGCATTATGGATTGTATTTCGCAGTATTTATTGCAATCGAAAGAAGGACAAGAAACAGAGCTTTATGGTTATGCACTTCATGTAGAAGTAATAGGTATGAAAAATAATGAGAAGCAAAGACATGTGTTATATCATACACACCCGTTATCTGATGGTTCTGTTGTAGGATGGGAAAAATTAAGGGCGTATACGAGAAACGTCGGTATTCCATTTGGGATTGCTGCAGAGTTAATTGCAACTGGAAATGTAAGTAGGGTGGGTGTTGTTACGCCTGAAGAAGCTTTTGAAAATCCACAATTAATTTTTGATGAACTAGCAAAGCGCGGTATTCATATTCATGAAGAAGTTTCTACTTACAAAGAAAATTATAACTTTGTATAAGTAAGGAAGCTTATGAGGGAGATATAAATGAGGTGAATCTATGTCTGTAGTAGGAGAAGAAAGAAAGCGAACCATTCTTGAAAAGGTAGAATTTAAAGGAAAAGTAAAGGTTTCAGAATTAGCGAGAGAATTTGCTGTATCAACAGAAACGATTCGTCGATATTTAGAAGAATTAGATCGTGAAAAGAAGCTGAAAAAAGTGTATGGTGGAGCTGTTCAACTTCCAGGCGCTGGGGTAGAGGCGCCAATGTTAGAAAGAGAAATGCTACATATAGAAGAGAAGAAAAGAATTGGTTATAAAGCAGCGACATTTGTAGAAGATGGTGATGTCATTGCAATTGATGATGGAAGTACACCGCTTCAAATGGTTCCATACCTTGTTCATCGTAAAAACTTAACGATTGTAACAAGTTCATTTCCAGTCGCAACACAATTAATTTCTTCTATTAATAAAAAGATGTTTCACGGTGAAGTTTTATTTATAGGTGGAAAAGTATCTCCAAAGCATTCGCGTGTATCAGGGTCTATTTCTCAGCAAGTAATACAGCAATTCCATTTTCATAAAGCGTTCGTTTCGATTGATGGGTTATTACCTAGTTTTGGAGTTTCCAGCTTTGAATTAGAGAAAGCGAAATTGTCAGAGGCGATGATGAAATTAGCTGAGAAGACATATATTTTATGTGATCATACGAAGGTAGGCGTGAAAGGGAATTATCGTATAGCAGCATTTTCACGTATTCAACATGTAATTTGTGATAAAAAAATGCCATATAGTTTTGAAGAAGAACTTATGAAGCATAATATTCAGTGGACAGTTTGTTAAATAAAGTGAAAGTACCTAAACTCCCGCCTAATTTTTAGGAGGGAGTTTTATTGTCTGCAAATCGTAAAATAAAAGATTTGCATTTATGCAAAAAGTGGACACATTTTCTCATCTCTTTCATATAATTTACCAATACAAAAAAAGTTGGTCGAAGGAAAGAAGGGAGAACATGTCAGAACGAATATATAATAAACTTGTATTGTACGCGAATATTTTGCAAAAAATTGGTGTCATCAATGAGAAGGAAAAAAGTGAAATTCTTCATACGATAGGTAAAAAAGCCCTTTGAATAAAGGGCTTTTTATTTTTTATCTTTAAAAATATAAATTTAATGTAATATTCTCATTGACAATGATAATGATATTCATTATCATTTATTTGTGGGTAATTGATAAGGGTTATCAATTATAAAAATTGTATATGATAGGGGATATTATTTTGAAAAAAAATTATATGAAGGCGCTAGTAGTAGCGACAACATTAGCAATTCCATTTGCTACGTATTCTACTCCAGCATTAGCGGCATTAAAAGTTGAAGCAAATCAATCGGTAGCAGCAGCGAGTGATCGCACGTATGATACTGAGATTAAAATATATAAGGACCAAAAAGATGAGCCATCTATGGTTTCTCAATATATAAAAGATCCTAAAGTAACGATTGCAGCTGGCAAAAAAATTGTCACTGTAACAATGCAAGATAGCGATTATTTTCAATATCTTAGAATAGAAGATAAAAACCAGCCTGGTGTATTTCATGATGTGAAGGTTTTGTCAGAAGATAAGAGGAAGAATGGAACGAAGGTAGTTCAATTTGAAATTGGCGAGTTTGAGAAGAAGCACAATATGCAAATGCATATACTTATTCCAGCTATTGGATATGATCACAAATATCAAGTTCAATTTGAAATTAAAGATCCAACTGTAGGTAACAAAGAAACAGAGAAACCAGATGATAACTCTAATTCAGGAAATACGGAAACGGATAATCCAGTTGATAATCAAAATATGATAACAGATAACAAATTAAGAGAACTTGTGAATAAAAAAGTATTTAATAGAAAAGATTTAAATACACCAATTACGAAAGAAGAGTTATTACAAGTAAAGGATTTATTTTTAAATACAAATGAGATACTTGATTATAGTGCATTAAAATATATGCCAAATTTAAAATCTTTAACAGTTGCGAATGCGAAGATAAAAGACCCGTCGTTCTTTGCGAACTTAAAGCAATTAAATCATTTAGCTTTGCGTGGTAATGAATTTGCAGATGTAACGCCACTTGTTAAGATGGATAATTTAGAATCTCTTGATTTAAGTAATAATAAAATTACAAACGTTGCACCACTAACTGAAATGAAAAATGTAAAAAGTTTATATCTATCAGGCAACCAAATAGAAGATGTAACAGCATTAGCGAAAATGGAACAACTAGATTACTTGAATTTAGCAAATAATAAAATTACGAACGTTGCTCCATTAAGCGCTTTGAAAAATGTAACATACTTAACTTTAGCAGGTAATCAAATTGAAGATATTAAAGCGTTATATTCATTACCTTTAACAGACTTAGTATTAACACGTAATAAAGTTAAAGATTTATCCGGCATTGAGCAAATGAAGCAATTAGAAGAATTGTGGATCGGGAAAAATGAAATAAAAGATGTTACTCCTCTAAGTAAGATGACACAGTTAAAACAATTACACTTACCTAACAATGAGTTAAAGGATATTACTCCATTATCAAGTTTAGTAAACTTACAAAAGCTTGATTTAGAAGCGAATTATATTTCAGACTTATCACCAGTTAGTAATTTAAAAAAATTAGTATTTCTAAGTTTTGTTGCAAATGAAATCCGTGATGTCCGACCAGTTATAGAACTAAGTAAGACGGCTTATATTAATGTCCAAAATCAAAAAGTATTTTTAGAGGAAACAGAAGTAAATAAAGAAGTAAAAGTACCTATATATGAAAAAGATGGTGAGATTTCTACGAAAATCCGTCTGAAGAGCGATAATGGTACGTATAGTAATGGTGTAGTGAAATGGAGTACACCAGGTGAGAAAGTATATGAATTTGGTGTGAAAGATCCATTCGCGGATACAGGAATCTTCTTTACAGGATCTGTTATTCAAAATGTAGTAGAAAGTAAAGACGGTAATACATCTAAAGAAGATGAGAAAACAGAAGTGGTAGAATTTAAAGATGTACCAAAGGGACATTGGTCAGAAGAAGCAATTAATTACTTAGCGAAAGAAAAATTATTTATAGGCTATGGAAATGGTGAATTTGGATTTGGTGATAACATTACTCGTGGACAAGTAGCACTTCTAATACAAAGGTATTTAAAATTAGAAAATAATCTAGAACAAAAAACGGCATTTATAGATACGAAAGGAAATATGTATGAAACGGCTATTGATGCAGTGGTTCAAGCTGGAATTATGACAGGCTATGGAAATGGTATGTTCCGTCCGGATGGAGTATTAACTCGATATGAAATGTCAGTAGTACTACAAAGAGTATTTCAGTTAAAAGAAAATGAAAATAGTGCAGAGAATTTTAAAGATGTACCAAATGGCCATTGGGCGAAAGGATATGTGAAAGCTTTAGTGGATAATAAAATATCAAAAGGCGACGGGGAAGGGAATTTTTTAGGAGATAATTTCGTAACACGTGAACAATACGCGCAGTTTTTGTATAATGCAATAAAGAAATAAAGTGAAACTTTATTCAGTGGGGGTTTTGTTCATTCCCCACTGATTAGTAGCCCTCACCAATCGGGCTGCCCGTTAATGCGGAATAAAAAATGAGGAAAATACGCTATTCTTTAATTAAAGAATAGCGTATTTTTTATGTGCAAAATGAAATAGATAGGAGTATAGACATATGAATAGCCTATTTTAAAGAAGAACCACGAAACTATATTGACAAAAAAGCGTTCTCATGTGATAATTCAATTAAATTTTTAGAATAATCAAAAAATATTCCTTTTACATAGAAAGGATTCGAACCTTATATGAATATTATGCCGGGGGTGACGAAATGTTATTTTTTCTGAAGAAATGGAATGAATTAAAAGATGTGAAATCTGAATTGGCACTTCGTGATTGGTTTTATGGTACCAAAATTAGCTTATCGCTATGTACGTCAAAAGAGCCGTTAACATTTTTAGTAAATGTTGAGGGAAGAGATAAAGGGCTATTTTCGGAAGAAGATTTTATTGTCGTAAATTGCATGTGCGAGTCAGTATTTGAAAATGAAGAAAAACCAGCTGCAGAGTCATTTATGCATGCGGATATTTATAAAAAAAGTAGTGCAGGATGTATTTTACAAGTGCAGACTGTAGATAGTCATTTAATATCAGAGTTATATGGGGAAGAAGGAGAAGTAACGTTCGATAAACGCAGTGTGGAGCGTGTTTTCGGAAAAGAAGGTATAACAGAAATGACAATTCCAATTGTAGAAGATGAAAAAAAATTCGCTGATTTATTAGAAAGCAATGTTCCGAATTTCATTGAAGGTGGAGGAGTAGTTCTTGTTCATAATTACGGCATGATTGTGTGGGGAAAAACGCCAGAAGAAGCGAAAAAATGGCTAGAGGGTATAGAATATTTAATGAACTATCATGTAAAGTTATTAATGATTAAGGGTGCAAGGAGCTCTGTTATATAAAAATGGATGTGATATGGATACAAGTTAATAAACAAATGAAAGCGTTTTAAAAATAATTTCACTCATAAAATATAGGTCTCCTTATTATATATAGATTACATGTTGACATGTAAGGAGGAACATATTTTGCGAGTTAAATATCATTTTCTGCCAAAGCAGCAAGTAACATTTTGCAAGATAAATGATTCTGGTGAAGAGGCACTGCAAATGATGAACGAAACGGGATTTCGAGCCATCCCGGTATTAGCAGAAGATGAGAAGAAATTCACGGGGATTATTTATAAAGTAGATTTATTAGAAAAAAAATGCAATAGCGGATTAGAGCATGTAAGTGCAGGGGATATGCTTGATGATTCCAATGCATTTATTTTTGAAAAGGATTCATTCTTCAGAGCTTTTTATGTAATTCGTCGGCTTCCGTTTTTAGCCGTGCTAAATGATTATAATGAATTTGTCGGTATGTTAACGCATTCGAATATATTTGATGTTATTGAAGATTCATTTGGTATGCGAACAGGTGGTTATATATTAACAATTGCAACACAAGATTGTAAGGGAACGATTAAAGAGCTTGGGACATTGTTAAAAGCATATAATATCGGTGGCCTATTTACGTTAGATAACGGTGATCAATATATCCGCCGCGTTATTGTAAATATATCAGATGAGTTAGATGAAACAAGATTAAAGCAATTAATCGGAAAAATAGAGAAAAAAGGATTCAGAGTGAGTCATGTAGATTATATTTAAGTTAAAAAAAGTACCTATCTGTTATATATAGATAGGTACTTTTTTGTCCCGCCATTTGTGGGCAGTAAAATCCGAGCCTCAAAATTCAGCGCAAGTAAAGAAGTTAAGTGGGGGGACGGATTGCCCATAAAAGCCCAATTGGTGAGGGCTGATTAAAGTTTCACTTTATGTGAGTAATGAACTTTATTTTGAAACAGGAGGCGGGGATAATGCTAGATCAGATAAGAAAATAAAGTCTGCATGCTCACGAATTTTAGGGATAGAAGTTTCAATAACGCGTGATGTAATTTCACCTGGAGGGCCCACATGCCCGATAGCTACCATAATAGGTTTTTCTTGAATTTTTTTGATGAGTAATTGGGCTTGTTTTGAAATATGTCCTGCTGTATACACATCATCAAAAAATAGTTGGTTTTCAATAATAGGAACTCCTAATTCTTTTCCGATTTTTGGGACGACACTATTAGGATTCGTTTTACTATCTAAGTAAAATAAACCGTGTTTTTTACAAGCAGCAAGTATAAGGCGAACAATTCTTTCATCCGCTGTTACTTTTGACCCCATATGATTGTTCATTCCAATTGCATGCGGTACTTCTTGAATCGCTTGTTCAAGTCGGTTGTTTATTTCTTCATCGCTTAAATCAGTTGTAATTGCTTTCGGCCCAAGCCATTCTTTTTTACCTTTTATAGGTTCCATTGGCATATGTATAATAACTTCATGGCCTTTCTTATGGGCAGCTATTGCATCTTCTTTTGTGGAAGGAAGAAAAGGCATAACAGCAACAGTGAGTGGAATGGGAAGTGATAACATTTGATTAGTCCCCTTCATATTATTTCCGAAATCATCAATGACAATAGCAACTTTATTCGTATGAGCATTTGCTTGAATAGGAAATAAGAAGGACGGTAAAAACAAAACAATGATGAATAATGCAATCGTATATTTTCGCATATAAATATTTCCTTTCTATTGTTATCCCGCTATTTGTGGGGAGTAAGACTCCCACCTCAACATTGGGCTGGATAGGTGGGAGATTCACTGCCTACCCGATTGGTGAATGCTAATAATCAGTGGGGGCTGAACAAAAAACACTGATTAAAGTTTCACTTTATCAATCATCATTATGTTTTGCTTTTTTATATAAATTAAACAAAAAATGTCGAAGAAAAGTAGGTGGAAAATTAAGAATCCCCGGTTTACGTAGCATTTATAAAAAAACAAGATGAAAAAAATGTCTATTATTGCGAATGTATTTACAAAGATAGAATAATTTGTAATAATTCTCAAAGTGAGGGTAAAGATTTGTAAATTACAGGGAGAAAATGTTAAAATTTCTGATTCTTCAAATTTGCATATGATTAAGTAGTTAAAAAAGTCAATGGAGAAGTGAAGTTAAGAGCATGGAAGTATAATAAGGGGGATATGGATGTTTACTGTAAAAAGGAAGTACACATTAGAAAAGCTTTCACGTGATATTCATATGAAACGTGAAGAAATGATTCAACTAGGATTAACAAGTGGGCTAAATAGTAGGGAGACAATTCAAGTTAGTCAAGAATTGGACAAGCTTATTTTACAATATCAATGTTATAAAGAAAAACAAACACCGAAATGGTTTTCAATTATAAAAATACCTATTTTCCAAATCGGGTATGAAGGAAAATCAAATAATTTTTGGCGAATGCTTGTGGCTGGTTTTATGAAATAAGTATAATTACCCTTATAGGATAAGGATAATTATACTATGTGTAACGGAATTTCGATATGAACTGTTGTTCCTTCGTTTTCTGTACTGTCAATAAAAATATGCCCATTATACATCTCTACAATTCGTTTACATATGACAAGTCCAAGACCTGTTCCAGTATCTTTATTAGTAAAGAACGGATGAAAGAGGTGTTTTTGAATATGTTGCGGAATCCCTTTTCCAGTATCTATAATCTGCAATTGTGCGTGTGTTTCATTGTTTTTTACTACAATGGTTAGTGTATCACTAGAAGTCATGGCCTCAATTGCATTTTTTGTAATGTTTAAAACCACTTGTTTCATATGGTCTTTCGAACAACGGATATGAACAGGATGGTCTGGCAGATGTAAATGGAATACAATGTTATGTAAATTCGCCTCAGATTGAATAATTAATGCTACCTCATTTAGAATTTTTCTTACATCATACGTTTGTTCGATGATGGCGGTTGGCTTTCCGAGAATAAGAAATTCACTTACAATTTCATTGATTCGCTCTATTTCTTGTTCAATTACGGAAAAGTAGAACTGATCTTGCTCATCTTTATATTTCTCTTTTAATAGAGCGACGAGTCCTTTAATTCCAGTAAGAGGATTACGGATTTCGTGTGCTGTACTCGCTGCAAAAGTTCCAACTAATTCAATTTTTTGTAGTTCATTTTGTTGCCTTTCAATTTTTGTTTGACGTTTTAACAACATATATTGAGCAAGTAAAAATAAAATAGACATTAAAAATAAAGTAGCTATACACTCTATTGCAACCCACTGGTATAAGGTTTTTTGATGAATAGGTAATGGAGAAACAGAGACCTTCCAATTTAATCTTTGGAGTGGGGTAGTAAGCATATTAGAATGCGTATCACTTGTGTCGTTATTATCATCGGTTAGAAAAACTACATCATGTTTATCAGTTACCTCAAAATGGTATTGTGGTTTAATGGCATTTAAAGAAGATGAAATGTAATCAAAGCGTAAACTAGCTAATAATAATCCTGAGAGCTCCTTCTGTTTATTAAATATGGGGGCAGCAATCATAATAGCTTTATGTCCAAGAACGCGATCAGTAATGACTGATGATACAGTGGTTTTTTTAGTTTGGAGCGCGTCTTGAATATATTTACGGTCTGAAACATCTATAGGCTTTGATTCATCTTCAGATGCGATTGTAATGACTCCTTCTGGTGTAGCGTAATATAGACCAGAAAAGCGTGCATCGTTTCCATCTGTATCATGTACAATTTGTTTAATACCATTTATATTACCAGTCTCGGTGCCTACAACTTTTGCAAGCATGTCTAAAGCAGAAATTGCTTCACCAAGATGATGATCCAAATAATCTCTATATAAAAAGAGAACTGTATGAGCAGATAATTTGTTTTCCTGTTTCATTTTATATGTATGATACGAATAAAATGTAGCACCAATCCCTATTGTCGGTAGGATAACAAGCAATATATATACAATTATGCTTTGGAATTTGACTTTCAAATGTGGTACTCCTTCTTTTTTTATTATCATTATATATAAACTATGTTAAAATTGTCATGTTTTTATTCAAGAATGATCCTTAATATATTAGGGGAGAGGAAATGGATGAGTGAATGCTCATTCGGAATTCACAGGAAGTATGAACTGGCATTTTCTTTTTATTGCTGAGAATTTAAGTGAAGGGTTGAAAGTTGTATGACATCAAATAATGAACGAGAAGATATTTCTCAATCTTTAAAAGTATTTATTGCATTATCTCGTGTACATCGTTCTGTTATGGATACTACAAATAAATCTATACAAAGTAACGGGTTAAATCCAACTGAATTTGCTGTATTAGAACTGCTATATCATAAAGGCGGTCAACCACTTCAGCAAATTGGTGAGCGTATTTTAATAGCTAGTGGCAGCATTACATATGTTGTAGATAAGCTGGAGAAAAAGGGATTAGTAAAGAGAATTCCATGTCCGAATGACAGACGTGTTATTTACGCGCAATTAACTGAGTCTGGCGAGAACTTTATTGCTTCTATTTTTCCGGGGCATGAGAAAGTTATACATCAGTCTTTTGAAATGTTAACGAAAGATGAAAAAGATGAATTACTTGATTTATTAAAAAAAATTGGGAAGTATGAAAAATAATATGTTCCAAAGGAGCTTTGGATAAATAAATCCAAGGCTTTTTTATTTGTAATGAGCTCAGGGCAATCACTGCCGAAATTTGTTGAAAATTAAGAGGGAATTCAAGAATACGTATTGAATTATAATAAAGGTATGTAATGGAGAGGAGGCCCGTTCATGTCATTTAAAGACTATGAATATAAACGCCCAAATATTGAAGAGTTAAAAGAGAAATTTACTGTTGCTTTAGAGAAGTTTGATAACGCAAAAACTGTAGAAGAACAAAAACAAGTCATTCATTCAATTAATGAGATTCGCAACGATTTTGGTACAATGGGAAACCTTTGTTACATTCGCCATTCTGTTGATACGACGGATACTTTTTATAAGGAGGAGCAGGATTTCTTTGATGAATTCTCTCCAGTTGTACAAGGATATGGTACAAAATATTATAAGGCACTCATTAATTCTCCATTTCGTGAAGAATTAGAGGCGTATTATGGAAAACAATTATTTGCTCTAGCAGAATGTGATTTAAAAACATATTCAGATGAAGTCGTGAAAGATTTACAATTAGAAAATAAATTATCATCGCAATATACACAGTTATTAGCATCTGCAAAAATTGACTTTGCTGGAGAAGAAAGAACGTTATCGCAACTGATTCCGTTTATGCAAGGAAAAGAAAGAAGCGAACGTAAAGCAGCAAGTGAAGCATACTACGGATTTTTAGCTGGAAATGAGGAAGAACTAGATCGTATTTATGATGAGCTTGTTAAAGTGAGAACGAAAATCGCAAAATCTTTAGGTTTCAAAAACTTTGTTGAACTTGGATATGCAAGAATGTACCGTACAGATTATAATGCGGAGATGGTGGCTAATTACCGTCAGCAAGTGCTAGATTATATCGTTCCCGTTACAACGGAATTAAGAAAGCGACAACAAGCACGTATCGGTGTAGAGAAGTTAGCTTATTACGACGAAAACTTTGAGTTTGCTACAGGTAACCCAACTCCAAAAGGAGATGCGGATTGGATTGTTGATCATGGAAAGACAATGTATAAAGAGTTATCGGCTGAAACAGATGAATTTTTCAATTTCATGCTAGATAATGATTTATTAGATTTAGTTGCGAAAAAAGGAAAAGCTGGTGGCGGATATTGTACATATATTGAGAATTATAAAGCGCCATTTATTTTCTCAAACTTCAATGGAACATCTGGTGACATTGATGTATTAACACATGAAGCAGGTCATGCTTTCCAAGTATATGAAAGTCGTAAATTTGAAATTCCAGAATATAATTGGCCAACATATGAGGCGTGTGAAATCCACTCTATGAGTATGGAATTCTTTACATGGCCATGGATGAAGCTATTCTTTGAAGAAGATGCAGATAAATATTACTTCTCTCACTTAAGTTCAGCACTTCTGTTTTTACCTTATGGTGTATCTGTTGATGAATATCAACATTATGTATATGAAAATCCTGAAGCATCACCTGAAGAGCGTAAGACAGCATGGCGTAACATAGAGAAGAAATATTTACCACATCGTGATTATGAGGAGAATGATTATTTAGAGCGCGGTGGTTTTTGGCAACGTCAAGGGCATATTTATAGCTCACCGTTCTATTATATTGATTACACGCTTGCTCAAATTTGTGCGCTACAATTTTGGAAACGTGCAAGAGATAATAGACAAGAGGCGTGGGAAGATTATGTGAATCTGTGCCAACAAGGTGGAAGTAAATCGTTCTTAGAATTAGTAGAGGTTGCAAATTTAACATCACCATTTGCTGAAGGCTGTGTGAAAAGTGTTATTACAGAAATTGAAGCATGGTTACATGCGATTGACGACACAAAATTGTAAAAAACATGCGCTTTTTTTCACATGTTTAACATCGACATAATGGGAAAATGATGAGATAATAAAAGAAAATTCAGAATACTAAAGGGGTGTTTCTAATAAGGAGCACCTCTTTTCACCAACAAAAGGGGGGAACAAGTATGCTTCAATCTAATATGGATGTAAGTTTAGAAAGTTTAGTAAACTCATTACAGGCTACTCGAAGCACGCTATTATCAGAAATTGAAATGTTAAATGACACAGAAGTGAATGTAAAGCCACGCCGTGATAAATGGAGTATTATTCAAATTTTACACCACTTGCATTTAGTTGAACAATCTGTCACGTCTGCCCTTGTATATGCTTTACAAAAAAATGAAAGAAACATGACTCCATTTAAAGACCTCCAACTTACGCTTGATCGCACACATAAACGAGAAGCTCCTCAGCAAATGCAACCAACAGAAACTTTAATGAAAAAACAGCAAGGAATTCAATTGCTAGAACATTCACGCCAAGAACTATTACACGCGCTTCATAGTGTTATAGATGAAAAAGATTTATTTGAAAATGGATTAAAGCATCCTGTTTTTAATGATCTGAATTTGTATCAATGGGTTCAATTTCTTGATTTGCATGAACAAAGACATCTTACGCAGTTAAAAGAGGCGAAACATGCAATTTTGCAACGCTAAAGTGGAAGAAGTGGGAAACCACTTCTTTTTTGATACGTGCATAGTTTTCTTTCTTATTTTGGAATACTACATGGAGAAATAAGAAAGAAAAGAAGGAGTTGAAAAAACATGTCTAAGAAGAAGCGAGAAGAAGAGCGCGCCTGGAAAGCACGTAAAGAAAATCAACAACCGCACGGAAAAGTGAAAGCTTTTGCTGAATTAGTTGAAGGAACAGAAAAAACGTGATGAGTATTTCATCACGTTTTTTGTATGAGTGGAAAAGTTAATAAAAAGGTTGTACCGATTCCTTTTTCACTTATAATATCAATTTTTCCATTCATAGCTTGAACAACACTGAATACGACCATCATTCCAAGTCCAGTACCTTTTTCTTTCGTTGAATAAAAGGGCGAACCAAGACGTTTTACTTGTTCTGAATCCATACCGACTCCTGTATCTTTTATATATAACTGAATATGCTTATGATCAGGAACTAATGTGAAATAAAGATCACCGCCTTTTGGCATAGCCTCAATGCAATTTTTTAAAATATTTAATAAACATTGATTTAGTTTTTGCTTTTCTCCAGCGATAAAAAAAGAAGTGCTTTGCTTTATATAATGAGTACGTACATTTGTTAAATTAGCGAGCGGTGTAATTAACGACAATGCATGTAGTAACTCTTCTTCTAGCTGTAATGTTTGTTCTTTTTCAATGCTTGGTTTAGCAAAGGTTAAATAATCTGTAAGAACATGATTTGCTTGTTCGATGCCGTTAATGGCAATGTCGATATATAATTTTCGTTCCTGCTCAGTGCATGTATCTGATTGTAACAGTTGTAAAAAACCTTTCGTTGAAGTTAATGGATTGCGAATTTCATGAGAGATAGACGCTGCCATTTCACCAATTAAATGAAACTTTTCAGCATTTATAAGTTCGTTTTGGAGACGAACTTGAGTTTGTAATATGTGTAGTAAATATAAAATTAGAATCGTACCAAGCATTGAACATAATTCATACACAATAATATGCGGTATATAATCAGTCTTATTTGTAACCTTTGAAAGAAAGAAGGGTATCCAACTAAATCCGTATGTGAGACTGTAGATAATAGCAAGTGTTATTTTTATACGATTAGAAGTTCGATTGAAAAATTTATATGTTAATAGTAGAACAATAAATAGAAGAACAGAACCGATAAGAGATGGGAAAACACCTATCCCACCTAATAATAAGCGATATATGTTTAATACAACTAAGATAGAACCACCAGCAATAGGCCCTCCCGTTAATGTACCGACAATTAATACAATATGGCGCATATCAAATTGAAAACCATTATTTGTTTTTGCTGCAAATGTAATACAGAGTACGGTAGCGAGGCAACAGAGTACAATGAATATAGCTGAATTTAATTTAGGAGAGCGTTTCCCTTTTTGATTCCAAAATAAATGATATACGAGCATTGTAATCAGGATGAATAATATATTTAAAAAGAGATAAATAATAAAGGATTTCAGTGGGATGCCTCCTCTCTTCTTATATTAAATTAATCATACTATAAAATGAAAGAAATGAAATAATAAATAGCGGAAAAATCAGAAATTTTTACGCTAGTATACAATATGTTACAATAAGCTATGTCAATGAAAGAAGAAATTCCGTGCACTGCGCGGGAGAGGTTCGCGAACTCCCTCTATAAAAAACTATGGAAACAACAATATCCTTAGGTATTGTTTTGTTTTTTTATTGTGACAGTTCAAGAACGTTCTTTCTTCTTATTTATAGTAGAGAAGGAGAATGAGTGAAATGAAAAAAGAAAAAGCAGTTGTTGTTTTTAGTGGAGGACAAGATAGTACGACATGTTTATTTTGGGCAATAGAGCAGTTTGCAGAGGTAGAAGCTGTAACGTTTAATTACAATCAACGTCATAAGCTAGAAATTGATTGTGCAGCGGAAATTGCAAAAGAACTAGGAATAAAGCATACGGTACTAGATATGAGTCTATTAAATCAACTTGCTCCAAATGCGTTAACGAGAACGGATATGGAGATTACACATGAAGAAGGTGAATTGCCATCGACATTTGTAGATGGACGAAATTTACTCTTCTTATCATTTGCTGCTGTATTAGCAAAACAAGTTGGAGCACGTCATATTGTAACGGGTGTATGTGAAACTGATTTCAGTGGTTATCCAGACTGCCGTGACGTGTTTGTGAAATCGTTAAATGTTACTTTAAATTTATCTATGGATTACCCGTTTGTCATTCACACGCCACTTATGTGGATTGATAAGGCTGAAACATGGAAATTATCAGATGAACTTGGAGCATTTGAGTTTGTTCGAGAAAAAACATTAACATGTTATAACGGAATCATTGGTGATGGTTGCGGTGAATGTCCAGCATGTCAACTTCGTAAAGCAGGATTAGATACGTACCTACAAGAACGCGAAGGAGCGAACAACTAATGGATAACTTTTTTGGATTTCGCATCGTAGAGAATTTGCAAAAAATGGACAAGGATATTCAGCGTAAACAACTCAAATACCATAATAAAAGAGTAATGGTCAGCAAGGAATTTACATTTGATGCAGCACACCATTTACACTGTTATGAAGGGAAATGTAAAAACTTACATGGTCACACATATAAAGTTGTATTTGGAATTAGTGGATATGTAAATGAAATAGGTCTTGCAATTGACTTTGGAGATATAAAAGAAATTTGGAAGAATGAAATAGAAATTTATCTAGATCATCGTTATTTAAACGAAACGTTACCTGCAATGAATACGACTGCTGAAAATATGGTCGTTTGGATTTATGAAAAGATGGCAGAAGCACTAACAAAAGAGAATAGAGTGAACGAATATAAAGGAGCTCGCGTTGAATTTGTTCGTTTATTTGAGACGCCGACTAGTTATGCGGAAGTAAGACGGGAGTGGATGCTTGATGAGTAAAATCCCTGTCTTAGAAATATTCGGTCCGACTATTCAAGGTGAAGGAATGGTTGTAGGGCAAAAGACAATGTTTATCCGTACAGCTGGTTGTGATTATAGCTGTGCTTGGTGTGATTCTGCTTTTACGTGGGATGGATCAGCTAAAGATCAAATTAGACAGATGACACCAGAAGATATTTGGGATGAGCTTGTTGCAATTGGAGGAGAAAATTTTTCTCATGTTACGATTTCAGGTGGAAATCCGGCATTATTGAAAAATATTGAGTTTCTTCTTTCTATATTAAAAGAAAATGGAATGCGAACGGCAATTGAAACGCAAGGGAGTAAATGGCAAGATTGGTTACTTCAAATTGATGAGATAACAATTTCTCCAAAACCACCAAGTTCAACGATGAAAACAGATTTTCAGAGGTTAGATGCTATTATTCAGAAACTAGCAGGAAAAGATATTAGTTTAAAAGTAGTAGTATTCGATGATCATGATTTTGAATATGCAGTTAAGATGCACGAACGTTATCCAAAGGTACCATTTTTCTTACAAGTAGGAAACGATGATACAAAAACAGTGGATGATGCGATGCTTATAAAAAAATTATTAGATAAGTATGAATGGCTGATTGATAAAGCTGTAAATTGTAAAGAGATGAATGATGCAAAAGTATTGCCTCAGCTTCATGCGTTAGTATGGGGAAATAAGCGCGGCGTATAACGAGAAGGGATGTTTAAAATGACAGGAAGATTAGATGAAGATTTAAAAGATGTAACATTACTAGGGAATCAAAATACAAAATATTTATTTGAATATAGCCCAGAAATATTAGAGGTATTTGATAATAATCATCCAAACCGTGATTATTTTGTAAAATTCAATTGTCCTGAATTTACAAGTTTATGCCCGAAAACAGGACAACCAGATTTTGCAACAATTTATATTAGCTATATTCCAGAGCAAAAAATGGTAGAGAGTAAATCTTTAAAGTTGTATTTATTTAGTTTCCGCAATCATGGTGATTTCCATGAAGATTGCATGAACGTTATTATGAACGATTTAATTAAATTAATGGATCCACGTTATATTGAGGTATGGGGGAAATTCACACCACGTGGTGGCATTTCAATTGATCCATACTGCAACTACGGGCGCCCAGGGACGAAGTATGAACAAATGGCTGATTACCGCATGATGAACCACGATCTATATCCGGAAACAATTGATAATCGTTAATAGAAAGAAAGGGCCTGTATAGTATACAGGCCCTTTCTTTCTATTATATTATGCATTTTGATTAATGACAGTATAGTTTTTATGACTTACAACTGTAAGAGGTTCCATATCTAGTTCTCTAAAATTCTTCATAATTGTTATATCAACAATAACAGAGTTTTGATTTACTTTTTGAACACGGCCTTGCATTCCACCTTTAAATTCGATGATATCTCCAGTTTCTGCGATCTGCATAAGCAACTCTCCTTGTTACAGTTTTCCCAAAAAAAGAATAAATTTGGGTTTTTTTATTTCCTCCTATTTTGAACCATATTTCCTACTTTGTAAATGTTTCCAAAGTAAAAATTCGAAAAATATTCACTTTTTGTAAGAAAATATGTAGAAAATCCATGTTTTTTGAAAAAAATAGCAAAAATGCGAGAATCTTTATATCGAGGTATAATGAAAAAGTAGAATAACCTGCTGAAGTGGGAGAAATTAGAGGCGGTAAAATGATGTTTGAATTTGTGGGGAGTGTTATAGCTTTAATTTTATTTTTATTTTCTTATATGCATTTAAAAAAGATTCGTCAATATGATACGAGTACATATTTTGATGGGATGGATGGTATCCATGCTTCGATAACACATGATAGTGGTGGGGAGATGTAAAGGTATATAACTTTATTTTCTTGCGTGGTATGATGTTTAGAACTAGTGCATAATAGAGTTCATAAGTGATGAATGGAGAGTGAAAAGAATGAAGATTTCTTTTATTCGTCATGGTCGCTTAGATTGTACTATAGAACCAATGACGGTTACATCCTTTCATGAATGGATAAAAGGATATGACTTACATACTATAACAGAAAAACAACCTATACCATTGGAAACAAGAGAAGCGGTTGAAGTAGCGAAATTGATTGTAACGAGTGATCAAAAGTGTGCTGTACAGTCAGCAGCTGAATTAATGGATTCTTTATCTTTTATACAAAATTCTCTTTTTAGGGAAGCGGCAGTTCCGGCGAGCTTTTATGCGCCAAAATGGTTGAAGTGTAAACTTAACGTATGGATGTGTATTGGACGAGCATTATGGATACTTGGTTACCATAAAAATGTTGAATCTTATAAGGAAGTAAGAGAGAGGGCAAGGCAAGCAGCTTACGTATTACATCGTTATGCTCTCGTACATGGAAGTATTGCTCTTGTAGGTCATAATTATTTTAATTCGATGATTGGAACGGAGCTGAGGGCAATGGGATGGTCTGGTTCGCCTATTTTGCATAGAAAGCCATGGGGATGTACAACATATACGTTTCACGAGGCGATGGATGGAAATATATTAAATACGAATTTAACATAAAAGCACACGATTTATATAAATCGTGTGCTTTCTTTTTAAGATACAGAAATTTTGACGTTTAATGGTTTTACGAGATGAGCATAAGGTTCGCCTACTAGCATAACAATTTCATCTTTTTTATAACCTAACTTTTCGTATAGTGAATAGGCGCGTGTGTTTTCTAAATTAACAAGTAAAGCGATTTTTTCATGCCCTTTTTCAGTTGCATAGATTTCGGCAGCTTCAATTAATTTAGAACCGATACCTTTTCCGCCGTGTGCACTTGAAACTGATAGTGTATCAATGTAATACTCATCAAGCTCAGCTTCTTTTTCTAACGTAATTGATTCATCTTTATGTAATTCTCTTAAGTGATGTACAATTGGTGCGTCAAGCTGTGTTGCTTCACTACCGTGATAAGCGACAATAACTCCAACTGCACTCTCGTCTTGTTCATAGACAAAACAGTTTTCGTAGCTCAGACGGTTATTTTCTTTTGAGAACCATGTCTCAAGTCCTAGTAATACTTCTGCTTCATCTGTGCTACCTGTGATTTTTTCAGCAATTTCATGCAGAGCATTATACAATAAAGGAGCTATTGCCATTGCATCTGTCTTTTTTGCTTTCCGAATCATAGTATCCCTCCTAGTTCTATTTGTATATTGTAGCATAGTGGTATGGAACTTTGCATAATTGAATGCCGAAATGTTTGATATAGAGAAGTAGCTATGTTAGTATATGATATTTAGTGGACATATAGTAAAACGATATTGTTTGCGAAATAACGAAAATAAAATCATGGCATAACAACGAGATAAAGTGAAACGTTAATCAGTAAGATTTTTTGTTCATTCCACGACTGATTAGTAGTCAACACCAATCGCACTACCTGCAAATAGCGGGATAAATTTACAGTTGTTGACCTATAGAATATACGATAAAATAAAATATTGCAGAGAGGTGAAATACATGGATAAAGAATTAGCAAATACAATTTTAGATCAGCTAAAAAATGGTGAAATAAAGGAGTATGTTGTTACGAAAGATGTATTTTATACGTTCAGAGAAGTTGTTGTAAATAGAGAAGACTTTAAGCATTTCATTGGTAACGCACAGCGAGGCGGGCAAGTGATTTATACATATTCAGAAACGCCACGTTCATAAAGAGGAATTTTGATCAGCAGGGCATCTCTCACTGATTAGTAGCCTTTCACCAATCGGACGTTTAATGCGGGATAAATAAAAGATAAAGGAGAGGGGAATTATGGGCGATTTTAAACAAGGCATTTTACCACATTGGGATTATATGTGGAAAGATAGAGCCGGCAATCGATTTATGGGAATGGTTATGTATCCAGAGAAACGAAAATGTTCAGCAAAAATGCTTCAGAAAATAAAAAGAGCATATGAAGAAGCAGTAGAAATTAAAGTAACTGTACAAGTTCGACATACATATCAGTACGTAGAAGGAATGATTGTATACTTTGATGAAGAGGCTCCGGTATGTACAATGATTGATAAAGATGAAAATCCGCATCATATATTTGTAAAAGATATTTTGCGCATTGAGCACTCTGAATAAACTTTTCATAAATAAATTGAAGTTCCATAATAATAATCTTTTTCTATAATAGTTATCTTTTAGTATGTAACGAGAAACGAAAGTATATGTATAATATATTTAATAAGGTAAATTTGATAAATGTAATCGTTTTTTAGAGCAGATTATAGTTTCATATCTGTTCTTTTTTGCGTGATGCTGGAGAAATATATTTCTTCAGCATCTACCGTTTTATGACAAAATATATTGTTAACTTTTTTAAAAATAAGGTTAAATTCGTTGACAACTTTTTTGAAAAGCACTTTATTGACATGAGTTTTAGAATGTTGTTTCATAGTCATTGTATTGAAAAAAAACGGCTATCATGTCGAAAAGTAAAAGTTAAAAAAAGAAAGAATTTATACATATATCTTGTGTCTTATTTTGAAACGTAATACAATATATAGAGAAATCAAGAACAACATATAGAGAATATAGATTTGAGAGGGAGGGTCGGAAATGTTAGTTGCATATGATTCTATGACAGGAAACGTGAAGCGTTTCATTCACAAATTAAATATGCCGGCCGTTCAAATTGATGAAGATCTAGTAATAGATGAAGACTTTATTCTTATTACGTATACAACAGGTTTTGGCAATGTACCAGAACGTGTTTTAGACTTTTTAGAGCGCAATAATGAAAAATTAAAAGGCGTATCTGCAAGCGGCAATCGTAACTGGGGAGACATGTTCGGTGCAAGTGCTGACAAGATTTCTACTAAATATGAAGTGCCTATTGTATCAAAATTTGAGTTATCTGGAACAAATAACGATGTAGAATATTTTAAGGAAAGGGTGCGGGAGATTGCGACACATTGAACTGAATAATGAAATCACGCAAATGCAGGACGGTTTTTATCAGCTTCATAAAGATAAAGAGGCATTAGAAGTCTTTATGGAAGAAGCTAGAGAGAATACCGTTCCTTTTAATAGCGTGGCAGAGCGAATGGAGTATATGAAAGAACATGATTACTATTACAACGTTCTGGACGAGTATAGCTTGGAGGAAGTAGAGGAAGTATATAACATCGCTTATGGTGAAAACTTCGAGTTCCAATCTTATATGGCAGCATCTAAGTTCTACAAAGATTATGCGTTAAAAACGAATGATCAAAAACAATACTTAGAAAGCTATGAAGATCGTGTAGCAATTGTTTCATTATACTTAGGACGCGGTGATGTTTCGAAGGCAAGACAATTCGCAAGCATGATTGTAAAACAAAACTACCAACCAGCGACACCAACCTTTTTAAATGCGGGAAGAAGCAGAAGAGGAGAAATGGTGTCTTGTTTCTTGTTAGAGATGGACGATAGCTTAAATTCGATCGGCTTTAACATTAATACTGCGATGCAATTATCGAAAATCGGCGGGGGAGTAGCTTTAAACTTATCTAAACTACGCGCACGCGGTGAGCAAATTAAAGGTATCGACAACGCTGCAAGTGGCGTAGTACCTGTTATGAAATTGCTTGAAGATTCGTTTTCATATGCGAATCAGCTTGGCCAACGAAAAGGTGCCGGTGCAGTATATTTAAACATTTTCCATTGGGATATTATTGAATTCCTTGATACAAAAAAAATAAATGCCGATGAGAAGAGCCGTATTCAGTCTCTATCAATCGGAATTATCGTTCCAAGTAAGTTCTTTGAGCTTGCTGAGAAAAACGAACCTTTCCATGTTTTCGCGCCTTATACGGTTTATAAAGAATATGGCAAGCATTTAGATGATATTGACATTGATGAAATGTACGATGAATTAATGAGCAATCCGAAAGTGAAGAAGAAGCCACTAGATATTAGTGCACGTGATATGCTTATTAAAATCGCTATGATTCAGCTTGAGTCTGGTTACCCATACTTAATGTTTAAATCAAATGCAAATAATCAACATCCATTGAAGGATATTGGAACTGTGAAGATGTCGAACTTATGTACAGAAATCTTCCAGCTTCAAGAAACTTCAGAAATAAATGATTACGGTACAGATGACATTATCCGTCGTGATATTAACTGTAACTTAGGATCGTTAAATATCGTAAACGTAATGGAAAATAAAGAAATTCGTGAAGCAGTTCATGCGGGAATGGAAGCTTTAACAGCTGTTTCTGATATGACGATTATTCCGAATGCACCAACTGTGAAAAAAGCAAATGACGAGCTTCATTCAGTTGGACTTGGAGCAATGAACTTACACGGATATTTAGCAAAAAATAAAATCGCTTATGAAAGTGCAGAAGCGAAAGAATTCGCTCGTACATTCTTTATGATGTTAAATTACTACTCTATTGAGAAAAGTATGGAAATCGCTACAGAAAAAGGCGAGACATTTAAGGACTTCGATAAATCTGATTATGCGAATGGCACATACTTCGAAAAGTATGAAACGACAGATTACAGCCCAGTAACTGAAAAAGTTCAGCAACTATTTGAAGGAATTCATATTCCAACAAAAGAAGATTGGACAAGTTTAAAAGAGCAAGTGCAGAAGAATGGTTTATACAACTCATATCGTCTTGCCATTGCTCCAACACAATCAATCAGTTACGTTCAAAATGCAACTTCAAGCGTAATGCCGATCGTAAGTCAAATCGAATCAAGAACATATGCGAATGCGACAACATATTATCCAATGCCGTATTTATCAAAAGATACGTTCTGGTACTATAAATCTTCTTACGATATGAATCAGTTTAAATTAATTGATTTAATCGCAGAAATTCAAGAACATATTGACCAAGGAATTAGTACAATTCTTTACGTTAATAGTGATATTTCAACACGTGAATTAGCACGTTACTACATCTATGCACATAAAAAAGGCTTAAAGAGTCTGTATTATACGAGAACACGTAAATTAAGCGTGGAAGAGTGTGTGGCTTGTACCGTTTAATGGCATATTGCCATACTAAATGAATAACCCAATAGTATGAGCAGGGTTATGAACCCTGCTCATACTTGGTTTGTTCTACTAAACGGTTAGCTTTTCATTGTTAGATGGAAATTTAACCGTTCAGTAGAACAATAATAGATATAGGGGTGATTCAATGCGCGCTGTTAACTGGAATAAAAAGGAAGATGATTTCAGTTTAATGTTTTGGAAGCAAAACATCGCTCAGTTTTGGACAGAAGAAGAAATCGCGGTTTCGTCTGACAAAAATACTTGGGTGCAATTATCGAAAGAAGAGCAAATTGCTTATAAGCGTGTATTAGGTGGTTTAACACTTTTAGATACGAAACAAGGTGGCGAAGGAATGCCACTTGTACTTGTTCATCTTGAAAATTTACAAGCGAAAAGTGTATTAGCTTTCATGGGAGCTATGGAAGAAGTACATGCGAAAAGTTATAGTCACATTTTCACAACATTAGCTACAGAAGAAGAAATTGATGATATTTTTGACTGGGTAGACAATCATCCGTTACTTGAGAAAAAAGCTGGTATTATTACTAGTTACTATCGTCGTTTATTAAAGCCTGAAGTAACGAAAAAAGAGTTATACATGGCAATGGTAGCAAGTGTGTTCTTAGAAAGTTACTTATTCTATAGTGGATTTTTCTATCCACTTTACTTAGCTGGTCAAGGTAAACTGACGGCAAGTGGTGAAATTATTAACCTTATTATCCGTTAACTTATGGCGGCTTTTGGTAGAGATACCAATTGAAAAACCCTTTTAATTGCTGGGACCCCCTATTGTAAATTTATCTGTATTATTATTGATGAATATATGCATTCAGGTTATTCTCTAACTATCAATAGATGGAAAGGAGAATAGCTGATAGGGCAATCAGCAGCGAAGCCTTTATCTAGCGATAACATGTACGGAAGTATCAGACATCGAAAACTGTATAAACAGTGGTGGGTGCGATACGTAGATAAAGGAACGTTCAACGACTATCCCAATGGCGGTGAAATTCCGCAAGAGGAGTAGGGCCAAGCGGTGGGTGAGAATCCCTTAAATCGAAATGGAGGGCTACCTGAGAAGGTAGATGATATAGTCTCTTCTTACAGGAAACTGTAAGCTGTATAAACGGCATAGGAGTAGCGAACTTATGTGAAGGTAAAGGATGAGTCAATTCACGGCGTATTCGTCGGTATTTTAGCACAACAAATCTTCGCAGAACTTTCTGCAGAAGAGCAACAAGAAGTGCAAAAAGAAACACAAGAGTTATTAATGGAACTATATGAAATTGAAATGGCCTATACAGAAGAAATTTACACTTCTATCGGTCTTGTAGAAGATGTAAATCGTTTCGTTCGTTACAATGCAAATAAAGGGCTTATGAACTTAGGACTTGAGCCGAAGTTTGAAGAAGAAGAAATTAACCCAATTGTTTTAAATGGTTTACGTACAGATACGAAAAATCATGATTTCTTCTCTGTAAAAGGAAATGGTTACGTAAAAGCAACAAACGTTGAAAAGTTAGCTGACGATGACTTCGTGTTTAACTTTTAATATAGGATTATAAGGAAAAGCTGTCTTATTGATTGATAAGACAGCTTTTCTTTATAATTTTGTTTACATAACACTATTATTTTTGTATAGCGATTTATATTTGGGAAGTTCTATTCGTTTAACGGATAGAACTTTTTTGTAATTAAATGGGTATTTACAAACTTTTTGTATCGGTGTATTATTTAACTAGTACACTGATACAAAAGGAGGGAAGAAATGAAAATAGAGTTTTCTCCAAATACACCAATTTACATTCAGGTAATGGAATACATAAAAAAAGAGATCGTAACAGGACATTTATTACCTGGTGATAAAATTCCCTCTGTCCGTGAATTAGCGAGTGAATTACAAGTGAATCCAAATACGATTCAGCGTACATTTCAAGAGCTAGAACGGGATGGAGTTGTTGTCACACGTAGAGGAATGGGACGGTATGTAACGAATGAAGGGGAGAAAATTATGGAGCTGCGAAAAGAGATGGCGAAAGAATTACTTCATTCTTTTATAGATGGAATGGACAATTTAGGTTTTTCAGAAGAAGAAATTCTTACAATTCTTCGTTCTTCATTACATGATAAGAGGGAGGAGAGCCAATGACAGAGCTATTGAAAATAGAAAACTTATGGAAGAGATACGGATTAAAAGCAGTGATCCGTGAATTAAACATAGAGATTACGGAAGGGAAAATCGTTGGGCTTGTTGGAGATAACGGGAGCGGGAAAACGACGTTATTGAAAATGATTGCAGGCTTGCAACACCCTTCTGAAGGTAGTATTACAATAGACGGTAAAAAGGTAGGGTTACAGACGAAAGAAATTGTTTCATTTATGTCCGATAAGCCAATCTTTGATGATTGGATGACTGTAAAAAACGCTTTATTTTTCTATCGAGATTTTTATAAAGACTTCGATATTCAAAAAGCGGTAGATACGATTGCAGAATTTAAAATACCGTTAGAAGAAAAAATTACAGCATTGTCAAAAGGTATGGTTGAGAAGCTGCAGATTATTTTAACGTTTTCTCGAAAAGCGAAGCTATATGTACTGGATGAGCCATTGGGCGGGATTGATCTTGTTTCTAGAGAACATGTACTTGAGTTAATACTTAAATTTTATCGTGAAGATTGTACGCTACTTATATCGACTCATTTAATAAGAGAAATCGAAAATATATTCGATGAAGTAATCTTTTTGAAAGATGGAGAAATAATATTGCATGAAAATGTGGAAGAACTACGATTTCAAAAGGGTAAAGCAGTACATGAGCTGTTTAAGGAGGCCTATGAGAAATGAGTCAGCTTTTTCTTTATCTATATAATTGTAATAAGAGAAAGATAGCCATTATTTACTTTGGTTTTATTACAGTTTCATTAATTCTTTTATTTAATATGAAAGGAGTTTCAGGAGTTAGAATTTCAGGTAGGCAAGATATAATTATTATTATATTCTTTATCGTACTAGGTATAAATGGATTTGCAATTCTTTTAACAGGTATATCGTCTTTTCGGAAAATTTTAAAAAACTCTATGCTACGTTATACTTCTATTTCAGCAAAAAAGTATATATGTGCAAATAGTTTATTCTGTGTACTACTCTTTATGATTTTGCTAGGAATAGGAATCATTTTTCTATACTATTTTTCTTTAAATATTTACAATGGAAAAACTAATTTAGGTATTCAGCAAGCAATACACAGTTTATATAATTATGGAATATTACATCATATGTTATCTATTTTCTTATGGGGACTAGATTTTCTTAATATGCTAGTTTCTATTTATTTCATTATAGTAATTGTAAAACTATTAAATGTGAAATCATCGATGAATAAAGTTGCTTGTTTAGTTTTATTCGTCATTTTTACCGCATTTAATGGAGGAATAACGTATATTTTTCAGCAAATAGAAAAGTATGTGTTTGCTATAAATAATATTGGATTTATAGATCAAAATGGTTTTTTAAATACATCATTTTATTCTGGTACAGAGGTTACAATTTTAAATCTATTTTTTAATTGTTTATTAACAATTATATTACTAGTAGTTACAGGTCACATAGTCGATAAAAAACTAGAAGTCTAAAGGAGGAATCAGCATTGGGAAACGTAGTAGTAAAGTTAGAGAATGTTCGAAAAAAGATTGGTGGAACGGAAATTATTCGTGGTTTATCATTTGAGGTTCGTGAAGGAGAAGTATACGGATTCCTTGGACCGAACGGTAGCGGTAAGACGACGACAATCCGTATGATGACAGGTCTTATTTCAATGACAGAGGGCGATATTACAATTTGTGGACATAGTATTCGCTCGGAGCGTGAAAAGGCACTAGAGCAAATTGGAGCGATTGTAGAAAATCCTGAACTATATGATTATATGACAGGAATGCAAAACTTAAAGCATTTTGCGAACATGGCCATTACACCAATTAGTAAAGAGCGCATTGCTGAGATTGTAAAGCTTGTTGAGTTAGAGCATGCGATTCATAAAAAGGTGAAAACATATTCACTTGGTATGAAACAACGTTTAGGAATTGCACAGGCATTACTGCATCAGCCGAAAATCTTAATTTTAGATGAACCGACAAATGGATTAGATCCAGCTGGTATTCGCCAAATTCGTGATTATTTACAACGTTTAGCGAAAGAAGAGAATATTGCTGTAATCGTATCAAGTCACTTATTGAGTGAAATTGAATTAATGTGTGATCGCGTCGTTATTATTAAACAAGGTAAATTTGTACAAGAGTACAACTTACATGAAAAAGTGAAACATGATGAGGCAGTCGTTGTAGCGTTTGAAGTAGATGAAGTTCAGAAAGCAAATGAAATCATTAAAGGTAAAGCAAAAGGGAATGTAATTGTAGCATCTGTAACAAAAGACAACATTCCGCAACTTGTAAAAAAACTTGTTCATGCTGATGTGCTTGTATACGGAGTTACTGTTCAAAATAAAACGTTAGAGGATGAGTTCTTAGCGATTACTGGGGGAGTGAAAGCGTAATGTTTAAATTAATTCAAAATGAATTTTTAAAGTTGCATGCGAAAAAAGGTATGTATATTTTAATGGGTGTCATTGCGGCACTCGAAATTTTAGGTACTTTAGCAATGTTGAAGTGGGGAAAAGGTGATGAGTTTAAGGGATCATATTTAGATTATGCAAACTCAGAGATTGGCTTAATTGTTTTATTTACAACGATTTTTGGGATTACACTTGCTGCCCGTACTCTTACTGATGAGTTCCAAAAAGGTACAATTAAACAATTGTTAATCCGTCCAAGAAAAAGACTTGCAGTTTTATTTTCTAAATATATTACAGTGTTATTAGCAATGTTATTTATCGTATTAGCTGGTATGCTAATTGCAATGATTATTGGCGGTATTGTAATGGATGGTAGTAAAACAGAATTAACATTAGGAATCGTTATGAAGTCCACTTTATATCAACTACTTTCACCGTTCTTTTTTGCAACACTTGCATTTTTCCTAGCAAATGTCTTTAGAAAATCTGTATTACCATTAATTATTACGATGTTCCTATTCTTCTTACAAGGTGCAATTAATATGGTATTAATAATGTTTGCAAAAGGTGTAGCGAAGTTTGTAGTATTCAACCATTTGGATTTAAGAGCTTACGATAGTAATAAATTAATCAATGGTGGAATGGAACCAACATTTACAGAATTTACGTTTACAACTTCATTATTACTTGTAGCTGCATACTTTGTTGTGTTACTTGTAGCATCAAGTGCATTATTCCAAAAACGTGACGTATTATAATAAAAGAAATCCCCGCTTGTAAAAACGGGGATTTTTATTACATAAATTTCACTTGGATTGCAACTTGAAGAACAGCGATATGGTATTTTAAGAGCTATGTTGTTTGAAAGTAATTGAGAAAAATAGGAAGGGTTTCAACTATATTCATATTATAATGTAGTTATCCGACCATTTACTTTTACTATCTTTGGAGGTGTTCTATATGCACTATGCATTTTCACGTATAAGGCTACGCAGCTTTTTTGGATGGATGATTATAGGGGTGTTCCTTATAATGATACCATTAGGTCTAGCAAATGTTTCTGAGAATACGATGGAGGTTATTTCACAAATAACTGTATTTTTTGTATTTCCATTACTTTGGCTATACGTAAAAACAAATAAAAATAATATTGTATTTAACAGTTTTTTTGATAAGCCAGGACGTTTATCTTGGGGATTAATTGTATTAGCAACGATAATGGGGATGATTTTTTCAGTTGGCATATCTCAGATTCAATTTTACATATTAGCACATACGTTACCGAATTTCTTAGTTACTATGCTAGAAGACGGAAATGTTATTAATACGAGTAACGTATATATGACGATATTTACTTTCATTTCAGCATGTGTGTTAGCACCTATTATGGAAGAGGTTATTTTTAGGGGATTTTTCTTACAGCGAATGGCTCATAAATGGGGAATTAAAAAAGCTGTAATTATATCTTCAATTATTTTTGGCCTAGGACATTTTGATGTTATTGGTGCGTTCATGTTTGGTGTCGTTATGTGTCTTTTATACATAAAGACAAAAAATATATGGACGAATATAGCTGTGCACGCTCTAAATAATTTGATTGCAACAAGTATGCAATTTTTCGGTGGAGAAGAAAGTGGTACAATCTCAATTACTGAATTACAAGCGCAAAGTAATTTATGGATTGGTATCGGTCTTACAGTTGTTGGATTACTATGGTTAATTCCGTATGTTTGGAAACAATGGCGTACAGTAAAAGAAGTTGGCGTGCCACCAGTACGTTTTATAAATGAGCAAAAAGTAGTGAATTCATCACAAGAAAATGAAGTGTATAGTCAAGTGATCGTAACCGATAGATTGATGGCCATAGAGTTACCAGATGAGGCTGTAAATAAGCTTCGGTTAGAAGAAAATGATTATGTAACAGTAGCTGTAGAAGAAGATAAAATCGTTATAAAGAAAGCACATAATAGATAATTAAAAAGTAGCTCTTAGGAGCTACTTTTTAATTTGTAATAATTTCTACACGAAAATTATTACCGTTCTTGACATATTTAATATCTGTAACAGTGCGGACTGTCTTTAAAATCTCCACTTTTTCACCAATTCGCGGGATGGTCGGAACATTGTCCCAAATACCAAGCAAGTCATCTAATTGTGCCGTTTTTTCATAAAACCAGATTTTCAATGTAAAGCCCCTTTCTCGAATTTTATGTATTTTAATACATAATATATTATTTTTATTCTTATTGTAAGGGGTTTTTTTATAATTTATGAATAAAAATAAATTAATCTTCTGGGAAGATATGTTCAATATCAGGAGTAAGAGATACTTCTGATAATACGATATGAGAAACTGTCGTTGCATATGAAGAAACATCATTGATAAATTCTTCAAGTTCAACGAGTGAAGGAACAGAAATTTTTACAATGTAGCATAAGCTTCCTGTTACTCGGTAACAAAAACTTGCAGATGGATAAGACTGAATAAACTGTTGCATACGTGTTGTATCACCATTTTTTAAAGTGATTTCTAAAATACAATCTAAAACTAGTCCTGCTTTTTTATAGTCGATATCGATTGTATATTTTTGAATAACCCCTTCACTTTCAAGTTTACGAACACGTTCTGCAGTAGACGGAGCAGATAAGTTTACTCGTTTCGCCAATTCACGCATAGAAAGGCGACTATCATTATATAATTCATTTAAAATTTTTCGATCAACACGGTCTAGTTGCATTTGTAAATATACCTCCAGTAAAATAATGATTTTTGTAAAGGAAAAATATAAATTAAGATTCATATGAAATGTAAAGTGAACGTTATTTATTTTACAATAAAACAGAAGGAAATAGGAGGGGAAATGATGGAGAGAATTTCATTATCAAATGTAGGAGATACAAAGTTTCAAAAGTTATTAGGGCATAATTCGGATATATTACACTCGTGGAGTACGTTAGAAGATACACTGTACAATAAAGGGACTCTTTCAGCAGAGTTGAAGGAGCAAGTGAGAAGAACATTAGCGTATGGGAATGAATGTCCGTACTGTATGGCAAAGGGAAGACCTGATGATGTGCAAAAGGCAGAGGAGATTGGTGTAGCCGTTACTTTTGCGCATACATTTGTTCATGACCGAAAAGCAATAGATGATACTATGTTTCACGCTTTAAAACAATATTGGACAGAAAAAGAAATTGTAGAGCTTTGCGCCTATGTTTGCTTTATTACTGCGTCACAACAACTTGGTTTTCTATTTCAATTACAGCCAAATTAAGGGGGAAATGATGACAAATCAAATAGCACTTATCATAATCGATGTACAAAAGGCATTTCAATTACCAGATTGGGGCGAGAGAAATAATATTTTTGCTGAAGAAAACATGAGAATTTTGTTAGAAGAATGGAGAAAAAGGAAACGACCAGTTTTTCATATTCAACATGTAAATAAAGAAAATGCTCAGTCAATGTTTTATGAGAGAGCGGAAACGGTAAACTTTAAAGAAGAAGTGCAACCACTACTTGGTGAAGTGGTTATTCAGAAATTCGTTAACAGCGCGTTCATTGGGACAAATTTAGAAGAGCAATTAAGAAAGAACAAATGTAATGCAGTAGTGGTTGTAGGATTAACGACAAATCATTGCGTGGAAACTACGACACGAATGGCAGGGAATTTAGGATTTACAACATATTTAGTGAGTGATGCAACGGCTACTTTTAACCGTATAGGTTTAGATGGTAAAGAGTATAGTGCAGAAGATATTCACAATATGACACTTGTAAATTTACATGAAGAGTTTGCTACGATTGTGACGACAAAAGAAGTGTTAAAATTATTTTAAGAAAATAATTGCGAATTATGTAGAAAAAAATAAGAATATTTCGTATAATCTAAGTACAATCATTTTGAAAATAGGGGTGGCATCATATGGAGCAAATTTCAGTAAAGAAATTAGAAGAGGTACTTGTTGTAGCAGGGGATGATAAACAGAAGCAAAAGGAATTTTATGAATTGCTCTTATCTACTGAGTTTTATGTTGCTGGTTCACTAGAAGCAGAGGACGGGGCAACAGAAGGAATACTTCGTTTGCGTCATTTCCAAGGAGAAGGTAGATGGATCGTTCCGTTCTTTACACAAATGGAATTTGTAAAAGATGTGTTGCCAGAAGGAACGCCCCTTATTACGATACGTGGGAAAGAGTTATTTGGTAGCATTGAGAAAGATGCTACAGCTGTATTAAATGTTGGCACTGATATAAGTAAAACATTTATTCCAGAAGAAATTGCAGATATCGCATCTGGACGAATTTTTAATTATTATAAGTAAAAGGAAAAGCGTAATCGCTTTTCCTTTTACTTTTTAATTTGAATATGAAGTGGCTATACCAGAAGAAATAGAGACTGTTTTATTATTCGTGTTTATTGTCGCTGTAGCTCCAAGTGGAATACCGATGTTTGGACTTATATGTCCAATTGGTAAATCGAATAGGACAGGTATATGATATGGCGCGAAATATTCATATAATATTGTTTGCAATGATTGAGAGGGCTTTGAAGGAGTGCAGTCGTGACAACTTGTGAAAATAACGCCCCTGCATTCATTAAACTTTCCAGATAAAAGTAGCTGATTTAACATACGGTCAATGCGGTACGGTTCTTCACCAATGTCTTCAAGTAATAAAAGTGTATTGTTCGTAATTATCTCGTAGGGCGAGCCAATTATACTTGTTAACACAGCTAAATTTCCTCCAACTAACGTACTTGTAACTGTACTGTGAGAGCTAGGTACGATACATTCTGATGCAGATAAAATGGTTGAATACGGATGGAATAGCTGATTAAAAGAGGATAAAGATAGGGAATCAATGCCTTTTCCTAGTTCTTCAATCATCGGACCATGAAATGTTATAAGCTTTGCATAACGTGAAACAGCAGTATGTAAAGCTGTAATATCGCTATATCCCCAAAAGATTTTTGGATTTTGCCTAATAACTTCATATTGAATGTGAGGAAGAAGACGAGCACTTCCATAACCACCTCGTGCACAAAAAATTGCCTTCACTTCATTATTTGTAAATGCTTCATGTATATCGTCAAGCCGAACTTGATCACTTCCGGCTAAAAATCCATATTTCTCGTAAACACTCTTCCCGATTATTACGGATAACCCCATCTCTTGTAATACATTCACACCTTTTAATACACTTTCGATTGTAGGTGGACCAGATGGTGCAATAATCATTACTGTATCACCTTGTTTTAATGCATTTGGATAAATCATTAAGCTCAGCCTCCTTCTCTTTCAATATATTCGCTTCATATGAAGTTCAACCCTTGCAAAAGCAGGGGAAAGCTTATCAAATAAAGAAGATATAAAGGAAATAGGAGGGAAAATGATGTTTACAAGTCGAGTAACAGACATATTAAAAATTGAGTATCCCGTTGTTCAAGCCGGTATGGCAGGCGCGATTACGACGCCAGAACTTGTTGCAGCAGTAAGTAATAGTGGAGGATTAGGGACGCTTGGAGCCGGCTATATGAGCCCAGAACAAATTCGTGAAGCGATTTATAGAATAAGAGAACTAACAGATAAACCTTTCGGTGTTAATTTACTTGTAACGAAAGAGATAGAAATAGAAGAAGAGAAGGTAAATGAGGCGAAAGTATTACTAAGCGGAGTGAATAGAGAATTAGGTATAGAAGTAGAAGGAACGTTAAAGCTTCCAAAAAGCTATAAGGAACAATTACAAGTGCTATTAGATGAAAAAGTACCGGTCGTTAGCTTTGCATTTCAAACGTTAGAAAAAGAAGAAATAAATGATTTAAAAAGAAGTGGAATAAAAGTTATCGGAACAGCTACCCATGTGAAGGAAGCGAAAGTACTTGCTGAGCTAGGAGTAGATATTATTATTGGGCAAGGTAGCGAAGCAGGAGGGCATAGAGGAACGTTTATTGGGAAAGAACGAGATGCTATGATTGGTACTTTTGCGTTAATACCTCAGTTAGTAGGGGTTATTCCGCATATCCCAATTGTCGCAGCAGGTGGTGTAATGAACGGACAAGGGCTTGTTGCGGCATTGGCACTAGGAGCAGAAGGTGTTCAAATGGGATCAGCCTTTTTAACAAGTGAAGAGAGTATTACGCACGATGTGTATAAAGAAGCGGTTTTACATAGTACAGATACGAGCACAACTGTAACTCGTGCGTTTTCCGGGAAATATGCACGCGGTATTCGGAATGAATTTATAGAAAGGCATGAAGGAAAAGAAGAAGGGCTTCCGGTATATCCAGTGCAAAACGTATTAACTTCTAAAATACGCCAAGAGGCAGCGAAGCAAAATAAGGAAGAATATATGTCACTTTGGGCAGGACAGGCAGCATCATTGGCACGAATCGAATCAGCTCAGCATGTAGTGGAGCGAGTTATGAAAGAAGCGGCGAATGCAATCGAGCAATTACAAAATATATACAAAAAGACCACTTGAGTAATTCAAGCGGTCTTTTCCTTAGTTTGCTTTATAAAATTGTTGGATGGCTTCGTCGATGTAAACCCAGCCTTTCCAACCTAAGTGCATATGATCTTTTAAGAAGTATTTATCGTATTCATGATTTGAGAAGTCGGCAATTGGATAACCAGCTTTTTCAATTTGCTCATGAACTTTCTTATAGTATGCTTCGCGGCGTTCTTTCGGGAAGCCAGCGTAGTCGTACCAAGGACCTTTGACAGGAACAGAAATGAAGAGTGGTTTTGCACCAGATTGTTTTAATAAATCAAGTACAATTTGTAAATCTTCATATTCTGGCGATTGGTCATAAGCATCATTTTTTAAGTAACCTTCACGTTGCTTTAATTTTTTCTTAATTTTGCTATTGAAGTAACCATCTTCGATACCATATTCATTAGATCCAGATTCTGCTGCACCTGTTTGATCCGCATGTTTACGAGCCTCTTCCCAGTTCATTTGTTTTAATGAAGGATCGAGCTTCTCTTTGTGCGGTTTAATATTAAACATAGCTGTAAATAAATCTTTACGATCTAAAATGTTACGATAAATATAAGCGAAAGGTTTAGCAGCAAGTGCTTTTACTTTATACTTCGTATCATCATAAGCGATACCTTCAAGCGAAATTTTTAATAAAGTTTCTTTTTTTACAATCTCAAAGTTTAATAAACGCTTTGCAATTTGTTTTTTCATTTCAGGTTTTAAATCATTGTTGAAAATGAAGTGGTAACCTTGTTGTTTTGAAAAGTTAGGTGCAAAGTGCGTTTCGTCAATACCTTGTGGTACAAACCATTGCGGAGAAAGAACGAATACCATTTTCTTATCTTTCAATTGATCCATTGTAGATGCGAAGTTTAATACATGTACAAGGTCTTGTGTTCCGCCGCGTCCAAGAAGGAATGGCGTAAATCCTTCAGGCTTTACTTTAAAATAATTAGATGGATGGAAAGCATCCATACGTGCGAATTCCGATGAACCGTACATCGGAAGATATTTTGGATCTGCTAACATCTTTTGCTGTAAAATCATACTTTGAATTTTTTCTTCTTTTAAAGAAGTAGCAGCTTGTTCTACTTTTTCATCACTTAAAAGTGGAAGTAGGAAGCGCGTTGGAATAAGTAAGAATACAGCAAAAAGGGCCAATGCTAAAAGCATCGGACCAAATTTTGCTTTGTTCATCGGATTTCTTCCAACTTTTTAATAACCATGTTTGGTGTAGCCCACTCGTCACGGTCAAAATCAGAAATAGAAACTTCAATATCTAAACGCTCTTGGAATTCAACTAATAAAGATACTACAGCGAAAGAATCAAGGATACCTTCTTCAAATAATTGAACATCTAAGTTTTCTTTCACAATATCGTTTTCACATACTTCTTCTAAAATATCTAATACTTGCTCTTTGAATTCTGCCATTTTTAAAATCTCCTTTATATCCGAAATATATTATATGTGCAACTTCTTAATGGAATAAGAAGGGTGCATTAAAAGTATCTGTTAAGGTGTCCAGAGAAGATTAGGAAACCGAAACATACAACGTGGAACGTAATTACAATCGCAAGGATGTGTGTAAATTTATTGTTTGGCCAAAACTTATGCTTCTTGTTTTTTCGTTCAAAAATATCGAATAAAATAAACAGTGCGGCATGGTATAGACCATAAATAACATACTGCGCAACAGCGCTTCCTTGGATGTGCCAAATTCCCATAATGAAGAAGTTTAAAAATGCACCGATATACGAAATAGTGTAACGGTTCTTAATTAACTTTTTCTTCGTTGCAAAAAAGACGAAACGCATGTAAATAAAATCACGGAACCAGAATGATAAACTCATGTGCCAGCGGTTCCAGAAGTCTTTAATATTACGACTAAGGAATGGCTTATTGAAGTTTTCTGGCGTTTTAATTCCCATCATATAACTTACACCAATTACAAAAGAGCTATAACCAGCAAAATCAAAGAATAGATATAAGCTATAGCTATACATGTAAATCATATTTGAAAATATTGTATCGTGTTGAGCGAATGCTGGATCCATACAATATTGCTTTATTAAGTAAGCAATAATAAATTTATACAAGAAACCTTGGAAAATACGATTTAGTCCTGTATATAGTAAATTTTGATATTCTTCAGCGCTAGGTGGCTTTTGAATATCTTTTTGGAATCTTCGGTAACGATCGATAGGTCCTGTTGAAATCGCAGGGAAGAATAAAACGAATTCCCAGAAGTTAAAGAAAGAAAGCTCTTTAATTAAACCATCACGAACTTCAAATACCATTTGAACTGCTCTGAATGTTACGTAAGATATACCTAGGAAAACAACAAGTTTTAACTCAGGTAAAAACGATGCAAACGGCGCGATTTTTGCCAAAATAAGAGGCAAAATCGATAAAATAACAGCTATGCAAAATGTGAATGTACTATTATTTTGTTTTCTTAAAATTAAATAGCCTTTAATAAGGACATATTGCCAAATAATAAATGCAGCTAGCATCATTGCTTGCTTTGGTTTATCTGAGAAGATAATAGCAATCATGACTAATGTTAAAACGGCATTATATTTGCGCAACATTTTACCTTTTAATCCAGCTATGATAGTAGGTATTAATAAAATGCCCACTATAGCGAAAAAATAAAATGATCCATATGCGGTCATGCTGTAACCTCACTCAATAATTTTTTGCGATCTACCTTTCCATTTGGTGTCATTGGAATAGAAGATTGATACATGAATTTACGTGGAATCATGTAGTTTGGTAATCGCTCATTGAGTTCTTTTTTGATTGCAGATGTTAATTTGAATTCTTTTTCAAATGAATGTTCTCCAGGAACAACAACCGCTAATAAATAATCGTATTTCTCACCTTTTTTAATTGGAACGATAACTGCTCCTTCTACGTAAGAACACGCACGAAGGTGATGCTCAATTTCTTCTAATTCCATTCGATAACCATGCAGCTTAATTTGGAAATCAAGACGACCATTATAGAATAGAAGACCATTTTTAACATAGCCAGCATCGCCTGTTTTATAGGCGCGCTCACCGTCAATCATAGTAAATGCTTTTTCTGTTAATTCAGGGCTTCCTAAATATCCAACGCTTACGCTTGGACCGACAATTACGATTTCACCTTTTTCACCATCAGGTGCGATCGTGCCATCTTCTTTCATAATAAGAAGGCGACAGTCTGATTTACAATAGCCAACTGGAAGTGATTTGTATTGATCAAGCACTTCTTCTGTAACGTGAATACCTGTTACAGCGACAGTAGCTTCTGTTGGACCATACGTATTCATAATTGTTGCTTTAGGGAAACGTTCAATTAATTTTCTAGCCACTTCATTTGGTAACACTTCGCCGCAGAATAAGAATGTTTTCATGTTCGGTAGCATACTCTCAGAGAAAGATGCTTCCATTAAACACATTTCAGCGAAAGAAGGTGTGGAAGTCCATACTTGAATATCCGATTGCTCTAAAGAAGCAAACAAGTCTTTTGGACGCGCAATCATATCTTTATCGATTGCCCAAAGTGTACCACCTGTTACTAATGATGGGTAAATATCCATTACAGATAAATCGAATGAGAAAGGTGCTTGGTTTAAGAATACTTGCCCTGTTTGTAAGTTGAAATCTTCTACAGCCCATTTTGTAAAGCTAACAAGGCAGTTATAAGTAATCTGAACCCCTTTCGGATTACCTGTGCTTCCTGATGTGTAAATAATGTAGAAATTCTCATCACCTTTTACCGCATGTTCAGGATTTGGAGTGTTCCCTTTATGAGTAAAGAAAATATCTTTTAAGTTGTCTTCACTTACGATGCGAACTGGTAAATCAGTTACAGTTACTGCTGTTGCCGATAAAAGTAATTTCGCACCAGAATTTTCAGCAATACGTTGTACACGATCAGCTGGGATAGATAAATCTACAGGAATGTAAGCATGTCCAGCTTTTACACATCCTAAAAAGTTAATAATCATTTCAGGTTGCATATGGCCATACACCATAATTGGTGAACGATCGTCTGGATACTCAGAAGAAATCCAATGTGCTAACGCATCAGAATCTTCCTTTAATTGTTTGTACGTAATTTTCGCATCTCGCCAAACAAAAGCGGTTTGATCAGGCGTTTCTGCAGCCCACTTTTCAATTTGTTCTAATAACTTCATAACGTTCCCACCCTAGAATTCATTGTAAATAAATGTACTTGTGTTTGTATCATGGAATCCATACAACCAAAGTAATGCAAATAAAATTGCAAGATAATAAACCGTCTTTGCAACCCATTGTGTGAGTGGTCGAGACCATATCTCTTTTAATCTTTCCATGTCTTTCCCTCTCTTAATGAAATAATAGCTCTTTGTAGGTATCATGTCCTACATTATTGTGAAAAAAACAAAATCCCACATTTTAGGTAAAAATAAGTCAAAAGGCTCTTTTCTGATATTAGCACTAAATACTAAAAAAGAAAATCCCTAACTTAGCAATTATATTACATTCAGCATGAATTTGTAATGGGTTTGACATGTAAATAGAAAGTGGATTGTGTGAATACATAAAAGTGGACTATAAGAATACGTAAAAATACAGTGTTTGTTTTTATTAATCATTTAAGACGGAGTAAACTTTTAAATTTCTAGTTCTTTTGAAAAGGAGGAAATTATCATGAATAGAGTGTGGAAGAATCTAATTTCGGAAGAAAATATCGTGAAATGGAGAAGGCATTTCCATAAGTATCCGGAATTATCATTTCATGAAAAAGAAACTTCGCAATTTATATATGATACATTATGCTCATTTTCTTCTTTTGAAGTAACGAGACCGACGAAATATAGTGTACTAGCAATTAAAAGAGGTGTGAAGCAAGGGAAAGTAATTGCGATTCGAGCTGATATAGACGCTTTGCCAATTCAAGAGGAGACAAGTAAATCTTATACATCTGTGAATAAAGGAATGATGCATGCATGTGGGCACGATGCTCACGCAGCTATTTTATTAAGCACAGCAGAGGTGTTATCAAATATAAAGGAAGATTTTGCAGGTGAGATTCGTCTATTCTTTCAGCACGCAGAAGAGGTGTATCCAGGCGGGGGACAAGAAATGGTTGAGGCAGGTGTAATGGACGGTGTTGATTATGTAATAGGTTTACATGTTATGTCAGGACTTGAGAGTGGAAAGATAGGAATTGCATATGGACCGATGATGGCAGCTCCAGACGTATTTACAGTTGAGATTCAAGGCAAAGGAGGACATGCGGCGCGACCAGAAGAAACGATAGATCCTATTGCTATCGGAGCACAGATTATTACAAATCTACAACATATCGTATCAAGAAATACAAGTGCTTTTATGCAAAGGGTTGTTTCAGTTACACAATTTCATGGGGGAACGGCTGACAATATTATTCCTAGTACAGCAACTTTAATGGGAACTGTTCGTTCATTTAATCAAGCATTGAGGGTGGAAGCAGAAGGGAAAATCGAGAAAATTGTGAAAGGAATTACAGAAGCACATGGAGGATCGTATACATATACGTATCGATATGGATATGATCCGGTTATTAATGATGAATATATTACGAAAATAGTAGAAGAAAGTGCACTACATTTGTTTGGGAATGAGCGTGTTGTGAAGCTTGAACCTTCTATGGGTGGAGAAGATTTTTCAGCATATTTAAGAAAAGCACCTGGTTGTTTCATTAAATTAGGAACAGGTAATGAAAATATATATACTTGTTATCCACATCATCATCCGAAATTTGACTTGGATGAATCAGCATTAATTTGTGGAGTGGAGCTATTTTTAGAGACGACTATAAGATTACTAAAATCATAGAAAAACAAAAAAAGGCAACTGCACTCTATTGCAGTTGCTTTTATTTCTTTCCGTCAGAGAGGGCTGAGAAAGAACTATGCTCATTCATAGTATATGAATAGCTAACGGACAAGCTTGTACATTTTAATCATTTTTTTAAAAATAGTTATTGACATTGATAATCAATGTCAATTAATCTAAATATAGTTGGAATTGATAATTATTATCAATAGAATGGATGCGACATGTTAATGAGAAAGAATTTTCACCTTCTGCGGAGGGGATTAAAAGATAAAAATAAAGATGTTGATCAGCATATGGAATGGCAAAGAAATGTAATTCGGTCTGAATATGTAGATGAGAAGAAGAGCATTCAAACAGAAAAAGAGATACAAAGTAAAGGGAGAGGTTCAGTTGAGTAAGTTAGTAATGATTTTTGCAAGTATGAGTGGAAATACAGAGGAAATGGCTGACCATATTGCCGGCGTAATTCGTGAAACAGAAAATGAAATTGAAGTTATTGATATTATGGATTCACCAGAAGCTTCTATATTAGAACAGTATGATGGAATTATTTTAGGTGCATACACTTGGGGAGATGGCGATCTTCCTGATGATTTCTTAGATTTTTATGATGCAATGGATTCTATTGATTTAACTGGGAAAAAAGCGGCAGTATTCGGATCATGTGATTCGGCTTATCCGAAATACGGAGTGGCAGTTGACATTTTAATAGAAAAGCTACAAGAGCGCGGGGCAGCAGTTGTGTTAGAAGGACTAAAAGTAGAATTAACGCCAGAAGATGAAGATGTAGAAAAATGTTTACAGTTTGGAGCTGAATTTGTAAAACACCTTTCTTAATGGCAGAAGGGAGATGAAGAGCAAGTGCATGAGAAAATCTCAATCAAAACGATGACAGATTATCATTTGTATGATTTTATGCGTTGTCCGCATAAATTTTATTTTCGTCACATAAAAAGAAGAGAACCTTCTTCATTTGAATGGCAACAAATAGCACAAATGATTGTCAATCAAATTATTAACGAGTATTACACGCTACCTGCGGGTCAACAAACGAAAATTGTACTTTTAATATTAATAGAAAAGTATTGGAAAAAAGTAAGGATTAATATGTTTGCTTCGAAGACGGAGTACTATATTGTATTAGCGAAGCTAACGGATCACTTATTACAGTTCGTTGAAAAGGATGATAGTCAGACACCACCATTGTTTTTATACGAGAAGTTTCAAACATATATGGAAGAGTTAGGTGTCCACATGTCATTGACATTTGAAGTTGGTGAGTGGAGTGCTGAGTCGTTTGTAATTAAAAAGTATGTTGTCGATGCAGATGAGGAAATGCTTGCTCTTTGTCAGAAGCTAATGACAGTATTCAGTTATAAAGCTTTCGGAGTTCTTCCAGGAAAAATTGAAGTTATTAATTTAATAGAAGGAACTAAGTATGAGTACATTCCGAAACAGGAAGATATTATAACTGGAATGGCTGATTTATCTAGAATGAAAGAAATGTTAGAGCAACCTGAGCATTATACAGAGCGTCATTTTCGTTCTGAGTGTATAAGTTGTGCGTTTCGTAGTGAATGCCAAGGGGAAGAAGTAAAGACAGAAGCGAAACAGAAGAAAAATATAGTTCATTAAAGGATGCAACTTTGCATCCTTTTTTGTTATTGACATGAAAAGCTTTTCATCATTTACGGTATATTTGTAGCAGATTTTAATAAAGTGAAACTTTAATCAGTGGGGGTTTTGTCAATCACCCACTGATTATCAGCCCTCATTAATCGGGCTACCCACAAATAGCAGAATAAAGGGAGGAATAATCAATGAAAGATGAAACAAAAGTATTTCAATGGTTAAAAGAACAAAATGCTCCTTTTGAAATTCAACTGCAAATTTTACAGGCGTTTCAATTGTATAAAGTTATTGTTGAAATGGATAAAAAGTTAATGATGTACGAGGAGAGAGTATATAGGGAGAGAATGTAATCTCATCCCTGTAATATCGTTTTTAGCTGTTCTGTGCCTGTAATGAATTCGAGTTCATTCTCTGACTCAAAGTTATAAATAATATTATGTAGTAAAGGACTGTATTGATAAAAGGTAGTAATACGATGAATGAGTAATGGATCATGATGAGAAATAAGTGTACTGTACTGTTCATATACAGATGTAGTAAACTCATCTCCGAAATCATAATATAGTCCTGCAAAATCAAAAGCAGGATCGCCAATTTGCGCATCACCAAAATCGATAACACCTGAAATGCTTTTGTTATGCTTGTTAAATAAAATGTGATGATGAGTAAAATCAGCGTGAATGATTGTGTTTTGAAAAGTGGATGTAGCTAAACATGCAAAGAAATTTTCAAATAAGCGATTTAAGGCTAGTTTCTGTAATGAAGTAAGGCTAGTAGTGAGATATTGGTTTAATTTTGTTTGTAGCTCTTTCCAGTAGGTACATGTTTTTTCAATAGGGAAACATAGCGTTGTAACTTGGTGTAAAGGAATACTATGTAGTACCGCAAGGAAAGTAGCTAATTGTGTAATAATTGCTTTCAGCTCTGTATCCTCCAGCGTGGCAACTGTTTCTGTTTTTAATGGTTCACCATGAATGAGAGTATAGTAACTACAAAGAGGAACCTCATCAGATTCATTTTTATAAATTAGGTGATATTGTGGAACTTCGATTTCTTGTAGTGATTGAGTGAGAATTGCGCATAGTTCTTTTTCTAACGGAATTCGCATCGCATATTCCTGTTTTCGCGGGAAACGAAACAGTAGCTCATCATTTACTATAACTGCTACATTATCCCATCCTTCTTCATTTTGTTTATATGAATGTATAGAAAGATTAGGCAAAGCTTCTTTTATATAATGTTTGTAAGAGTCCATAATTGTTCCTCGTTTCTGAGTTAAGTTATTCTATTTTATGATATCAGAATTTTCTTTCTATATGTTAAAATATATCTATTATTATGAAGAAGGGCGGGAGTATTACGAAAAAAAGACTGTTAATCATTTCTCTATGTATCGCTTTTGTATTGTTTTGGTCATATAAAGAGGAGGTTTTTGCTACCTTTAAACCGATTGATCAGTACGAGTTAAATAAGGAATTAAAGAACAAAAGTATAGAAAATTTAACTCATAATGAAATGAAAAAGGTAGGAGAGCATTTTGTGACTGAACAACTATCAGTGTTTGAGTTTAATAATAAAGAAGATGTGAAACGAAAAGGTGAAGAAATATTTTTAAATAGAGGGTATGAACAATTAATGGAAAATTATTATCCAAATCGTTTTCGAGATTTAGAGTATAAATTTACAAGCGAGGAGATACGTGAAGAGACCGATGAGAGTTTTCTTTATCAAGCTGTAGCGTACGTTGCGGGTACTGAAAATGGTAAGAGAAGCGAAATGAAATTGAATTATGAAGTGAAAATTGTAAAGGTTAATAATATTTTTATGGTGCTAGAACAAAAGCAGCGCGTACAATAAAGGAAATTCATTGCTCAATAGAACATTTGAGGGTGTATTACTTAATGCGGAATAAAAAGGCCCTCAAGGAATAAAGGGCCTTTAAAGATTTTCATTTTGTTGACCAAGTTCTTTTTGAGCAATATATAAATTCCCTTGCTCGACTTGTTTAAGAGTATGAACAGAATCTCCTGCATATCCTTTTTGTGTTTTAACAGTTCTTTTTGAACGATTGGAATCTTGTTTCTTCATATAATAGGCCACCTTTCATCAAAAATAAACGAAAATGATAAGTATGAGTAATACAGCAGCGAAAATGGTAATGCCCATTAAAAACGAAGTGTTTTTATATTTAGGTGGCTTATGTACATCTTGCCGATATCCAGGTGAAATTTCAGGGGCAAATTCTTCATCGAATGATTGCTTTTTTTCTTTGTCGTCCATATGTACCCACCTTTCTTTTTCATTATATTATACGTTACAAGAAAAAATATGCATAAAGAAAACAGCCGCTTTATTATTAGCGGCTGTTTTGTGTTGTATATTTTCGTTGTACTTGAAAGAGACGGATAAGTAGGAAGGCAGCGCCAAATGCTAGACCGATAATAAGACCGATCCAATAGCCTTTCGCGGCCCATTCTGTATACGTCGCTAATATGTAACCTAGTGGTAGACCTATTATCCAATAAGCAATTAAAGTCATAATTAGAGCAACATTTACATCTTTATAACCACGCAAAGCTCCTTGTACAGGGGTTGCAATTGCATCTGAAATTTGAAATAAAATTGCAAAGATAAGAAATTCTTTTGCTAAATGATGAACTTTTGCATCTGTCGTATAAATAGAAGCAATTTGATCATCAAAGAAGTAGAGAAGAATCGAATATAATAAAGCAAAGGCAAGGGCTAATCCAATTCCAATCAATCCGTATTGTTTTGCATTATCGTAACGTTTTGCTCCAACTTCGAATCCGACCGCAATAGTCATTGCCATTGCTAAACTTAGCGGAGTCATATATAACAAGGAAGCAAAGTTCATAGCTGCTTGGTGAGCTGCAATAGTTGTCGTACTAAAATTACTCATCATGAGCGTTACCGCAGCGAAAATACTCGTTTCAAAAAAGATAGCAAATCCGATAGGGACGCCAAGTTTTAAGAATGCTTTCCAACTCGAAAGAGAAGGTCGGTATAATTGTTTGAAAATGTTGAAAGAGGCAAAAGGCTCTTTCGTCTGAATAATAATGACTGTAATAATTAAAATGCACCAATATGTTGCAGTGGAAGCAATTGCTGCTCCGACACCACCAAGCTTTGGGAAACCGAAGTTACCAAAAATTAATAGGTAATTTAATATTACGTTAATTGGTAATGATAATAATGTAATAATCATCGTTGTTCGAGTTTTTCCTAATGCATCAATAAATCCACGTAAAACAGTGTAAGTGAATAAAGGTATAATTCCTATTGCGATAATACTTAAAAATTGCGCTGCAATACGTTCCACAGGTTCTTCTAAGCGCATGCCATTTAAAATAGGTGAAACGACGAAAAAACCGATGAGGATAACAACGAAGCTAGCACAAATTGCTAAATAAACTGCTTGTATGACAACGTGGGGAACGTCCTCTTTTTTCTTGGATCCAACGAGCTGTGCAACAATGGGAGTAGTAGCCATTAAAATTCCTGTTAACCCCGTACTAACTGGAATCCATATACTTGTTCCAATTGCAACACCTGCTAAATCAGTTGGACTTGCATGTCCTGACATCGTTGTATCAAAAAAACTCATCGCAAATAATGACATTTGTGTTACGAAAATCGGAAAAAATAGTAATACAAATTGCTTTAACTTTTGTGAGAATGAAGTAGTTTCTTTCATAAAATCCCCTTTCCGTATAAAAAAACAAACTCTTACTATCATACAATTTAATCAAAGATTAGAAAAGAAATACGCGCCTATAACATATGAAGCCAATAAAAAAAGGATGCACTTTGAAAAGGGATAAGGTATTATGGTAAGGTGTGAAAAAATTACATATTATTTGTTATTAAGGAGGCACTACTTGTGGCTGATTGGTTAATTGGTTTAATCATGGGTGCTGTTGAAGGGTTAACAGAGTTTCTACCAGTATCATCAACAGGACATATGATTTTAACAGGACATTTAATTGGATTTGACGATGAGAGAGCGAAAGTTTTTGAAGTTGTTATCCAATTGGGATCGATTTTAGCAGTTGTTGTTATATTTTGGAAGCGTCTATGGTCGTTAGTTGGAATAGGTAAAGTAACAGACGGACCATCGTTAAATTTATTACATATTATTATCGGGATGATTCCTGCTGGGATACTTGGCGTGTTATTCCATAGCACTATTAAAGAGGTTTTATTTGGTCCAGGACCAGTTGTTATTAGCTTAGTAGCCGGTGGTATTTTAATGATTGTTGCTGAGAAGTTTTCGAAACCAAGTACAGCAAGAACGTTAGATGAAATCACATATAAACAGGCATTTACAATTGGAATGTTTCAATGTTTAGCTCTTTGGCCAGGATTTTCTCGTTCTGGTTCTACAATCAGTGGTGGTTTATTAGCTCGCGTGTCGCATACAGCGGCAGCTGAATATACGTTCATTTTAGCGGTACCGATGATGGTAGCTGCAAGTGGATTAGATTTAATTAAAAGCTGGGATGTATTAAGCTCAGCAGATATAACGCTATTTGTAACAGGATTTGTAACTGCATTCGTTGTTGCGATGCTTGCAATTGTTTCATTCTTGAAATTATTATCTCGTGTGAAACTAACACCGTTCGCTTATTATCGTTTTATTTTAGCTGCGGTATTCTATTTCTTCATTATGTAATAAAAAAACCTGCCGAGCTCGGCAGGTTTTTTTATTTTACTATTTTTTCCACCATATTTTCCATTACATGCTCCCAAAGAGAAGTATCATCAGCTAATGTAGCACGGAAATTAGCATACATTTCTTTTTGTTTTTCTTCGAATGTTGGATCTTCTTTTTCGGGTAATGTAGCGCGCATTGAAGTTACTAATTCTTGTACTTTTGGAGCGCGTGGTCCAAAGACGGCTTGTTCATTTCCATCTTTATCAATGAAAATAAAGATTGGAATCGCACGTGCTGTTCCATTTGTTAAATATTGATCCATTAATTCTAAGTTTTCGTCGCGAATTAATAAACTCATTTCAATATTTGCAACTTCAGAAATTCGTTTCATAACAGGTACGCATAAAAGAGCATCGCCACACCAATCAGCAGTTAATACGATAACACGCCAGCCGTCATTTTGACGTTCTTCTAATACAGGAAGTAATTCATTTGGAATTAAAAAGTTATTGTAAATGTGTAGTAGCTCGTATTGGTTTACTTGCATTTCATTCACATATGTATCAAAGGACATACCTTTATCAGCCCATTGTTGTAAGTTCATAATTAACACCTCTTTAGTAAGATTTGCTTTCATTGTACCAATTTTTATATAGAAAAGCTTGTATTCTTACTCTTTCTCGTCACTTAATAATTTATTTAAGAGGAAAAAGAATAGTACGACACATAATTCAGCTATGTTGGACATTTGTACGCTTTCTATCCAATCATCAGCAGTATGAATGACGAACCAATCTAGTGTAATTTCAATGAATGAGAAAAGAGTAATAGAAATCCAATTTGGCATGTTTTGTGTCAGTGGATATAGCAGCGCTTTGAAGAAACTGAAGATGAAAAATGTAATACTGTCTAAGAAAGTGATTAATAAAAAAAAGAGAAGTAACGCAATACGTGAACTATACTCTATACCTGTAATTTGAAAGATTCCTACATATACAAAAAATATAAATGCAAAAATTATAATGAGAAAAAGAGCAATAATACTAATGATAATCGTTTTATCTTTTAGGCTGAGATTTGAGAATTTCTCCTCCTCATGCATTAAGATACCCCTTTTTTCTGGAAGTTAACTTCATTTTATCATGAAATACATATTAAAAAACTACGAATTATGGGAAAATAAGGTGACAAAAAGTAAGATTTCATGTAAAATTATTAATAAGGTTTTTATTTAACTAAATGAAATAAAAGGAGCTGTCAAAGTTGTCTCAAAATCGAGAGCAATTAATGGAAGAACTATCGACAAATGTGTTTGCTATGTTTCGCACATTGCGTAATGATATCGGAAAAATATTTGGTGGTTACATACCGTGGAATGAATTCATCGTCCTGAGAATATTAAATCGTACGAATAAAGAAATGGTATCGCGTGTAGCAAATGAATTAAATGTGTCGAATAGTCATATTACAGCTGTTACAGAAAAATTAATTAATAAAGGTTTTGTAACTCGTTCACGTTCTACATCAGATCGCCGAGTTGTGTATTTAGAGATTACAGAACAAGGGAAAGATTTAGTTGCGAAAATGGAAGATGCGAAAAAACAATATTTACAAGAAAGATTCTCTGCACTTTCAGAAGATGAAATGAATGTAATGATTTCAATTTCCAAAAAACTTATTTAAGTGATTATAAACAAGAAAACGCTTACGTGATGAAATAGAAGATCTTCCTTATATATGGGAGGTCTTCTTTCATGTGTAATAGATGTTAAAAAATAAAATGTGTATGAAAAAAGATAGAGCGCCATACTACTAATACAAGGAAGGGAGGGAGAAATATGACGAATCGTAACGGTAGTAAAGGGAGCGGTAATCAAGGATCACCAAAGTCTGGCCAGTTTAATCAGGAATTTAGCACTGAATTTGAAACTGGTAATGATAATAAAGGGAAAGAATATCGTTCTAAAAAAGGGAGTAAATCAAAAAAGGAGTGAAATTCATCACTCCTTTTTTGATTTAAGATGCTGCCGATTGATCCGTATTATATTTTTCTTCTGATTTTGCGACAATCATTGCGCAAATTGCATCACCAGAAATGTTTACAGCTGTTCTAGACATATCTAAAATACGGTCAATACCGATAATTAAAGCGATACCTTCTACTGGTAGATTTACTTGATTTAAAACCATTGTAAGCATTACAAGTCCAACACCAGGTACACCAGCAGTACCGATACTAGCTAGTACAGCAGTTAATACGACCATAGCTAATTGCGGTAATGTAAGTTCAACTCCGTATACTTGAGCGATAAATACAGTGGCTACCCCTTGCATAATGGCAGTACCATCCATATTAATAGTTGCCCCTAGTGGTTGTACAAATGAGCTTATCGCTTTTGGAACGCCAAGCTTATCTTGTGCTGTTTTCATTGCAAATGGAAGCGATGCATTAGAGCTAGATGTACTAAATCCAATTGCCATTACTGGTCCGAAATGTTTAAAGAAACGAACAATACTTTCTTTTGCTAATACCTTTAATAAGCCGCCATATACAAAGACCCCGTGAATAATGAGTACTAACATAACGACAATCATATACTTGAACATCGCAGCGACGCCTGCAAGCCCCATTTTACCAACGGATGAAGCGAGCAAACCGAATGTTCCAATTGGGGCTAATTTCATAACGAGATTAACAAGATACATCATTAATTCGTTGCCCTGTTCAAGTAATGAATGGATACCTTGAACTCGTTTTCCTAAAATAGCTATACCGAGTCCAATCAATACGGCAAAGGCAATGATTTGTAACATGTTTCCGTCAGCCATCGCTTTTGCTGGGTTATCTGGTACGATATTTAGCAATGTGTCGACGAAAGATGTTTCAGTTTTTGCACCTTCATACTTAAGACCTTCTGTTTTAAAATTACCGCCAGCTCCTGGTTTTATAATAAGTGCAAATGTAACCGCTATAGAGATGGCAACCGCAGTTGTTACGAGAAAGAATGAAATTGATTTTAAACCGATTCTTCCAAGTTGTTTCGGATCTCCAAGGCCGGCAGCACCAAGTACGATAGAAATGAACACAACAGGAACAACTAGCATTTTAATAAGTCGAATAAACAATTGACCAATTGGGTTGAACACAAATTGATTTAGTGGCTCAAAGATAGATGGAGCAGCTAAATTTAGAGTGAGTCCAACAACTAGACCTAGAAATAATGCGATTAAGATTGCTTTTGTTTGTTTCAATAAAATCCCCCCTTTTGTTTTTGCGAAATTTCTTTCTAAAGTAATTATACCGAAAAAATACCTGATTTGACAATATTTTCTGAATTTTTCGTTTTTGTTTAAGTCTAGATAGACTGATTTTGTGTTTGGAAAATAAAATAGACCATCACATAGGATGGTCAAGGGAAGGGGACAATTTATGTCAATTTAATTAGGGATGGAAGTTGCTTTAAGACACTGGGGAATGTCTTATAAATTAGGGAGGAACAACTTCGATACATATACTATAAAAGGTAGGTGTGACTCTCATGTGAACATAGGGTGAAAGAGAGGGGGAGTTTTAAATAAAAGATAGAAAGACAAAAAATAAGACCATCATATATAAGATGGTCAAGGAAGGGGACAATTTATGTCAATTTAATTAGGGATGGAAGCTGCTTTAAGACACTGGGGAATGTCTTATAAATTAGGGAGGAACAACTTCGATACATAT